>JBBSBE010000009.1:0-53345 GCA_038251625.1 Rhodobacterales bacterium
GGCGCGCGAGCGTGGCATCCGAACGGTTCTGAACGCGGCCCCCTATCGCCCGCTTCCGCCCGCCTTGGCGGGGCTGGTGGATATTCTGGTGGTGAACGCGGTCGAGGCCCAGATGATGGGCGCAGGGGCGGTTGACGACCTTGGCAGCGCCGGTCTGGCGGCCGAGCGGCTTGGTGCATCCTTCGGATGCGTCGTGGTGACGGCGGGGGCGCACGGGTTGGCCGCGCAGATGCCGGAGGGGGGGCAGTTTGCCTTGCCTGCCCGCAAGGTGGAGGATGCCCGCAGCCATGGCGCCGGGGATTGCTTCATCGGCACGTTGGCTGCGGCCCTTGTGCGCGGCGCAGCCATCAGGGACGCATGTGCAGAAGCGGCCGAGGCGGCGGCTATCCACGTCTCGGGCCGGCACGTCTGATCCGGTGCGCGGCGACGGTTACACGATGCCCCGCAGCCGTGCCAACTCTGCCTCCAGCGCCGCGATCCGGTCGTCCCTTGCGGCGAGGGCCTTGGCGACATCGGCCGCCTCGAACCGCTGGGGGATGTGTTGCGGGCAGTTGGCATCCCAGGCCGCGACGGTGAAGAGGATCACCTGTTCGGCTCTGGCCTTGTAATCCCCCGGCATCAGGCGGGCGGTCAGGTCGGCGTCGCCTTCCATCACCCGCGCGGTGCCCCAGATCTTGATCCGCTGGCGACGGGTATAGTCGATCAGGAAAAGATAGGCCTTGGGATTGTCGGCCAGATTGCCCGAGGTGATGAACTGGCGGTTTCCGGCGAAATCGACAAAGCCAAGCGTGTGGCCATCCACGACCCGCAAGAAGCCGGGCGGGCCGCCGCGATGCTGGATGTAGGGCTGCCCCCCGGCGTTGGCGGTGGCGAGAAAGACGCTGGTTTGCGCCTCGATAAACCCCTTCAGGTCATCGTCGATCGTGGTGCGCCATCCCCCCGCCTCTTCCTGATTGGCATAGGCGCGGCGCGAACCCTTGCGGCTTTGGATGGCCTTGACCGTGGGGGTAAAGGCAATGTCGCTGGAATAGGTCATCTTTCGCCCTCCTAAAGACCAAGATCGCCAAGGCCGGGATGATCGTCGGGGCGGCGGCCCGGCGGCCAGTGAAACCTGCGCTCGGCTGATGGGATGGCTAGATCGTTGATGCTGGCCAACCGACGCTCCATCAGGCCGTCCGCGTCGAATTGCCAGTTTTCGTTGCCGTAACTGCGAAACCATTGGCCGTCGGCGTCGTGCCATTCATAGGCAAACCGAACGGCAATACGGGCGCCTTCGAAGGCCCAGACCTCTTTGATCAGGCGATAATCCTGCTCGCGCGCCCATTTGCGGGTGAGGAACGCCTCGATCTCGGCGCGACCCGTCAGGAAATCGGACCGGTTCCGCCACTGGCTGTCGGGCGTGTAGGCCAGCGCCACGCGGGCGGGATCGCGGGTGTTCCACGCATCTTCGGCCATACGGGCCTTCTGGGCGGCGGTTTCGGCGGTGAAGGGTGGCAAGGGGGGGCGTGGCATGGCGGGGCTCCGGCTCTGGCACCGCCCGGGGGTGGGCGGTGCGCTGTTTGGGGATTTGTGGAGGTGCGTCAGGCGGCAAGTGCCTTCGCGACGGGAAAATCGATCACGGTCTGCGCCACTTCGTTCATGTAGTTCGTCCAGGTATTGAGGGCGACATGCAGCACGATCTCGACAATCTGTGCGTCGTCGTAGCCCGCCTCTTTCACGGCGCGCAGATCGCTGTCGCCGATGTGACCACGGGCGTTCGTCACGCTTGCGGCAAAGCGCACGGCGGCGTCGGCCTTTGCGTCGTTGGAGTGGCCCGTGCGGTTGGCATGGATCTCGGCCTCATCGAGCTTGGCAAAGGTCTTGCCAAGGTAGCTGTGCGCCGAAAGGCAGTAGGCGCAGCCGTTGATCTCGGCCACGGCAAGGGCGATACGTTCGCGCGTTGCGGCGGGCAGTGCGCCTTTGCCCAATGCGGCAGACAGGCCAAGGTAGCCCTCCAGCGCTGCGGGGCTGTTCGAGACGACGCGGAAGAGGTTGGGCACGCTGCCCAACTGCTTGCGGACGGCTTCCAGAAGGGGCTGCGCGGCGGCGGGGGCGTCGGCAACGGTGGCGGGGGTGGCGATGCGGGTCATGTCATTTTCCTGTTTGCGGTCGGGCCGGGATGGCGCGGTGAAACAGGGATAGGCCCTTTCAGAATTCGTGTGTATCTGGTGTTATCGGGAAGTGATCTTCCGGATTTCAGAAGGATGATTCCGATGGACCGGCTGGATGCCATGACCGTACTGCTGCACGTGGTGGACGAAGGCAACTTGTCGGCCGCAGGGCGGAAGCTGGGCGTGCCGCTGACGACGGTCAGCCGGAAGATTGCGGATCTGGAAGCGCATATCGGCGCGCGGCTTTTGCTGCGGTCCAACCGTCGCGTGACACTGACGGAAGCGGGGCTGGCCTATGTGGCCGCGTGCAAACGGATCCTTGGCGCCGTGGCCGAGGCGGAAGAGGCCGCCTCTGGCGCATTCGCGGCAGCGCGGGGCGAGTTGACGATCACGGCGCCGCTTGTCTTCGGGCGCTTGCACGTGCTGCCCGTGGTGACGGATTTCCTGACCGCCTACCCTGATATCGACATCCGCCTGATGCTGGCTGACCGGCTGCTGCATCTGCAGGACGATCACGTGGATCTTGCATTCCGCATAGGTGCCCTGCCGGACAGCAGCCTCAAGGCCATCCGGTTGGGTGCTGTGCGGCGCGTGGTCTGCGCGAGCCCCGCCTATCTGGCGGCCCATGGCACGCCGGCCGAACCGGGCGATCTGGCGCGGCATCACTGCGTGACGTTCTCGGGCCTTGGGCCGGTGGACCGCTGGGTGTTCCACGCAGAAGGGGCAGAGAAAGCCGTATCCGTCCGGTCGCGCCTGACGGTCAATACGGCGGAGGCCGCGATCGATGCGGCGATTTCCGGGCTTGGTCTGACGCGGGTTCTGTCTTACCAGATTGCAGCGGCGCGCGGCTCTGGCCTGCTTGCAACCGTGCTGCAGTCGTTCGAGCCTGCTGCGGTGCCGGTCAGTCTGGTGTTTGACGTTCAAGGTGCGCTGCCGCTGAAGCACCGCGCGTTTCTGGATTTCGCGGCGCCGCGCCTGAAGGAACGGCTGCTGGCGGCGGCGGATTAGGGGTGGCGTTGGAAACGGGTAGGCAGATGCAGTTTTCGGCAAACCTCGGGTTTCTTTGGGCTGACCGGCCCTTGCCCGATGCCGTGCGTGCCGCGGCGGCGGCAGGGTTCGATGCGGTCGAGTGCCATTGGCCGTATGACACACCCGTACACGATTTGCGCGCGGCGCTGCGGGAAACAGGCTTGCCGCTGATGGGGATCAACACGGTGCGCGGCGATGTGGCTGGTGGCGAGAACGGCCTTTGCGCCCTGCCGGGGCGCGAGGCCGAGGCGCGCGGATCCATCGCGCAGGCGGTGGATTATGCCGCCGCGGTGGGCGCGCGCCACGTGCATGTGATGGCGGGGCGCAGCACGGGGGAGGACGCGCGGCAGGTCTTTGCGGACAACCTGCGCCATGCCTGTGCGCTGGCGGCCGGGCACGACATCGGCATCCTGATCGAGCCCCTGAACCCGTACGACGCGCCGGGGTATTTCCTGCAGACCACCGATCAGGCGCGGGGTCTGATCGCCGAGGTGGCTGCGCCGAACCTGCGGCTGATGTTCGACTGCTACCATGTGGGGCGCATGGGCGGGGACGTGATCGCGCAGCTTGCCGACCTGGGGCCGGTCATCGGACATATCCAGTTCGCCGCCGTCCCCGACCGGGGCGCGCCGGATCATGGCGAGGTAGACTATGATGCGGTCTTTTCCGCGATTGATGCGATGGGATGGACGGCGCCCGTAGGCGCGGAATACCGGCCTGCAGGGGATACCGATGCCAGCCTTGGGTGGCTGCGGCGCCTGAAAGGCGCCTAGGATCGCTGGTCGCAGGGGGCCGCTAGTCGCAGGGTGCGAGCGTCAGCGGCGCGCCGGTTTCGGGCAGCGCGTGGCAGGCGCCATCGGCGCAAAGTGTCCAGCCGCCGTTGGTGGCCCCCGATCCTGCCAGCGTCAGCTTTGCTTGCGGGGGAAGGTCCGGCGCCCAGACCCACCAGCCATCCAGAAGGCGTGCGCCCGTCCCCGGGTCCATCCCCGCACCCGACCCCTTGACGGCGGCTTCTGTCAGGCGAAGGCCACCCGGCCCCACGATCCAGCTTTCGCGCCAGCCGGTCTTTTCCACCGAATGCTGCCACTCGAGCGTGAAGGCGGGTGTGACGAGCGTCAGGACCAACGCGCCGGCCGCAAGGCAGGCGGTCATGCCATTGCCGGGCGGCGGCGCAGGATCATGGCGGCGAAGGCCACGGCAAGGCAAAGGCCTACGGCATCGGACCAGGGATGCGCGGCCACCATCGCGCCCGCAGCAGCCACGGCCAGCGCGCGTTCCCACGCAACCAGCGGGCGGCGCAACCAGCCGATGACGGCGGCGCCCCAAAGGCCGATGGCCAGCACCACCTTGAAGGTGATCCAGATCACCGCCGGGATGAAGCCGATGGCGGCGGCCAAGGGCCCGCCCGGTTGCAGCATCAGTGCCGGGGCATAGACCGCCATATAGGGGATCACGAAGCCCGCCGCCGCGATCTTGACGGCCTGGATCGAGATGCGCAGGCCGCTTTCCTTGGCGATGGGGGCCGCGGCAAAGCAGGCCAGCGCCACCGGGGGCGTGAGGTCAGCCAGAATGCCGAAATAGAAGACGAACATGTGGCTGACGATCAGGGGCACCCCAAGTTCCAGCAGGGCGGGCCCCGCGATGGACGATGTGATGATGTAGTTGGGGATCGTGGGAATCCCCATGCCCAGAAGGATGCAGGTGAACATGGTAAGGACAAGCGAGAGAAAGAGGCTTTTCTCGCCCACACCCACGATGAATTGCCCGAAGGTGTTGGCGGCGCCCGTCAGGGTCATCGTGCCGATGATGATGCCGACAAGGGCACAGGCAAGGCCCACGGGCAGCGCCGTACGCGCGCCGTCGGCCAGCGCGTCGCGGCAGGCGATCAGCGTCTCTCGCCCGCCCTGCACCACAAGGTTCGCCGCAATCAAAAGCGCGATGGCCCCCAGCACCACCCAGATGCCGAACTCGAAGAACGCGCCTGCAACAAGGCCGAGGCCGATCCAGAAGACCGTGCGGATCACCCCCTGCGGCAGGCCGAGGGCGACCGATGCGCCGAGGATCAGGAGCGTGGTCAGCGCGAGCCCGACCGTGCCGGCGAAAAGCGGCGTGTAGCCGGAAAAGAGCAGGTAGACGAGCACGGCCAGCGGCAGGATGAGGTACCATCCCCTGGCAAGGGCCGCGCGGGGCGATGGCAGTTCGGCGGGCGACAGGCCGCGCAGGTTCATCCGACCGGCCTCGAGATGGACCATCCAGAAGGCGGCGGCGAAATAGAGGATGGCGGGCAGGATCGCGGCGCGCACGACCTCGATATATTCAACGCCAAGTGTCTCGGCCATGATGAAGGCGACGGCGCCCATGACGGGCGGCATGATCTGGCCCCCCATGGAGGCCGTGGCCTCGACCCCGCCCGCAAACGCCGGGCGATAGCCGAAGCTCTTCATAAGGGGGATGGTAAACTGCCCGGTCGTCACGACATTGGCGACGCCAGAGCCCGAGATCGTACCCATAAGGCCCGACGACAGGACCGACACCTTGGCCGGGCCGCCCATGCGGTGCCCGACAAGGCCAAGGCTGACATCGGTGAACAGGCGGATCATCCCGGCTTTTTCGAGGAACGCGCCGAAGAGGATGAAGAGGAAGATGAAGGTGGAGGAGACGTAGGTGGGAATGCCGTAGATGCCCTCGGTGCCATAGGCCATGTGGTCGATCACCTGGGCAAAATCATAGCCGCGGTGATTGAGCGGCGAGGGCAGGTATTCGCCAAACAGGCAGTAACCAAGGAAGACGCCCGCGATGATCGGCAATGCAGGCCCCATCATGGCCCAGGCGGCTGCGAAGGTCAGCGCGATCAGAAGCGTGCCGACCACGATATCGCGCGGCAAGGGATCGCCCGCACGCAGAAGAAGCGGCACGTATTCCCACCACTGGTAGGCGGCAACGCCGACCGCCACGACCGCCATTCCCCAAGCCAACGCACGCAACGGGCGCCCTGCCCCGCGCGCCAGCGCCAGCAACGGAAAGCCCAAAAGCATCAGGAACGCCACATGCAGTGCGCGGGCGATCTGGCTGGCCATGTCGATCACATGGGCGGCGATGGCGATCTGAACGGTGGAAAAAAGAACCGCGATCCAGAAAAGAACGCGTCCTTCGGTGCCCTGAGGAAAGCCCGCTGACAGCGGGTCATGCCCCGTCTCTGGTTTGTCCGTCATGTGCCCCCCTCACCAAAATGCGCGCGCGGGGTTGCCCCCGCACGCGCATGGCCCCGTGTCGGGCGACCTTACATCAGGCCCTTTTCCTTGAAGTAGCGCTCGGCGCCGGGGTGCAGCGGCAGGGGCAGGCCCTGGATCGCGCCTTCCACGGTGATGCGCTTGGCGGCGGCGTGTGCGGCCACAAGCTCCGGCAGGCTTTCGTACAGAAGCTTTGTCATCTGGTAGACCGTCTCTTCCGGCACATCGATGCTGGTGACAAAGAAGTTCGGCACGGCAGCCGTCGGCACATCCGCCGTTTGCCCCTCATACGTGCCCGCCGGGATCGTCGCGGCCTGATAGGGCGCGCCGAGGGCTGCCACCACATCCGCCGGGATCGCCACGATCACTGTCGGAACGGATGTGGCGAGATCCTTGATCGAGGCCACGCCAAGCCCCGCCGATTGCAGCGTGGCGTCAAGCTGGCGGTTCTTCATCAGTTCAACAGATTCCGCGAAGGGCAGGTATTCGGTCTTCGACAGGCTGTCATAGCTCATCCCCGCAGCACCGAGGATGGCGCGGGCGTTCAGTTCGGTTCCCGATTTCGGCGCACCGACCGACAGGCTTTTGCCGTTCAGATCGGCCAGCGTGACGACCCCGCTATCGGCAGAGGCCGCGATCTGCACAAAGTTCGGATAGGCCGCACCGATGGCGCGCAGCTTGTCGAGCGGCTGGGCAAAGCCTGCATCGGCGTTGCCTTCCCAGGCAAATTTCACGCTGTCACCCAAGGCCAGCGCAATCTCGCCCTTGCCTTGCTGCAGAAGGTTCAGGTTCTCGACCGAGGCCTTTGTGGATTGCACCTGCGTGCGCGCGCCATCGATCCCGTCGCCGTAGATTTTGGAAAGCGCCACGCCGATCGGGTAATAGACGCCCGAGGTGCCGCCGGTCAGGATGTTGATGAATTGCTCGGCGCTGGCAGCGACGGGTGCAAGGGCCAGTGCGGCCCCGGCGACGAACCCGTGCAGGCGCAGTCGGATCGGTTGGGTCATGTTCAGTCCTCCCATTTCAGTTTCTTGGTCGGGGCAGAATGGGCGAGGGAAACGCTCAGGGCCAGCCCGAACTGCGACTTTGGCCCGGGTTTTGGCCCAGAGGCGCGCAGAGCGACCCTTCTGCGCCGCTTTCAGCACGCGATTGGCGGCCTGCAGAATTCGGAAATTCGAAATCGGCGCCCTTCATTTCGCGAATCGGTGGGCGCGCGCTTGCCCGTTGGCGCAGGCCTGCGCAGTAAAAGTGCATCATCATCGCCGGAGTTTGCGTGCCACCGTCATTCAGGCAGAAGCGTCAGTGCCGGGCCAAGCCAGGGCAGTTCGGCCCGGCCAGGCTCGACCACCTGAGCGCGCAGGATATCGCGCAGGGTGGCGGCGATGACGCCCGCAATTTCGGCCTGCCAGCCCGCCGGATGGACCAGACCGATCGTGCGGGCGAACCCTGCGATGGGCAGGGGATGCACGTCGATCTGTCCTTGCAGCCGCCGCGCGCGCCAGACGCTGAGCGCGGTGGTGATGGCCCAGCCGCCACCTGCCGCCACAAGGCTCATCAAGGCCTGATTGCTGTCCATCTCGACGCGCCCGCCGGGTGCGAGCCGCAGACGGGCCAGTTGCGCCGCGATCTGGCGGCCCAGAAGCTGGCCCCGCTCGTACCGGATGAAGGGCAGGCCCGCGAGCGCATCAAGCCCGGCGGGCGGCCCGGCCAGAAACCCGCGCGGGACCACCAGAACAAAAGGATCGCGCAGAAGCGGCACCGCGATGATCCCGTCCAGCGTTTCGCCGGGCAGCGCGGTAACCCCAAGATCGAGGCGTCGTGTGGCAACCTGCTCGAGGATCACGTGGCTCAGAAGCGTGGTGAAGGTCAGATCGCATTGCGCCAGCACGCCCGCCAGCGCGACGGTCAGGCGGGGTGTCACCTCGTTGTCGAAATCGTCGATGAGGCCAAGGCGCAGGCTGCGCAACCGTGTGAGGTCCATCAGCGACAGCGCCGCCTCACCGGCACGCAGTTCGGCAAGTGCGGCGCGCGCATGGGGCAGATAGGCGCGCCCTGCGGGGGTCAGATCGAGCGGGCGGCGGGCGTGATCGACCAGCGCCTGCCCCAGCGCGCCTTCGAGATTGCGCAACTGCTGCGACACGGCGGGGGGCGAGAGGCCGAGGGCAAGCGCCGCTTGCGCCACCGATCCCGACCGCGCCACCGCGTCGAAAACCGCAACGGCCCGCAGCGTGACGGCCTTGGCTTCGCTGTCGGACACCGGCGCCCCCTTTGGATCGGCGCGGAATGCGCCCCGAATAAGAGTTTCCGAATTCTCCCCCCCCGGCAAGGGAAACCCGCATGACACGTCGCTACATCAAGGAGGCCCTGCCGCCCCCCGCGGCCGAAAGCGCGGCGCTGACGGAAGACGTGGCCCGCATGCTGGCCGAGATCGAGGCGGGGGGTGAGGATGCGGCCCGCCGCCTTGCCGCGCGGCTTGATGGCTGGGAGGGCGAGGTGGAGGTGTCACGCGCGGCGCTGGAGGCCGCAGAGGCCCGCGTGCCGCAAGCCCTGCGCGACCAGATCGCCTGGGCGCAGGACAACATCGCCCGCTTTGCGCAGGTGCAGCGCGCCTCGATCACGGATGCGGAGGTGGAGTTGCGGCCCGGTCTTTTTGCGGGGCAAAGGCTGATCCCGGTGCAGGCGGCGGGCTGCTACGTGCCGGGCGGGCGCTACAGCCATATCGCGAGCGCCATGATGACGGTCACGACGGCGCGGGTTGCAGGCGTGCCGCATGTGGCGGCCGTGTCGCCGCCGCGCGCTGGCGCGCCTGCGGGCATTCCGGATGCGATCCTTTATACGCTGAAGCTGTGCGGGGTGGACCGGGTGCTGGTTCTGGGCGGCATCCAAGGCGTGGCCGCGATGGCGTTCGGCCTTTTCGGCCTGCCGCGCGCGGATATCCTTGTAGGCCCCGGCAATGCCTATGTGGCGGAGGCCAAGCGGCTGCTTTTCGGGCGCGTGGGGATCGACATGGTGGCAGGTCCGACCGACAGCATGGTGATCGCGGACGACAGCGCCGATCCCCTGGTCGTGGCGTGGGATCTGATCGGACAGGCGGAACACGGGCCAACATCGCCCGTCTGGCTGGTGACCACGAGCCCCGCCTTGGCCGCCGAGGTGGCCCGGCTTGCCCCTCTTTGCGCCGCCGATCTGCCCGAACCGAACCGCAGCGCGGCCATTGCGGCGTGGGAGGGGCTGGGCGAGATCGTTCTGTGCGAGGACCGCGAGGCGATGGCCGTTCATGCCGACAGCATGGCGCCCGAGCATCTGCATGTGCAGGCCGCCGATCTGCCGTGGTGGCAGGCGCGACTTGCGGCCTATGGCTCGCTCTTTCTGGGGCCGGAGGCGACGGTGGCTTTTGGCGACAAGGCGGCGGGCACGAACCACGTGTTGCCCACCTCGGGCGCCGCGCGCTACACCGGGGGGCTTTCGGTCCACAAGTTCCTGAAGGTAGTGACATGGCAGCGGGTCGAGCCGCAGGCCCTTCCCCGGTTGGCGGAGGTGACCGCCGCCATCAGCCGCTTCGAGGGGATGGAAGGCCACGCCCGCACCGCCGACATCCGCCTTGCGAAATACGCACCGAACCGCTGAAAGGCCCACCATGCATCTTTCCCGTTTTCCCCGCATCCGCCTTGCGCATCTGCCCACGCCGCTGGAACCGATGCCCCGCCTGTCAGCGGCTCTTGGCGGCCCCGAAATCTGGGTGAAGCGCGACGATTGCACCGGGCTTTCGACGGGGGGCAACAAGACCCGCAAGCTGGAATACCTGATGGCCGAGGCGGTGGCGACGGGGGCCGACATCGTGCTGACGCAAGGCGCCACGCAATCCAACCACGCGCGCCAGACGGCGGCGGCGGCGGCGAAGCTGGGCCTCGATTGCCATCTGATCCTTGAGGACCGCACGGGCTACAACGAGCCCAATTACCGCATGAACGGCAATGTGTTGCTGGACGTTCTTCATGGCGCGACGATTGAGCACCGTGGCCCCGGCCTTGACATGAATGCAGAGCTTCTGGCGGTGGCAGAGCGGTTTCGGGGCGAGGGGCGCAAGCCCTATGCGATCCCCGGCGGCGGGTCGAACGCCACCGGGGCGCTTGGCTATGTGAACTGCGCGCTGGAACTTCTGGGCCAGATGGTCGAGCGCGATCTGGCCTATGACCAGATGATCACCGCGACCGGTTCGGCGGGCACGCATGCGGGGTTGATCGTGGGTCTGAAGGCACTGAACGCGCAACTGCCGCTGCTGGGGATCGGGGTACGGGCGCCGAAGGACGTGCAGGAGGGGAACGTGTTTCGTCTTGCGCAGGCGGTCGAGGCGAAGCTCGGGACCGGCAGCGTGGTGGCGCGCGAAGATGTGGTGGCCAACTGCGATTACATCGGCCAGGGCTACGGCATCCCCGCCGACAGCACGCTGGAGGCGATCGACATGTTCGCCCGGCTTGAGGGGCTGCTGCTCGATCCCGTCTACTCTGGCAAAGGGGCGGCGGGGATGATCGGGTTAATCCGGGCCGGTGCCTTCACCAAGGGGCAGCGGATCGTGTTTCTGCATACCGGCGGCGCCATCGGGCTGACTGGCTACACCCACGTGCTGCCCCACGCATGAGGACGGTCGGCATCCTTGGCGGCATGGGGCCGGAGGCGACGGTTCTGCTTATGCAAAAGCTGATCGCCGCCGTTCCTGCCCGGGATGACGCCGACCATATACCCTTGATCGTGCACCAAAATCCGCAGGTGCCAAGCCGCATCCGCCATCTGATCGACGGTACGGGCGACGATCCCGGGCCGGTGCTGGCGCAGATGGCGCGCGACGTGCAGGAGGCGGGGGCTGCGGCCATCGCGATGCCCTGCAACACCGCGCATGCCTATGCGGGCGCGATCAAGGCGGCGACGCCCCTGCCGTTTCTGGATATGCGGATGGCAAGCGTGGCGCAATTGCCGAAGGGCGCGCGCGTGGGGCTTCTTGCTTCGCCGGCCGTGCGGATGGCGCGCGTGTTCGATGCGCCTTTCGCCGACGCAGGGCTGACGCCCGTGACCCTGTCCGACGATGCCCCCCTGTTGGCGCTGATCCGCCGCATCAAGACGGGGGATGCGGGGGCAGAGGTACAGGATGGCCTGCGCGCCGCTGGCGAGGCCTTGCTGCGCGACTGCGATCATCTTCTGGTGGCCTGCACCGAGTTTTCGCTGATCGCGCATGTGCTGGCCGGGCTGCCGTGGACCGACAGCCTTGATGCGTTGGTGGCCGAAATCGCCGCTTTTGCAAGGGCCTTGCCCGGCGCGGCCTGATCGGCGAAGTCTTGCGCCCTGCGGAGGTGCGATGACGACACTGGTTATCTTCGATTGCGACGGCGTGCTGATCGACAGCGAGATCATCAGCGCGCGCATGCTGGTGGAAGAACTGACGCGCCTTGGGGTCAGCATCGATCTGCCTTACGTGGTGCAGAATTTCCTTGGTCGCAGCTACCCCGTGGTGATGGAACAGATCCGCCGCGACTTCGGGCTGGATCTGCCGCCCGTCTTTGAAGAGCAGTATCGCGAACGGCTGCTGGACGGGTTTCGCACCGGGCTGAAGATCATGCCGGGTGTGGCCGCGGTGCTGGGGGCGCTGGCGGTGCCGATGTGCGTGGCCACCTCATCCAGCCCGCGTCGGGCGGCGATGTCGCTGCATCTGGTCGGGCTGGGGGCGCTGGTTGGGCCGCGTCTTTTCACGGCGTCGCAGGTGGCACGGGGCAAGCCTGCGCCGGATCTTTTTCTGCATGCGGCAGCGACAATCGGGGCGGAACCGCAAGATTGTCTTGTCATCGAGGACAGCCTGCCCGGCATCCGGGCCGCCCGCGCGGCGGGAATGCCGGTCTGGCGGTTCACCGGGGGCGGCCATCTGGCCGGGCAACCGTTGGAGACGCCGCCCGATGCCACCGCTGACCGCGCATTTGCATCCTTCGACGCCTTCTTCCATGGTGCCCCCGACCTGCGGAGGCAGCCATGAGCCGGAACGACAGCGACCCCAGCCAGACCGATGACGCGGCGCGCGCCGGGTGGCTGTATTACGTGGGCGGGCTGACGCAGGATCAGATCGCCACCGAGATTGGCGTCAGCCGCCAGCGGGCGCAGCGGCTGGTCAGCCGGGCGATGGCGGAGGGGCTGATCCAGGTGCGTCTGGGGCACCGGATCGCGGCCTGCCTTGATCTTGAATCGGCCCTGAAAGATCGTTTCGGGCTGTCGCGGGTGCGGGTCGCCCCATCGCTTGGCCCCGGCGGTGATGCGGTCCGGGCCATCGCGCCTGCGGCGGCGGCGGAGTTGGAGCGGTTCCTGCGAATGGCCGACCCGCTGGTGATCGGCCTTGGCACCGGGCGGGCGATGCGCGGCCTTGTGGATGCGCTGGAGCCTATGGAGGCTGACCAGCATCGCCTTGTGTCGCTGATCGGGAATATCGCCCCCGATGGATCGGCCAGTTTCTTCGACGTGGTGATGCGGATCGCCGACAAGGTACGGGCGCCGCATTATCCGATGCCCATCCCCGTGGTGTCGCCCACGCCGGAAGAGAACGCGGCCTTTCACGCCTTGCCGCAGGTGCGGCGGGTGGTCGATCTGGCCAAGCGGGCGGATGTGATTTTCGTGGGCGTAGGCCAGATGTCGGACGATGCGCCACTGCTCGCCGATGGGTTTGTCAGCAGGGGGGAGCTTGCACAGATGCGCGCGGCGGGTGCGGCGGGCGAGGTGGCGGGCTGGGTGTTCGATGCAGCAGGCCAATACCTCGACGTCGGCACAAACCGGCGCACCGGCGGGGTGCGGGTCGAGCAGGGCCTCGCGCGGCCTGCAATCGGGATTGCTGCAGGTGCATCGAAGGTGCGCGCCATTTCCGGTGCAATGCAATCCTTGATTATCAATGGCTTGATTACCGACGAGGCGACCGCGACCGCGATTCTGGCACGCAACTGAGGCTGCAGGGCCTTTGCAGATGCGGCGGAAGAGGGGGGTTGACGATTCGCACCTTCTTGTGAGTATTTGCCCAGTAAGCGATGAAATGCTCAATCGCTGCCAAGGGAGGATACTGATGACGATGAGTTTGCGCGCGCTTCTCGGCGCGACCGCCGCTGTTGCCCTGTCGGGTGCGGCCTTCGCCGAAACCACCATCACGGTTGCCACCGTGAACAACGGCGACATGATCCGCATGCAGGGGTTGATGGGCGAGTTCAATGCCAAGCACCCCGACATCAAGGTCGAATGGGTGACGCTGGAAGAAAACGTCCTGCGCCAGAAGGTCACCACCGATGTGGCGACGAAGGGCGGCCAGTTCGACGTGATGACCATCGGCACCTATGAGGTTCCGATCTGGGGCAAGGCCGGCTGGCTGGTCAGCCTGAACGACCTGCCCGCCGAATGGGACAAGGCGGACCTTCTGCCGGCCATTGCGGGCGGACTGACGGTGGATGGCGAGCTTTATGCAGCGCCGTTCTATGGCGAATCGTCCATGGTCATGTACCGCACGGACCTGATGGAGAAGGCTGGCATGAAAATGCCCGACGCCCCCACATGGACCGATATCAAGGCCGCTGCCGCCGCGATGACCGACAAATCGGCGGGCATCTACGGCATCTGTCTGCGCGGCAAGGCAGGCTGGGGCGAGAACATGGCCTTCCTGACCGCCATGTCCAACAGCTATGGCGCGCGCTGGTTTGATGAAAACTGGAACCCGCAGTTCAACACTCCGGCGTGGAAGGCCACGCTGACCGACTACCTTGCCTTGATGAACGAATACGGGCCCCCCGGCGCATCGAACAACGGGTTCAACGAGAACCTCGCGCTCTTCCAGCAGGGCAAGTGCGGGATGTGGATCGACGCGACCGTCGCCGCGTCCTTCGTGACGGGCAAGGATTCGACCGTCGCCGAACACGTTGGCTTTGCCCTTGCCCCCGACAACGGGCTTGGCAAGCGGGGCAACTGGCTTTGGGCATGGTCCTTGGCCATTCCGGCGGGCACGCAGAAGGAAGAGGCCGCCAAGACCTTCGTGGAATGGGCAACTTCCAAAGAGTATCTGGCGCTTGTGGCCGAGAAGGAAGGCTGGGCGAACGTGCCCCCGGGTACCCGCACCTCGCTTTACGCGAACCCAGAGTACCAGAAGGTGCCGTTCGCCAAGATGACGCTTGAAAGCATCAACTCGGCCGACCCGACCAACCCGACCGTCGATCCGGTTCCTTACGTCGGCGTGCAGTTCGTGGCGATCCCGGAATTCCAGGGCATCGCGACAGCAACGGGCCAGCAGTTCTCGGCCGCCCTTGCGGGCACGACCTCGCTGGACGATGCGCTGGCCAATGCGCAGGCGTTGACCGAGACGGAGATGAAGAAGGCCGGTTACATCAAGTGACATAGCCTTCGCGCAGGGGCCGGTTTCCCAAGGGCCGGCCCCTGCCCCATCCCTTACGCCATCCCGGAAGGTTCAAGCCCATGGCCACCGCGCAATCCCGCACTGCCGCCCGGTTGATGCTCTCTCCTGCCGTCGTCCTGCTGTTCATGTGGATGATCGTGCCTTTGGGGATGACGCTCTACTTTTCCTTCCAGCGCTATAACCTGCTCAACCCCAACCGTGGCTTTGTGGGGTTCGACAACTATCGTTACTTCATCGAGAATCCGGCCTTCTGGGTGGCGCTTGCCAACACGCTGATCCTGGTTCTGGGTGTCCTTGTCATCACCGTGATCGGGGGCATCCTTCTGGCGCTGCTTCTGGACCAGCCGTTCTGGGGGCAGGGCATCGTGCGGGTGATGGTGATCGCACCTTTCTTCGTGATGCCCACCGTTTCGGCGCTGGTATGGAAGAACATGTTCATGAACCCCGTGAACGGCATGTTCGCCCATATCGCGCAGGGTCTCGGGCTCGAGCCGTTTGACTTTCTGTCCCACGCGCCCCTGGCCTCGGTCATCCTGATCGTGGCGTGGCAATGGCTGCCTTTCGCCACGCTGATCCTGTTGACGGCGCTGCAATCGCTGGACAGCGAGCAACAAGAGGCGGCCGAGATGGACGGCGCGCCGTGGATTTCGCGGTTCTTCTACCTGACCGTGCCGCATCTGACGCGGGCGATCACCGTGGTGATCCTGATCCAGACGATCTTTCTTCTGTCTGTCTTCGCCGAGATCCTTGTGACCACAAACGGCGGGCCGGGTACGGCCTCGACCACGCTGACCTACCTCGTCTACGCCCAGTCGCTGCTATCGTTCGACGTGGGCGGCGGGTCCGCAGGCGGCATCATCGCCGTCATCCTTGCCAACATCGTTGCGATCTTCCTGATGCGGATGATCGGCAAGAACCTGGACGCCTGAACCATGGCACGCAAAAGCACCACCACGCAAAAAGCCGTTGTCACTGTCGCGGCCTGGGGGATCGGGTTCCTGATCTTCTTTCCGATCCTCTGGACGATCCTGATGAGCTTTCACAGCGAGGGCGATGCGATCAAGTCGCCCTTCGCGATGCTGGCCAGCCCCTGGTCGTTCGACAGCTACGCCGAGGTGCAGGAACGATCGAACTATGCCCGGCACTTCTGGAACTCGGTGGTCATCTCGGTCGGATCCACGCTGATCGCACTGGTCATCGCCATCCCGGCGGCATGGTCGATGGCCTTTGTTCCGGGCAGGCGCACCAAGGACCTTCTGATGTGGATGCTGTCCACAAAGATGATGCCCGCCGTGGGCGTGCTGGTGCCGATGTACCTGATCTTCCGCGATCTTGGGCTTTTGGACAACCTTGCGGGCGTCACGGTGGTGCTGACGCTGATCAACCTGCCCATCGTGGTGTGGATGCTCTACACCTACTTCAAGGAAATTCCGTCCGAGATCCTTGAGGCTGCGCGGATGGACGGGGCCAGCCTCAAGTCCGAAATCCTGTATGTGCTGACGCCGATGGCGGTGCCGGGCATCGCTTCCACCATGCTTTTGAACGTCATTCTGGCGTGGAACGAGGCGTTCTGGACGTTGCAGCTGACCACATCCAAGGCCGCGCCCCTGACGCAGTTCATTGCCAGCTACTCCTCCCCCGAGGGGCTATTCTACGCCAAGCTTTCAGCGGCCAGCACCATGGCCATCGCGCCCATCCTCATCCTCGGATGGTTCAGCCAGAAACAACTCGTCCGCGGCCTGACCTTCGGCGCGGTGAAATGAGGACGACATGGGACAGATAACGCTGACAAAAGTGCGCAAGGCCTTTGGCGAGGCCGAGGTCATTCCGGGCATCGACCTTGATATCAACGATGGGGAGTTCGTGGTCTTCGTCGGCCCATCGGGCTGCGGCAAATCCACACTTCTGCGCCTGATCGCAGGGCTGGAGGATACCACCTCGGGCGTGATTGCCATCGACGGGACGGATGCCACCAACCTGCCGCCCGCCAAGCGCCGCCTTGCCATGGTGTTCCAGAGTTATGCGCTCTACCCCCATATGAGCGTGCGCAAGAACATCGCCTTTCCACTGAAGATGGCCAAGATGCCACAGGATGAGGCGGCCAAGCGGGTGGAGAATGCGGCGAAGGTGCTGAACCTTTCCGCCTATCTTGACCGCAAGCCGGGGCAACTGTCGGGCGGGCAGCGCCAGCGCGTGGCGATCGGGCGGGCCATCGTGCGGGAACCGGCGGCGTTTCTGTTTGACGAGCCGCTGTCGAACCTCGATGCCGCGCTGCGGGTCACGATGCGGCAGGAAATCACCGAACTGCACCAGACACTGAAGACGACGATGATCTACGTCACCCACGATCAGGTCGAAGCCATGACCATGGCCGACAAGATCGTGGTGCTGAGTGCGGGGCGGATCGAGCAGGTGGGCAGCCCGCTGGACCTTTACCACACGCCCGCGAACGTCTTTGTTGCAGGCTTCATCGGCAGCCCCAAGATGAACCTTATCACCGGGCCGGAGGCGCAGAAGCACGGCGCCGAAACCATTGGGGTGCGGCCCGAACATCTGACCGTGGGCGACGGGCCGTGGGAAGGCACCGTCGGTCTGGCAGAGCATCTGGGATCGGACACGTTCCTCAAGGTCGATGCAGGGGCACTGGGAACACTGACCGTCCGCGCCTTGGGCGATGTGGCGCTGCGCCACGGCGATCATATCCGGCTTGCCCCGCAGGAAGGCCGCATCCATCGTTTCGGCAAGGACGGAAAGGCGCTGTCATGAGGCTTCAGGGCAAGCGCGCGCTGATCACCGGGGCTGCGCGCGGCATCGGGCTTGCGTTCGCGCGGGCCTATGTTGCCCAGGGCGCGACCGTGGCGCTTGCCGATATCAACGAAAGCGCTGTGGCCGAAGCAGCCGCTGGCCTTGGCCCGAAGGCCTTGGCGGTTCAGATGGACGTGACACGGCAGGACAGCATCGACGCAGGTTTTGCCGCAGCGACCGCCGCCATGGGCGGGCTGGATATCCTGATCAACAATGCGGCCCTCTTTACCGCCGCGCCCATCGTCGAGATTACCCGGGCCGATTATGACAGGCTCTTTGCGGTGAACGTGGCCGGTACGCTGTTCTGCCTGCAGGCCGCCGCGCGCCAGATGATCGCGCAAGGCACGGGCGGCACGATCATCAACATGGCAAGTCAGGCCGGGCGGCGCGGCGAAGGCCTTGTGGCGGTTTACTGCGCCACCAAGGCCGCGACCATCAGCCTGACGCAATCGGCGGGGCTGAACCTGATCGCGCACGGCATCAATGTGAATGCCGTCGCGCCCGGGGTGGTGGACGGCGAGCATTGGGACGGGGTGGACACGTTCTTTGCCAGGTACGAGGGCAAGGCGCCGGGCCAGAAGAAGGCCGAGGTGGGGGCGGCCGTGCCGTTCGGGCGAATGGGCACGGCAGAGGATCTGACCGGAATGGCCATCTTCCTTGCCACGCCGGAGGCAAAATACATCGTCGGCCAGTGTTTCGGCGTCGACGGTGGAAACTGGGTGGCCTGACGATGGATCTGGGGCTGACAGGCAAGCTGGCGGTGATTACCGGGGGATCGGTGGGCATTGGCCTTGGCGCCGCGCGGGCGTTTGCACGCGAGGGGGCCGCCGTCCTGATCGCTGCCCGTGACCGCGCGCGCGCAGACGCCGAGGCTGCCCGGATCACGGGCGATTTCGGCACCCGGGCACAGGCGGTTGCGGCGGATGTGTCAACCCCTGAAGGCTGCAACGCGGTGATCGCGGCGGCCGCGGGGATGGGCGGGGCGGATATCCTGCTGAACAATGCAGGCACCGGATCGAATGAGACGATCCTTGCGGCGCCCGATGAGAAGTGGCTGGACTACTGGAACCTGCACGTGATGGCCGCAGCCCGCCTTGCGCGCGGCCTTGTGCCCCAGATGAAAGCCAAGGGCGGTGGCGCCATCCTGAACAACGCCTCGATCTGCGCGGTGCAGCCTTTGTGGTACGAGCCCATCTACAACACCACCAAGGCCGCGCTTTTGATGCTGTCAAAGTCGATGAGCACAGAGTTCATCCCGATGGGCATCCGCGTGAACACGCTGAACCCCGGGCTGATCCTGACGCCGGACTGGATCAAGACGGCGAAGGCGCTGGCCACGGACGGCGACTGGCAGGGCTATCTGCAAACGGTGGCCGATGAACATGCGCCCATCCGCCGCTTCGGCACCGTCGAGGAACTGGCGGATGTGATCGTCTTTCTGTGCTCCCCCCGCGCCGCCTACTGCACTGGCGCCGCTTATCATGTCGATGGCGGCATGTTGAAAACCGTCTGAGGCCTTTTGCATGAACGACCAGACCCTGCCCCCCGTCGCCCTGCCGGCCTACAAGCGCGAGGCCCTGACACCGGGTATCGTGCATATCGGCGTGGGCAACTTTCACCGCGCGCACATGGCCGTCTATCTGGATGACCTGTTTGCCATGGGCGAGGGGCAGGATTGGGCGATCCTTGGGGCGGGCGTACGCAGCACCGATGCCGCGATGCGGACAGCGCTGGCCGCGCAGGATTACCTGTCTACCGTCATCGAGCTTGATCCCGCGGGCAAGCGCGCGCGCCGCGTGGGTGCTATGACCGGGTTTCTGCCGGTCGAAAATGACAATGCGGCCCTGATTGCCACGATGGCCGAACCGGCCATCCGCATCGTATCACTGACGGTGACGGAAGGCGGTTATTTCATTGACCCCGCCACCGGCGCGTTTGACGCATCAGCGCCCGGGATTCGGGCGGATGCGGCAAATCCTGCCCGCCCGGCCACAGCGTTCGGCGCCATCCTCGCCGCGCTGAAGGCGCGCCGGGCGGCGGGTGTGCCCCCCTTCACCGTGATGTCCTGCGACAACCTGCCGGGCAACGGGCATGTCACGCGCGCCGCCGTCGCGGGCCTTGCGCGCCTGTCCGACCCCGCGCTGGCCGATTGGGTGGAGGCAGAGGTTGCCTTTCCCAATGCCATGGTTGACCGCATCACCCCCGCAACCGGCCCGCGCGAGCGCGCCATGGCGCAGGCCTTCGGTCTGTCCGATCCGGTCCCCGTCACCTGCGAGCCTTTCCGGCAATGGGTGATGGAGGATCATTTTCCCATGGGCCGTCCGGCGCTGGAAAAGGTAGGGGTGACCTTTACCCCGCATGTCCATGCCTACGAGTTGATGAAGCTGCGCATCCTGAACGGCGGGCACGCCATCATCGCCTATCCCGGCGGCCTGCTGGATATCGAATTCGCGCATGAGGCGATGGCGCATCCGCTGATCACGGGCTTTCTGGACAAGGTCGAGACGGAAGAGATCATCCCGAACGTGCCCCCGGTGCCGGATACGGACCTTGCCGCCTATTTCGCCACCGTGCGGGGCCGGTTCGCCAACCCCGAGGTGGCCGATACCGAACGGCGGCTCTGCTTTGACGGGTCGAACCGGCAGCCGAAGTTCATCATCCCCAGTGTGCGTGACGGGCTGGCGGCGGGCACGCCGATTGCAGGGCTTGCGCTCGTTTCGGCGCTCTGGTGCCGGTATTGCACGGGCGTGACGGAGACGGGCACCGAGGTGGCGGCGAACGATCCGAACTGGGCCCGGTTGCAGCCCCTGGCGCTGGCGGCGCGCGGCGATCCGGTTGTGTGGCTGGGCCAGCGCGCGATCTATGGCGAACTGGCCGGAAATGCCGCTTTCCAATCCGCCTTTGGCGCGGCGCTCGCCAGCCTTTGGGCAAATGGGGTGAAGGCCACCTTGCGCGCCTATATCGGCACGGCCTGAGACGCGCGTCGCGGCGGTGGCTGGCTCTTTCGCAATGTGCTAAGTGGCTGGTATGACCGCCGCTTCGACCGACGCCTTCCTGTCCAACCTACCCGTCTTCGCGGAATTCGCCGACGTGGCGGACCCCGCGCGCTATCGTGCATTGCCCGAGGGGTGGGCACTGGCAGCCGCTGATATCGTGGCCTCGGGGCAGGCAATCGCGGCGGGCAAGTACAAATCGGTCAACATGGCGGGGGCTGCGGTGATCGCGGCGCTGCTGAACGGGCTGGGGCGCAGGGATCTGCCGTTTTCGTTTGGCGGCGACGGGGCACTGATCGCGGTGCCGCCGGAAGGGATGGAGGCCGCGCGCGGTGCGCTGGCCGCCGTCGGGCGCTGGGTGGAGGAGGAGCTTGCCCTCGACATGCGCTGTGCGCTTGTGCCTTTGGCCGACCTGCGGGCGGCAGGGCGCGAGGCGCAGGTCGCGCGGTTTCGCGCGGGGCCCGAGATGGACTTTGCGATGTTTGCAGGCGGCGGCGCGGCATGGGCGGATGCAGAGATGAAGGCCGGGCGCTTCGCCGTGCCCCGCGCGGCACCCGGAACGCGCCCCGATCTGACGGGCCTTTCGTGCCGGTGGGATCCTGTGGCCGCGCGGGCGGGCAAGATCGTCTCCATCATCGCCGTACCGGGACCATCGGGCGCGGGAGAGCCGTTCCGTACCCTGGTTGCCGAAATCGTGGCGATGGCAGGCGGTCCCGGCGGGGCGGGCCATCCGCTGCCGCCCGAAGGCCCTATTCCCCGCCTTTCCTTTTCCGGGGTCGATGCCGAGGCGCGCGCACTGGCCCCGCCCGGGCAGCGCTTTCGCGTGCGCGCGGCGGCGGTGGTGCAGATCGTGCTGTCGGTCCTTCTTTACCGTTTGCGTGCGTCGGTTGGCGGCTTCAACGCCCGTGCCTATGCGCGCGAGTTGTCGCTGAACACCGATTTTCGAAAGTTTGACGACGGGCTGAAGATGACGGTGGATCTTTCGGATGCCGGGTTCGCGGCGCTGGAAGTGCGGCTGGAGGCTGCCCGCAAGGCGGGCCTGTGCCACTATGGTCTTCATGCGCAGGATCAGGCGCTGGTCACCTGCATCGTGTTCAGGCCGGAAGGGGGCGATCACATGCATTTCGTCGATGGCGCGGCAGGCGGCTACGCAGAAGCGGCACGCCGCCTCAAGGCGCAACTGGCAGAGGGCTGACAGGGATGGAGCCGAACCTTTCGCGCTACATCTGGCGTTACACTAGCCGACAGCAGATCTTCATCCTGATCATCGTGGCGCTGTCGATGGTGCCCTATTTCATGTCGTTCAATCTGCCAAAGCAGATCGTGAACGGCCCGATTCAGGGCGTGGGGTTCGAGACGGCGGACGCCACGCAGGTTTTCATGCGGCTTTCCATCGATCTGCCGCTTCTTGGCCAAGTGCTGCTTTTTCCCGGTATTCCGCTGGAACGACTGGGCATGCTGTTTGCGCTGTCGGGCGTCTTTCTGGCGCTGGTGATCGTGAACGGCCTCTTCAAGTTCTACATCAATACCTACAAGGGCCGTCTGGGCGAGCGTCTGCTACGCCGCATCCGGTTCGAGCTGATCGACCGCATCCTGCGCTTTCCGCCTGCCGCCTTCAAACGGATGAAGGGAGCAGAGGTTGCCAGCATGGTGAAGGATGAGGTGGAGCCGATGGGCGGCTTTGCAGGCGATGCCTTCGTCACGCCTGCCCTTCTGGGCGGGCAGGCGGCCACGGCGCTTGCCTTCATCTTCGTGCAAAGCGTGCCATTGGGGTTTCTGACGGCAATCATCGTGGCGGTTCAGGCGCTTTTGATCCCGCGCCTGCGGCGGCGGCTTTTGATCCTCGGGCGCGAACGGCAACTGACAGCGCGCCAGCTTGCCGGCCGCGTGAGCGAGATCGTGGACGGCATCCACACCATCCGCGCCTATGACACCTCGAACTACGAGCGCGCGGAAATCGCCTCTCGGCTCGGACGGATCTTCAAGATCCGGTATGACATCTACCAGTGGAAGTTCATGGTGAAGTTCATCAACAACTTCCTCGCTTCGGTGACGCCGTTCCTCTTCTACAGCGTCGGCGGGTGGCTTGCGTTGAACGGCAAGCTGGATGTGGGCCAGCTTGTGGCCGTGATCGCGGCATACAAGGATCTGCCCGGGCCGCTGAAAGAGCTGATCGACTGGGATCAGGCGCGCCAGGATGTGCAGGTGAAATATGCCACCGTCGTGGGGCAGTTCGCGGTCGAACCGATGATCGACCCCGCCGTGCAGGTGCTGTCGACCGATGATACCGGCGCACAATTCACCCCGCCGCTGGCGACCCAATCCCTGGGCGTTACGGACGATGGCGGCGCAGCCGTGCTGGAGCGGGTCAGCCTGAGCTTTGCGCCCGGCGAAACGGTGGCGCTGGTGGGCAACGGCGCGTCGGGCGCCGATGTTCTGGCCGAGGCGCTGGCGCGCGTCACATGGCCCACACAAGGACGGGTGGTGGCGGGTGAGGTCGACGTGGCCACCCTTCCCGATGCCGTGCTCGGCCGTACACTGACCTATGTCGCCGCCGACAGCTACCTTCTGCCCGGTACCATTCTTGACAACCTGCTTTACGGCTTGAAGCACGCCCCCCTGCGCCCCCCCGAATATGAGGGGGCGGGGATCGAGCAGCGCCAGTGGGAGATTTCCGAGGCGCGCCGGGCGGGCAACCCCGATCATGACCCGACCGGGGACTGGATCGATTATGCCGCCGCCGGGGTGCCCGGGCCGGAAGGGATGCACCGCGCGGTGATGGACGCACTTGAAATTGCGGGGCTGACCAAGGACGCGCTTGATCTGGCGCTGCGATCGGTGGTCGACCCGGCACTTTACGGCGATCTTGCCCCGCGCATCGTCGACCTGCGCCAAGCGCTGCGCGAAACGCTGATAGAGCGCGATCTTGACGGGCTGGTCGTGCCCTTCGAACCCTTGGCCTACAACCCCGAAGCGACGGTGCTGGAAAACCTGTTGTTCGGTACCGCCACAGGGCCCGCCTTGCAGCCGGACGCCATCGGACAGAACCCATGGTTCCGTCAGGTACTGGCCGAGCAAGGCTTGACGGACGCTCTGACGACGCTTGGTCAGG
Source organism: Rhodobacterales bacterium (assembly GCA_038251625.1). Taxonomy (GTDB): domain Bacteria; phylum Pseudomonadota; class Alphaproteobacteria; order Rhodobacterales; family Rhodobacteraceae; genus JBBQXK01. The sequence goes on from JBBSBE010000009.1 coordinate 23,739, forward strand.
GCATCGCCACGACGGCAATCGAGCTTTTTGGCGATCTTCCGCCGGATCATCCCGTCTTCCAGCAACTGACCGCGATCACCTCCGCCGACCTGCCCGCGTTTCAGGCGCTGCTGACGCGGCTTGAAAGCGCGGGCGTGGCGGCCGCAACCGAAGCCGATCGCCAGACGCTGATCCGGCTCAGCTTTGACTATATCGAGCCGCGCCTGCGCTTCGGCCTTCTGGACGCGGGCCTGACGGAACGCATCGTGGCCTTTCGCCGGGCGTTCCATGAGGGACTGCCCCCCGCCCTGTCGGACGCCATCGAGTTGTATCAGCCCGACCGCTTCATCGCGTCGGCAAGCCTGCTGGACAACATGCTTTTCGGACGGATCACACAGAAATACCGCGATGGGGCCGAACGCATCTACCAGACCGTCGGGGCGCTTCTGCCTTCGATGGGGCTTTTGGACCGGGTGCTGGGGATCGGTCTCGATTTTCAGGTGGGCACGGCAGGCAGGCGGCTTTCGCTGGTCCAGCGCCAACGGCTGACGCTTGCCCGCGCGGTGCTGCGGCGGTCTGCCTATTTCGTGTTCAACCGCCCCCTTTCTGCGCTGGACCCGCGTGGCCAGGACCTGACGACACGTGCCGTTCTGCAACATCTGGCTGCGCGGGATCCCGCCCCGGCTGTTGTCTGGGTGCTCGCGAATGCCGCATTGGCGCCCTTGTTCGACCGGATTGTCGTGTTTGACAAAGGACATGTGGCTCAGGACGGAACACACGCGACATTGCTGGAAAAGGGCGGTATCTTCAAAGAATTGACATCTGCGTGAACGGGACGTGAGGGGCAGAGAACGGAATGCTGAACGACGAAGCCAAGATGCTCAAGCGTGTGCCGCTTTTTGCGGGTCTGTCGCCGGCCAAGCTGAAGCTGCTGGCGTTCACCTCGGAACGCGTGATGTACCGCGCGGGCGAAGTGCTGTTCCATCAGGGCGATCCGGGCGATGCGGCCTATGTGATCCTGTCGGGCCGCGCTGCGATTCTGGCCGATACAGAGAAGGGCCCGATCCAGGTGGCCGAGGTGGACGACAACGCCATCGTGGGCGAGATTGCCATCCTTTGCGGCGCAACGCGCAGTGCCAGCGTGCAGGCAACCACCGCGGTCGAAGCGCTGCGGATCGGCAAGGACGAGTTTCTGAAGCTGCTGACAGATTTCCCCGAGATGACGGTCGAGGTGGTCCGCGTGCTGGCCGAACGTCTGACCCGCACCACGGCAGAGCTGACCGAGGCCCGCAGCCGCATCCGTGCGGCGGGCGTGCCGGTCTGACCACGGCCGTGCTGCCCGTTGCATTTCTGCCTCGCCTGCCCCGCTTACGCTGCTATGCTGCCGTCTGGACGCACAGAAAGCCCAGCGGAGCCCGGTTGACGCAGATCCCCGATACCCAGACACCATTGCGGTGGATGCCCGCATGAACAGCGGCGCCCTGACGATCCGGCTGTGGGGCGTGCGCGGCAGCATACCCGTCTCGGGCGAGGCGTTTCGCATCTTCGGCGGCAACACCATCGCCTTCGAGGTGCGGTGCGGCGAGCGGATCCTGCTGTTCGACGCAGGTTCCGGCCTGCCGCGCGCGGGCCGCGTATTGAAGGCCGAGGGGATGGAGCGGGCGGACCTTTTCTTCACCCATTGCCATTATGACCACATCATCGGCCTGCCCTTCTTCAAACCGCTCTACGATCCCGGTGCGGCGCTGACGGTGTGGTCAGGCCATCTGGCGGGCGTGATGACGACGCGCGACATGGTCAAATCCTTCATGAACGCGCCGTGGTTTCCTGTCGGCCCCGGCGTGTGCCGCGCGCATCTGAGCTACCGCGATTTTGTTCCCGGTGCGGTGCTCGACCTTGGTGACGGCATCATCGTGCGCACGCATCTTCTGAACCACCCCGGCGGCGCCGTCGGCTACCGCGTGGAATGGGCCGGGCGCACCGTGGCCATCGTCACCGACACCGAACACCAGGACGGTTCGCGCGACCCCGCGGTGATGAAGCTGATCGAGGGCGCGGACTGCTTTTTGTACGACGCTGCCTATACGGACGCCGAGATGGACATTTTTCGGGGTTTCGGCCATTCTACGTGGCAGGAAGCGATACGTCTGGCCAAAGCGGCGGGTGCCCGGCGCGTCGGCCTTATCCACCACGCAGACTGGCGCGAAGATGCAGCACTGGCCGCCATCGAGGCAGAGGCGCAGGCCGCATTTCCAGAGGCGTTTTGCGGCCGCGACGGTCAGGTGATCGAACTCTGATCCTGCGCGCCTCCGCACACACCATGCGCCGCAGGACGGGGTTGGGGTTGCGACGCAAAGCGCCTACATGAAAGCGTTACACAAGGCAGGGTTGCCGACAGCCGACCCGGCCCACCAACGAAAGCAAGACGAGCATGACCTCTTCACCCGATGTATCCGAAACGCTGATCAACGAGCTTGCAGACTGGCTAAAGAAAGCTGCGCTGCGTGGCGAGGATCTTGACACTCTCTGCGCGGGCACATTCGAGCGTCTGTCGGCGGCGGGCATGCCCCTTCTGCGCGCCAACGTCGGTTTTTCTGTCCTGCACCCGCTCTACGACGCGCTGAGCTTTACGTGGCGACGCGGGCGCGGTGTGGTGGTCGAGGGCCATACGCATACCGAAGAGGGGCACATCGTCTCTCGCTATGAAACGAGCCCGTTTTACTACCTGCTCAAGAACGATCTCGGGCACCTTCGCCGCCGGCTTGAAGCTGTGGAGCCGCCTGAATTCCCGGTATTTTCCGAACTCGTGGCGGCGGGCGGCACCGATTATCTGGCGTTCCTTGTGGGCTTTGACCGGGACAAGGCGCGCGGCATGATGGGGTCCTGGACGACGGACGCGCCCGACGGATTTTCCGAGCAGATGATCCGCACGCTGGTGCGCGTCGAGGCGAGCCTTGCCGTTGCGGCCAAGATGGCGGTGCTGGACAAACTGGCGGGCAACATGTTGTCGACCTATCTTGGCGGTGATGCGGGGCGGCGCGTTCTGTCGGGCCAGATCAAGCGCGGCGATGGCGAGACGATCCGCGCCGTGCTGGTGATGGGCGACATGCGCAATTCGACCGGCATTGCGGAAGGTGAGGGTCGGCAGGTCTATATCGACACGCTGAACGATTTCTTCGATGCCATCGCCTCGCCCTTCAACCGGGGTGGTGGAGAGATCCTCAGTTTCATCGGCGACGGGTTCCTTGCGATCTATCCCTGCGAGCGGGCCAAGGAAGCGTCAGAGATATCGGCCCGCGCCGCGATGGTTGCGGTGCGCGAGGCGACGGCCCGGATGGACCGGCTGAACGAACGGCGCGCGGCAGAAGGCAAACCCGCCATCGGCTATGGCCTCGGGCTGCACGTGGGCAACGTGATGTTCGGCAATGTCGGGCTGAAGAACCGGCTGACGTTTTCCACCTTCGGCGCCGCGGTGAACGAGGTGCAGCGGCTGGAAACGCTGACCAAGGCCTATCGCCGCCCCGTCATCGCCAGTGATGCCTTCGCCGAATACGCTGGCGGCGAGTGGGAGGTGCTGGGGGTCGAGGCGCTGCGCGGCACCGCCCACAAGGTGACGCTGCACACACCCGCCGCCGCTGCGATGGCCTGCTCATCCGCCGAAATCTCGGCAGACGAAGCCCCGGCGCGCAGCACGGACGCGGAAAACGTGATGCGCATCTACCGCGAACAGGCCCCTCTGCCCCGCCGGGCATGAAAAAGGGGCGCCTTCGGGCGCCCCCTTTCCCGTGGGTCCGTCCCGCAGATCAGCTACACCCGCTCGTCCCACCGCAGGTGTTGCACTTCATGCAGGTGCCATTGCGCACCAGCGTGTAGTTGCCGCATTCGCCGCAAGGGTCGCCGACAGGGCGCTGCACGTCGGTTCAGCGTTTGAGGCCGAGTTCCTTAATCCGTTTGCAAACAGCGGCTTCGGAAACTATAAATAGTTTCGAAAGTTGCACAACATCCCCGTCGAGCCTGCCAAAAGCCGGTGAAAAAAGATTTGGAGGCATTAGAAGAGCCGCCGCAAACCAATTGGCTTCGTGCTCAAACGATTTTTCGCTTACCTCAAGATAATGGAACGGATCATCGGAACGGTGCCTCGTTTCGCTCCGAAACTCAAAGTTTTCCTTTTCTCGGTGCAATAGGAAGTGAGCTATTTCATGAGCAACTGTGAAACGTTGGCGCACAAGACTATGCCGCGCGTTCACAATAATTCTGAAATTTGAAGGGCTGTTGCAAGTGGGAGCATACTCAAGATACCCGCTGTCATATGGTAGCAGGTCTTCTGAGAAGACTTTTAGCCCCAGAGAGTTTGCGAGTTCAACAATTTCAGAGCCCAAGTCACTACAAAAATCCCTGAGCACTTCGCGCTGATCCACAGAGATCCTCGGATCATTTTTGAAGTCTACTGGCGCCATTCGATGCCTCGCGTTGCTGTTCGCTGAGGCACCGGATCTAGGTTGCGCATCTCGTCGATTGCCTGATTCAGCACGCTTAGCGACTTCTCCTTGTGCTCAAGATCATTCAGACGGTCCCTCCTGACGAAAACGATTGGAGAACGTCTCTTGATAAAATTTCCAACGTGATTTGCCCCCGAAAGGAGCAAATCTAGCGTTTTTGTTATCAACCAACCTATCGCGATGCTAATCACTGTATTCATCAGCTACACCCGCTCGTCCCGCCGCAGGTGTTGCACTTCATGCAGGTGCCATTGCGCACCAGCGTGTAGTTGCCGCATTCGCCGCAGGGGTCGCCTTCGTAGCCCTGCATCTTGGCTTTCACCCGCACGTCGATGGCAACCGCGCCCGAGGCCAGCGCGGTGGAGCCCATCGTCTGCGGCGCCGTGGTAAAGGGGGTGCCGCTCTCCTGGAAACCGCTGAGGCCTGCCCCGCCCTGCAGGACGACCAGCTCCTGTGGCAGGCGTTTGCGCAGGTAGCCGGTGGACGAGATCGACTTCAGCATCTCGATCGACTTCGAGGCCGAGGATTCGCTGACCTCGCCGAAGTTGGGTTTGCCTTCTTCATCACCGCGCCCCAGATCGTCAAAGGCCGTGCCGCCGGGTTTCACATGGGCAAGGTCCGTACGGTCGAGATAGCTGACGGCCAGTTCGCGGAAGATGTAGTCAAGGATCGAGGTCGCGTTCTTGATGCTGTCGTTGCCCTGCACCATGCCGGCCGGTTCAAAACGGGTGAAGGTGAAGGCTTCCACAAACTCTTCCAGCGGCACGCCGTATTGCAGCCCGACGCTGACCGCGATGGCGAAGTTGTTCATCATCGCACGGAAGCCCGCGCCTTCCTTGTGCATGTCGATGAAGATCTCGCCCAGCGTGCCGTCCTTGTATTCGCCGGTGCGCAGGTAGACCTTGTGACCGCCCACGATGGCCTTCTGGGTATAGCCCTTGCGCCGCTCGGGCAGCTTTTCGCGGTGGCTGCGCACGATTTCCTTCACGATCACCTTTTCGATGATCTTTTCGGCGATCACCTGCGCCCGTTCCATCGGCGTGCCGGTCGCAAGCGTTTCCTCGGCTTCCTCATCATCCTCGACCAGCGCCGACGCCAGAGGCTGGCTGAGCTTTGATCCGTCGCGGTAAAGCGCGTTGGCCTTGATGCCCAACGAATGGCTGAGCGTGTAGGCAGCCAGCGTTTCCTCGATGCTGGCGGTGTTGGGCATGTTGATCGTCTTCGAGATCGCGCCCGAGATGAACGATTGCGCCGCTGCCATCATGTAGATGTGGCTTTCGACCGAAAGATACCGCTTGCCCGTCTTGCCGCAGGCGTTGGCGCAATCAAAGACCGACAGATGCTCGGCCTTCAGATGCGGCGCGCCTTCCAGCGTCATGGTGCCGCAGACATGGTCATTGGCGGCTGCAACTTGCGCCTTGGTGAAGCCAAGATGCGCCAGCAGGTCGAAGGTGGGGTCGGCAAGGCGTTCGGCGGGAATGCCAAGGGTGCCTTTGCAGAAATCCTCGCCCAGCGTCCACTGGTTGAAGACGAAGCGGATGTCGAAGGCCGAGGGCAACGCGGCCTCTACCTTCTCGATCTCCTTCGGGCCGAATCCGTGGCCGATCAACGCCGTGTGGTTGATCCCCGGCGCCTGGCCCAGCGATCCGTGGCCCACGGCATGGGCGATGATCTCGGCGATCTCGCTCTGCCGGTAGCCAAGCTTTTCCAGCGCCGCCGGAACCGACTGGTTGATGATCTTGAAGTAGCCACCACCGGCCAGTTTCTTGAACTTCACCAGCGCGAAGTCGGGCTCGATCCCGGTGGTGTCGCAGTCCATCACAAGGCCGATGGTGCCGGTGGGGGCGATCACCGTGGTCTGGGCGTTGCGGTAGCCATGCTTTTCACCAAGCGCCAGCGCCTCATCCCAGGCCGATCTTGCAAGCGACACAAGACGTTGGTCGGGGCAGTTGGCGTGATCCAGCGGCACGGGGGACACGTTCACCGCCTCGTACCCCGAGGCCAGACCCTGCGCCGCGCGCCGATGGTTGCGGATCACGCGCAGCATGTGCGTGGCGTTGCGCTTGTAGCCCGCGAAGGCGCCAAGCTCACCCGCCATTTCGGCAGAGGTCGCATAGGCGACGCCCGTCATCACCGCCGTCAGCGCACCGCACAGCGCGCGGCCTTCGGTGCTGTCGTACCCCAGCCCCATGTTCATCAGAAGGCCGCCGATGTTGGCATAGCCAAGGCCAAGGGTCCGGAAATCATAGGAAAGCTGGGCAATCTCCTTAGACGGGAACTGCGCCATCATCACGCTGATTTCCAGCGTGATCGTCCAAAGCCGCGAGGCGTGGACATAGGCCTCGGCGTTGAACTGCCCCGCTTCATGGAAGGTGAGCAGGTTCATCGACGCAAGGTTGCAAGCCGTGTCGTCAAGGAACATGTATTCCGAGCAGGGGTTGGAGCCGCGGATCGCGCCATCCTCTGGGCAGGTGTGCCAGGCGTTCACGGTGTCGTGGAACTGGATGCCGGGGTCTGCACAGGCCCAGGCGGCATGGCCGATCTGATCCCAAAGCTCGCGTGCGGGTACGGTCTTGGCGATCTTGCCATCGGTGCGCCGCACCAGTTCCCACGGCAGATCCTCGCGGACGGCGCGCAGGAACGCATCTGTCACGCGGACGGAGTTGTTGGAATTCTGGCCCGAGACGGACATGTATGCCTCGGAATCCCAGTCGGTGTCATAGGTCGGGAATTCGATGGAGCCGAACCCCTGCCGCGCGTATTGCAGCACGCGGTTGATATAGGTCTCCGGGATCATCGACCGCTTGGCAGCCTTGATTGCAGCCTTGAGGCCCGCGTTCTGCACGGGGTCCGTGGCGCCTGCCTCGGTGCCGTCGAAGGCCTTGATCGCGGCAAAGATCTCGTTCAGCCGGGCTTCGTGCATCTTCGAGCCGGCAACGAGGCTTGCGACTTTCTGTTCTTCGATGACCTTCCAGTTGATGAAGGCCTCGATATCCGGGTGATCCATGTCACAGATCACCATCTTGGCCGCGCGGCGGGTGGTGCCGCCAGACTTGATGGCGCCTGCGGCGCGGTCGCCGATCTTGAGGAAACCCATCAGGCCAGAGGATTTCCCGCCACCCGACAGCTTTTCCCCCTCGCCGCGCAGGGACGAGAAGTTGGTGCCCGTGCCCGAGCCGTACTTGAACAACCGCGCCTCGCGGACCCACAGGTCCATGATGCCGCCATCGCCGACCAGATCATCCTTGACCGACTGGATGAAGCAGGCGTGGGGCTGGGGGTGCTCATAGGCGCTGGCCGATTTGGTTAGCTTGCCGGTGGCATGATCCACGTAGAAGTGGCCCTGGCTCGGCCCGTCGATACCATAGGCCCAGTGCAGACCCGTGTTGAACCACTGGGGCGAGTTCGGGGCGGCCATCTGGCGGGCCAGCATGTAGCGCATCTCGTCATAGTAGGCGCGCGCATCGGATTCGGTGGTGAAGTAGCCACCCTTCCAGCCCCAATAGGCCCAGGCACCGGCAAGCCGGTCAAACACCTGCCGCGCAGAAGTTTCGCCGCCAAAGCGATCGGCCTCGGGAAGCTCTGCCAGTGCCGCCTCGTCTGGGATTGAGCGCCACAGAAATTCGGGCACGTTCTTTTCGCGGACCTTCTTCAGGACGGCAGGCACACCTGCCTTGCGGAAATACTTTTGCGCCAGCACGTCGGATGCCACCTGGCTCCATCCTGCGGGCACTTCCACTGCCTCGTTCCGGAACACGATCTTGCCGTCGGGGTTCCGGATCTCGGATGTGGTCAGCGCAAAATCCATGGCGCCGTAAGCGCCGGTCGCTTCACTCGTAAACGTCCGCTCGATCTTCATGTGCCTGCCGTCCCTTTTCTTGCCGCGCGGGCTTTGCCTCGCATCGGTCATTGCCCCTGTCCCCGGTCCGCCACACAGGATGCCTTCGGCCCCCGGCTTTGCGCGAAAGCCGCCGGACCGCTGTTCCAGCTGTCGGTGTTGTGAACCCGTCTCGTTGCGGCAGCCACTATATCTGGTGGTCTGATGCGCCGCTTTGTCAAACTGTCGTATTCGTCGCGAGCGATCAACGATAAAATTTGCCCAAGCGCAACATTTAGAGGGTTGACCGTGCGCGGGCGCAACAGGTGGTCTTTGCGGCCCATCTGGGGACAGGTCTGTGAACAAGGGCGGGACAGGCAGGGGATGAAACAGGCATTTCACACGTATCGCCGGGGGTTTAGCGCAAGGTGCTGATTTTCCGAATTAACCTTTCGACTCAGGCTGCGGGGCCCGACGCTGGTTCACCAGCACGATTCCCGCAGCCACCAGCGCCCCGGCCACCAGAATCGGCGGCCGCAGCGGCTGGCCCAGAAGGGCCCACCCGAAGAGGATCGAGATGACGGGCGTCAGAAAGGAAAAGCTGGCCACCTGTGCCGCCGGATAGCGCGCAAGGATGGCAAGCCAGGCGATGAACCCGCCCGCCACAACGATCCCGGCCTGAAAAAGAAGCCACAAGATGTGGTGCGGCTCGAAGGCGCGCACCAATGGACCAAAGGCCGGGATCTGCGCTGCCAGCAGCAGGATCGGCGCCGAGATCCCCACCATCCACAAAAGCTGCACCTCCGGCCCCAGTTCGCGCAAACGAGAGGCGCGCGTCAGGTAGGCGGTTCCGGCCCAGCCAAGCGCCGCACCGAGCGCGAAAAGATCGCCCGTCAGGCTGGCCTGCCCGCCGCCGCCCCGATCCAGAATCGCAAGAGCCGTGCCCCCAAACGCAAGGATAAGGCCCCCAAACCGCACAGGCGTCAGCCGCTCGCCCGGCAGGCCGAAATGCGCCATCAGCGCCAGCCAGACGGGCATGGTGTAGAAGATAACCACGGCGCGGGCCACGGTGGTGCGGTCGAGCGCCATGAAAAGGCACAGGAATTCGGCAGAGAACACCACGCCGACCAAAAGGCCCGCGCGCGCGGTGCCGGGCGTGTGGCGCGGCCAGCGCCGGTTGAGCGCAAGCCAGGCCAGCACGAAGGGCACCGCCAGCGCAGAGCGTAGGCCCGCGAAAAACACAGGCTGCAAACCTTCATTGACCCAGACGATCACGATCTGATTGAACGCAAGAAGCCCCGCGATGGCGGTCAACGATGCGATCCCGAATGCGTCCAGACGGTCTTTCTTCATGGCGCTCCCTTTGCCCGCAGCCTTGGCGCCCGGACCTGCCGCCGTCAACCCGCTTGCCCCCCGCCCGCCCAGCCCCTAAGAGGCGGAAAAGCCGGGGGGGATGCGCCCATGACCGACATCATTGCCCGCTGCGAAGCCAAGGGCCTTCGGATGACCGAGCAGCGCCGCACGGTGGCGCAGGTCATCGGCGAAGCCGAGGATCATCCCGACGTAGAGGAACTGCACGCGCGGGCCGTGGCGCGCGATCCCAAAATCTCTATTGCTACCGTCTATCGCACGGTGAAGCTGTTCGAAGAGGAAGGCATTCTCGACAAGCTGGAGTTTGGCGACGGGCGCGCGCGCTATGAAGATGCAGAACGCGACCACCATGACCATCTGATCGACGTGAATACGGGGCAGGTCATCGAATTCGTGGACCCCGACATAGAGGCGCTGCAAGAACGCATCGCCACGCGTCTTGGCTATCGTCTGGTCGGGCATCGGCTGGAACTTTACGGATTGCCCGTGAAGAAATGAGCGCCAATCTGCGGGGCATCCTGTTGATGGTCGCCGCGATGGCCGCCTTCGCGGTAGAGGATGCGCTGATCAAGCTGGCCACAAGCGCGGTGCCGCCCGGGCAGATCCTGCTGATGATCGGGATCGGTGGGGCGCTGGCTTATGCGGGACTTGCCGCCCTGAAAGGGCAGAACGTGCTGACGCGTGCGGCGCTGAACCCGTCGCTGCTGATGCGCAACGGGTTCGAGATGCTGGGAACAATGGGCTTCGTGACCGCGCTGGCGCTGATCCCGATTTCCACGGCATCCGCCATCTTGCAGGCCACGCCGATCGCCGTGACGGCAGCGGCCGCGATCTTCCTTGGCGAGGCGGTGGGCTGGCGGCGCTGGAGCGCGGTGGGCGCTGGCTTTTGCGGTGTCCTCTTGATCCTGCGGCCCGGCGGGACCGTGTTCGATCCCAATGTGCTCTGGGCGGTTCTGGCGGTCGTGGGCCTTGCGGGCCGCGATATCGCGACGCGTCGGATGCCACCTGGCTTGCCCACCTTTGTGGTCGCAACCTGGGGGTTTGCCGCCGTCGCCGTCTTGGGTGCTGCAATGCTGGCGCTGTCGGGCGGCGGCTTGCTGCCGACGCCGCAGGCCGCGGGATATATCGGCGGCGCTTTGGCCATCGGCATCGTCGCCTACTGGGCCATCATCGAAGCGACGCGGGCAGGTGAAGTATCGGCCATAACCCCCTTCAGATACACGCGTCTTGTGTTCGCGCTTTCGCTTGGTTTCCTGATCTTCGACGAACGGCCAGACGCGTTCATGCTGATTGGCGCCTTTATCGTGGTGGGTTCGGGCCTCTACACGCTTTACCGCGAGCGGCGGCGCGGGTTAGACACGCACGCAACCGCACCAGCCCCGGAGGCCCGGACATGACCACCATCATCGACATCCACGCCCGCGAAATCCTGGACAGCCGGGGCAATCCGACCGTCGAGGTGGACGTGCATCTGGAAAGCGGCGCCATGGGCCGCGCGGCCGTCCCCTCTGGCGCATCGACCGGCGCGCATGAGGCGGTGGAGCGGCGCGATGGCGACAAGTCCCGCTATATGGGCAAGGGCGTGCTTGAGGCTGTGGCGGCGGTCAATGGCGAGATTGCCGAAGAGATCGTCGGCTACGACGCGATGGAGCAGGTGGGTATCGACCGCACCATGATCGAGATGGACGGCACACCCAACAAGGGCCGCCTTGGCGCCAACGCCATCCTTGGCGTATCGCTGGCCGTGGCGAAGGCGGCGGCGGAAGCCAGTGCCATGCCGCTTTTCCGCTACGTCGGCGGTACGTCGGCGCGGATCCTGCCGGTGCCGATGATGAACATCATCAACGGCGGCGCGCATGCCGACAATCCCATCGACATCCAGGAATTCATGATCATGCCCGTGGGGGCCGACGATATCCGCGATGCGGTTCGGATGGGTTCGGAAGTGTTCCACACGCTGAAGAAAGAGCTGTCCGCAGCGGGGCTTTCTACCGGCATCGGCGATGAGGGCGGCTTTGCGCCCAACCTCAGCTCTGCCCGCGATGCGCTGGATTTCATCCTGAAATCCATCGAGAAAGCCGGATACCGCCCCGGCGAGGATATCTATCTGGCGCTGGATTGCGCGGCCACCGAATACTTCAAGAACGGCAAGTACGAGCTTGAAGGAGAAGGCAAATCCCTGAGCCCGGAAGAGAACGTGGCCTATCTGGCCGCGCTTGCCTCCGACTATCCGATCATTTCGATCGAGGATGGATGTTCCGAGGATGACTGGGAAGGCTGGGCGCATCTGACCGAGATCCTTGGCAAGCGTATCCAGCTTGTGGGTGACGATCTTTTCGTGACCAACCCAAAGCGCCTTGCCGAAGGAATTGCACGCGGTTGCGCCAATTCGATGCTGGTGAAGGTGAACCAGATCGGCACGCTGACCGAAACGCTGCAGGCTGTCGAGATGGCGCACCGGGCGGGCTATACCAACGTCATGAGCCACCGCTCGGGCGAGACCGAAGATGCCACCATCGCCGATCTGGCTGTGGCCACCAACTGCGGGCAGATCAAGACCGGCAGCCTGGCGCGGTCGGACCGGTTGGCGAAATACAACCAGTTGATCCGGATCGATGAAATGCTGGGCGAGACGGCGGAATATGCCGGACGGTCGATCCTGAAGGGCTGAGGTCAGGTAAACCGGGATGGTCTGAACGGGGCAAGAAGCGGCGACGTGCCCTGCCCCGTTATTTCTGCTGCCAGAAGCTCTGCCACCAGCGGGGCGAGGGTGGCGCCCGAATGCATGACCGCAACCGACAGGCCGGGCATGGCCTGACCGACCACCGGCACGCCATCGGCGGGCACCGGGCGATATGCCAGCGACACGCGATCCCACCCGCCCGAAAGTCCCGGCAGCAAAGCGGCGAGCCGCGCATAGGCCGCGTCGGCAAGGTCTTGGGGCATTGCAGGCACGCCTTCGGCGCTGTCTGACTGATGACTGGCGGCGGTGGGCGCCCAGATCCGGCCCACTGCATCCTGCCGCAGTTCCTGACCCGGCGTGACGCAGATATGGGCCAGAAGCCGGGGTTGCGGGCGGGTCGTCATCATCAGCCCCGGTCGGTGCAGCATCGGCAGCGAAAGCCCAAGGTGTGAAAGAAGGGCCGGCGTGCCCGTCCCGGTGGCAAGGACAACATGATCGGCGGCGAGGGCGCCCTGCGGCGTGAGCACCCCGATCACCCTTCCCTTGGCCAGACCGAGCGATGTGACCGCCACCCCGGTGCACACCTGTGCGCCTGACGCGGCCAGCAGGCGGCGGGTCAGCGCAGCAAGATCCGTCGCCCCCTCTGCCGGAAAACGCAAGGCACGCGGCGGCGGGGTGGCAAGGCCCGGCTCCAGCGTCGCGATCTGGTTCCCACCCACCTCCTCCACCGGGTAGTCCAGCGCGCGCAGGCTGGTCATCAGACTGTCCATCCCCGCGCCCTGTTCTTCCCACCAAAGGCACCCCGGCCAGTGCGTCGGGGTTGGGACCTCGGCATCAAGGCGCCGGTGCGCCTCGATCGCGCAGGCGCGCAGGGCGTGATGGGCGTCGGAGGCGAAGAAACTGGCGTTGATCCAGCCGAAACTTGCGCCCGATGCGGCGCTGGCGGGGGTTCCGGTGTCCAACACGGTGACACGGTCACCGGACTGCGCAAGCCGGTAGGCCAGCGCCGCACCCGTGATCCCTGCCCCCACGATGATGATGTGTTGTGGCATGGTCCTGCCCCGCGTTTGACGGCAGACTGAAGCTACGGCGGCACGGAGGCAAGCGGATGGACGAAGCGGAGGCGATCATTGCACGGCTGGGCCTGTCGCCTCACCCCGAGGGCGGGCATTACCGGCAAACGTGGGTGGGGCCAGAGGTAAACGGGCGGACCAGCGGGACGGCGATCTTCTTTCTGCTGAAGGCGGGCGAGCGCAGCCACTGGCACCGGGTCGATGCCGACGAGATCTGGCTGTGGCATGCGGGAAGCCCGCTGATGCTTCTGCGCGCCGAGACGCCTCACGGTGCGGAAGCGCTGACCCTTGGCCCGGATGTGCTGGGCGGCGATGATCCGCAAGTGGTGATTCCTGCGGGCTGGTGGCAGGCCGCCACCGCGCGGGCGGGCTGGGCGCTGGTCAGTTGCACGGTCAGCCCCGGTTTCCGGTTCGATGGGTTTGACTTGGCCGCGCCGGATTTCGCCATTGCGATCAAATGAACGAAAACGTCACTTTGTGCCCTCGCGGTTTAGGATAACGTCAGGCTGAGGCAGGTAATGACGGAGGGCCAGAATGCGCCGCGTCTTGGGAACACTTCTGATCGTGATGGCAATGGGGGCGACGCTGGCGCTGGCCGGGAACGGCCCGACCGTTCATCACCCACCCGCAGCAATGACACCGCGCTGAGGATTGCCCCCACCGGGCAAGGCGGCCTAGAGTTTCCGCTCATGGTCGCAGGCAGGGAAACGGCATGGATCACCGCGCCTGGCTGGCGGCCGAGCCGGCAGAGGTTAGAACGGCGCTGGCGGCGCGATCGGATCGGGCCGGCCTTTTGCATCTTTGTGGGCATGCCGGGTTGATCTTGGCCCTTGGTGCGGCCATCGCGCTGGGGGTTCCGGGCTGGTGGCTGCTCTTGCCCGTGCAGGGCGTGGCATTGGTGTTTCTGTTCACGCTTGAACATGAGGCGACCCACAAGACCCCCTTTTCCAGCGCGCGCCTGAATGAGGCCGTGGGGCAGGTGTGCGGGTTCCTGCTGCTGCTGCCGTTCCAGTGGTTCCGGCTGTTTCACCTTGCCCACCACCGCTGGACCAATATCGAGGGGAAAGACCCGGAACTGGACGGTGGAAAGCCCGAAACGCCGCGGGCGTGGGTGCTTCACGTCTCGGGCCTGCCCTACTGGGTTGGGCAGGCGCGCTTGATCCTGCGGCTGGCGCGCGGCAGCGAGCGGGCGCGCTACCTGCCCGACGGCGCGCTTTTGCGCCTGCAGCGCGAGGCGCGGGCGATGCTGGCGGGGTATGCCTTGGTTGCGGTCAGCCTTGCGGTATCGCCGCTGCTCTTCTGGGTCTGGCTTTTGCCGGTCCTGCTCGGCCAGCCCGCGCTGCGGCTTTATCTGCTTGCAGAACATGGCGATTGCCCGCGCGTGGCCGACATGTTCCTGAACACCCGCACCACGTTTACCACCGGTCTGGTCCGGTTTCTGGCTTGGAACATGCCCTATCATATCGAGCATCATGTTGCACCGCAGGTGCCCTTCCACCGCCTGCCCGCCCTGCACGCCCGGATGCAGGCGCATCTGGGCGTGACGGCCGATGGCTATGCCGCGTTCACCCGCGCCTATCTTGCGCGGCGGCGAGGCTGATCCCGTCAACGCGCGGCGGCCAGCGTTGCATCGACCAGCGCTTGGGCATGCTTGCGAAATCCCGATTGGGCGTGGCCGTCCCGGTCGAACATGGCGGTCGGGGCGGAGTTCCAGATATGGCCGTTGAAGCCCTCGCTCTGCGCCACAATGGGCGCACCCGAGCGGGCATCGACCACCTCGGCCTCAATGCTGATGCCGCCGTTCTTCGGCCCGATCGGCAAGGCGAGCGAGACGGCATTCCACGCCGGATTGGCCAGCGTATAGCCCGTGATGGCGGCGCGCACGCGCAGCACGTCAGGGCCGGGGGTGTCGGTCAGCCGGTAATGCGCGGCGAAGGCGGCCGCAAGCGCTGCATGGTAGTCCGCCTTCAGCGCATCCACATCGGCGGGGTTCCCCTTGCCCGGCGTGCGCCCGACGGGGCGATAGTCGACCACATCGATCAGCGCGGCAGAATAGCCTTGCGCGGATACCCTCGGGGCTGCGGTCAGAAAGCCCGATTGCGTGGGTTTGTGCGCAGCGCAGGCCGAAAGCGCCAGGGCGAGGGCGAGAAGTGCGACGGCAACGATGGGCCGAAAGCTGGGGCGGCGGCGGGGGATGAACATGGGCATTTCCTTTGTTTGCGTAGTTGTCACTGTATGGTGACTTAATATGTCCCCGATAGGTGACTTGCAAGTGGTTTAAGGAGATGACGCCGCGGCACGAACGGCAGTCAGGCGGCATCACCCACACAGATGGATCACTTCACAAGAATGGATTGGTGCTGCCCCGTCCCAGCGGATAAGGCAGGGGCTATGACCGATACCCCCGCCCTTGCATCCGGCGATACGCCGCGCGGCTTCGCCTTTGCGCTGGCGGCCTATGGCTTCTGGGGGTTTCTGCCGCTGTACATGAAGGCACTGGCGCATGTGCCCGCGAGCGAAGTGGTGGCACACCGGGTGATCTGGTCAATCCCGGTGGCTGGCCTCGTGCTTATTTTGCTTGGACGGACGGACGACCTGCGCGTGGCGCTACGGTCACGGCGAACGCTGACGATGGGCGCGGTGACGGCGGCGCTCATCTCGGTGAACTGGGGGATCTATGTGTGGTCCATCGGGTCGGGGCATGCGCTGGATGCGGCACTTGGATATTACATCAACCCGCTTTTCACCGTGTTTCTGGGATGGGCGCTCTTGGGGGAACGGCTGACGGCCTGGCAAGGTGCTGCCATCGGTCTGGCGGCGCTTGCGGTTCTGATCCTCGCCGTCGCGGGCGGCCAGGTGCCCGTGGTCGCACTGGCGCTGACGCTGACCTGGGGTGCTTACGCGTTCTTCAAGAAATCGCTGCCCGTGGGGCCGAACCAGGGCTTCATGCTGGAGGTGCTGATCCTGTCGCCACTGGCGCTGCTTTATCTCGGGTGGCTCGCGGCCAGCGGGACGGCAAGTTTCGGCATTGATACCCCGACGACGGCGCTGCTTCTGGGCACCGGCATCGTGACCGCCGGGCCGCTGATGCTGTATGCCAACGGCGCCAAGCTTTTGCGCCTGTCCACGATCGGCATGTTGCAATACATCGCGCCCACGATGATCTTCCTCACGGCGGTTTTCCTGTTCGACGAGCCGTTTCCGCCGGTGAAGTTGCTGGCCTTCATGATGATCTGGGTGGCGCTGGCGATCTTTTCGGTCGGCATGCTGCGGCGAAAGGCCTGAGGGCGCGCGCCGCCCCCAGACCCGAATATGGTCACCTACAGGGATCAGGCCAGCGCGCCCTCGGCGGTGATCCGTGTCGCCCCGCCAAGATAGCGGGCGAGCACCGCTGGCAGACTGATCGTTCCATCGGCCTCTTGTCCGTTTTCGACAACCGC
The DNA here is from genome assembly GCA_038251625.1 of Rhodobacterales bacterium. Classification (GTDB taxonomy): domain Bacteria; phylum Pseudomonadota; class Alphaproteobacteria; order Rhodobacterales; family Rhodobacteraceae; genus JBBQXK01. The sequence goes on from JBBSBE010000009.1 coordinate 40,601, forward strand.
GATCAGGCACCGGCCCACGGCCAGACCCGACCCGTTCAGCGTGCACACGAAATCGGGCTTGCCACCCGGCGCGCGATAGCGGGCGTTCATCCGGCGGGCCTGAAACTGACCGCAGACCGAGACGGACGAAATCTCGCGGTAGGTATCCTGCCCCGGTAGCCAAACCTCAAGGTCGTGCGTCCGTTGGGCGCCAAAGCCCATGTCACCCGTACAAAGCACCATCACGCGGTAGGGCAGACCCAGCTTTTGCAGGATCGCCTCGGCGCAGGCTGTCATCCGGTCATGCTCGGCACGCCCCTCTTCGGGGGTGCAGATCGTGACCATCTCGACCTTCTCGAACTGGTGCTGGCGCAACATGCCCGCCGTATCCTTGCCCGCAGAACCCGCTTCCGACCGGAAGCACTGGGTGTGGGCGGTCAGGCGGATCGGCAATGTGGCCTCGTCCAGAATGTCGCCCGCAACGGTGTTGGTCAGCGTGACCTCCGAGGTCGGGATCAGCCACCAGCCGTTGGTTGTGGCATAGCTGTCCTCGGCGAATTTCGGCAACTGGTTGGTGCCGTACATCGCGTCGTCCTTGACCAGAACAGGGGTCCAGGTTTCGGAAAGACCATGGTCGGTGATGTGGGTATCCAGCATGAACTGCGCCAGCGCCCGATGCAGCCGCGCGACGGTGCCGCGCAGAACCACGAAGCGGGAACCCGAGAGTTTCGCAGCGGTGGCGAAGTCGAGGCCGGAGGCCAGGGCGGGCAGGTCGAAGTGTTCCTTCGGCGCGAAGTCTAGCATGCGGGGGGTGCCCCAGCGGCGCAGTTCCACGTTGGCGGTTTCGTCTGGGCCGTCGGGCGTGTCTGGCATCGGGCTGTTGGGAAGGGTCAGAAGCAGGTCGCGCAGACGGGCATCTTCAAGAGCCGCTTCCTCGTTCAGGCGGGCAATCTCGGCCTTTGTCTCGGCCACAAGCGCACGCAACCGCTCGAATTCGGCATCATCTCCCCGTGCCTTGGCGGCGCCCACTTCCTTGGATGCCGTGTTTTGCGCGGCTTGTGCGGTTTCGGCGGCCAGAATTTTGGCCCGCCGCGCCGCATCGATGGCCAGCACATGCGACGACATCGGCGCTTCGCCCCGGCGGGCAAGCGCCGCGTCAAAGGCTTGCGGATCGTCGCGGATGGTGCGGATGTCGTGCATGGTCTGGCTCCTTCTACGCGGGCGTGCATGCCAGAAAGGCAGCGCAAGGGGAAGCGTCAGAGCGGCAGGTTGGTGGTGGACTTGATCTCTTCCATGCTGAGAAGTGCTGTCACGTTGTAGATGCGCACCTCGGAGATAAGCGCCTGATAGAACGTGTCATAGGCACGGGCGTTCTTGACCCGCACCTTCAGGATATAGTCGATATCGCCCGCCAACCGGTGCGCCTCCATCACTTCGGGGCGCTCGCGGAGCGCGGTCAGGAAACGGCGCTGCCAGTCGGCTTCGTGCTCGGAGGTGCGGATCAGGACGAAGAAGCAGGCCTCCAGCCCCAGGGCATCCGGGTCCAGAATCGCGGTCTGGCCGATGATGACCCCCGCTTCGCGCATCCGGCGTATGCGGTTCCAGACCGGCGTCTTGGATGAGCCGACCTTGCGGGCAATCTCGTCCAGCGACTGGCTGGCGTCGGTTTGCAGTTCGGCAAGGATTTTCCGGTCGATCTCGTCCAGCCGGGCCGCCATTCCGTTTTTTCCCGTTGCGGCGGAAATCCCGCCTGTATGGATCAAGCGTTAGGAACAAACGTCCTTATCTGCAAGCCCCCATGGCCGAAAATGGGGACAGTGTTCTATATTAAAGACCTGAAGCCAGAGGACGCGCCCATGCATCATCCTGTTCTTTTCGTCGGCGCCGGCCCCGGGGCTGCAGAATACCTGACGCTTGGCGCCTTGCGTGCGCTTGAGGGCGCAGAGGTGGTGATCCATGACCGGCTGGTAGGCCCCGAGGTGATGGCGCTGATCCCGGCCACGGCGCGGCGCGTTGATGTGGGCAAGGAAGGCTTTGGCCCCTCTGCGGCGCAGGGCGACATCTCGGCCACCATCGTGGCCCACGCGATGACGGGCGCGCGCGTGGTGCGGCTCAAGGGCGGCGATTGCGGGATTTTCGGGCGGCTGGATGAAGAGATCGAGGCGTTGGAGGCGGCGGGATTGCCCTTCCGCATTCTGCCCGGCCTGACGTCCGCCACCGTTGCCGCTGCGCGGATCGGCCAAAGCCTGACGCGGCGCGGGCGCAATGCGGCGCTGCGGATCGTGACCGGGCACGATATGGCGGGCTATGCAGAGCAGGACTGGCGCGGGATGGCGCGACCGGGCGAAGTGGCAGCAATCTATATGGGCAAGAAATCGGCACGCTTCATCGAGGGCCGCCTGATGATGCACGGGGCCGACCCCGGCACGCCCGTCACGGTGGTCGCCAACATCAGCCGCGCCAATGAGGCCGTCATCGGCACCACGCTTTCGGGCCTGACCAAGGCGGTCGCGGCAGCGGACGGCCCGGCAGTCATCCTGTTCGGTCTGGCGCCCCGCGCGGCTGCAGCGGCCCTTCTCCACCTGTCGGAGGCCTTTGCATGACAAGCCGGTTTTCCCCCAAGGTCGTCACGGCCAATGATCTGCGTCTTGGCGACGTGGTGTACCTGACCGCCGATGACCGCTGGACGCGCGCGCACCATGAGGCCGAACTGATCGAGGATGAGGCCGAGGCCCAGATGCGGTTGCTGCATGCAGCGGCGCAAAAGCTGGTGGTCGTGGGGGCGTATCTGGCCGATGCGCGCCCCGGCCACAGTGGACCGGAACCGGTTCATTTCCGAGAGGCATTCCGCACGCGCGGCCCCTCGAACTATCCCCATGGCAAGCAGGCGGAGCCGGGCAATGTATGATTATTCCGAATTCGACGACGCCTTTGTGCGGACGCGCGTGGCGCAGTTCAGCCAGCAGGTGGAGCGTCGGCTCGACGGGTCGCTGACGGAAGAGGAGTTCCGTCCCCTTCGCCTGATGAATGGCCTCTATCTGCAGCTTCATGCCTACATGCTGCGCGTGGCGATCCCTTATGGCACGCTGAACCCGCACCAGATGCGGCAACTGGCGTTGATCGCCGAGCGGTGGGACAAGGGGTATGGCCACTTCACCACGCGCCAGAACATCCAGTTCAACTGGCCAAAGCTCGGTGATGTGCCCGCGATCCTGTCGGCGCTGGCGGATGTGCAGATGCACGCGATCCAGACCAGCGGCAACACGATCCGCAATGTGACGGCGGATCATTTTGCCGGTGCCGCAGCGGATGAGATCGAGGATCCGCGCCCGGTCGCGGAATTGCTGCGCCAATGGTCGACCGATCACCCGGAATTCCAGTTCCTGCCCCGCAAGTTCAAGATCGCCGTCACCGGCAGCCCGAATGACCGCGCCGTGACAAAGGCACACGACATCGGGCTGCGAATGGTGCGCAACGATGCAGGCGAGCCGGGGTTCGAGGTAGTGGTGGGGGGTGGTTTGGGCCGCACGCCGATGATCGGGCATGTGGTGCGGAGCTTCCTGCCCAAGGCCGATCTTCTGCCCTATGTCGAGGCGGTCCTCAGCGTTTACAACATGCTGGGGCGGCGTGACAACAAGTACAAGGCGCGCATCAAGATCACCGTGCACGAGACGGGGGTCGAGGAAATCACCCGCATGGTCGAGGCACGTTTCGCCGAGTTGCGCCCCCTCTTCGGCGGCCACGATCAGGCGCTGCTGGCCGAGATCGAGGCTGCCTTTGCGCCCCCGGCCTTTCGCTCCGCGCCGACGGACGGGTACGACGCCTTCTACCGCGCCGATCCGGTGTTCCGGTCCTGGGCCGATACGAACCTTGCCGTGCACCGCGACCCGGACCATGCCATCGTGACCATCAGCCTGAAGGCACATGGCGAAACCCCCGGCGATGCGACGGCCGCGCAGATGCGGGTGATGGCCGATCTGGCAGACCGCTACGGCTATGCCGAGTTGCGCATCAGCCATGAGCAGAACGTGATCCTGCCGCATGTGCACAAGGCGGACCTGCCCGCCGTGCATGCCACACTGCGGCAGGCGGGCCTTGCCACGTCGAACGTCGGCCTCATCTCCGACATCATCGCCTGCCCCGGCATGGATTACTGCGCACTGGCCACCGCACGCTCGATCCCCGTGGCGCAAGAGATTGCGACGCGGTTCAAGGAACTTGACCTCGAGCACGAGATCGGGCCGCTGAAAATCAAGATTTCGGGCTGCATCAATGCCTGCGGACACCACCATGTGGGCCATATCGGCATTCTCGGCCTCGACCGCGCGGGGGTGGAGAACTACCAGATCACGCTTGGCGGCGACGGCACCGAAACGGCAGTGATCGGTGAACGCGCAGGACCGGGCTTTGCCTATGACGAGATCGTGCCTGCCGTCGAACGGATCGTCCGTGCCTACCTCGCCTTGCGCGACGGGCCGGAAGAGACGTTCCTGCAGGCCTACCGCCGCCTTGGCCTCGCCCCTTTCAAGGCCGCCCTCTACGATGATGAGGCGCGCGATGCCGCGTGATCTGGCAAGCGTCGCCGAACGGGTGGCCACGCTCAATGCCCGCTATCGCCATCATTCGGCGACTGCTGTGCTGGAGCATGCGCTGAAGGATGATGATCTGGGCCGGGTGGCGCTGGTATCGTCCTTTGGTGCGGAATCGGTGGTGCTTTTGCACCTTGTCAGCGTGATCGCGCCGGAAACCCCGGTTCTTTTCATCGATACGCGCATGCTGTTTCCCGAAACGCTGGAATACCAGCGCCAGGTGGCCGACAGCCTGCCGCTTTGCGATGTACGCACCATCCGCGCCTCTGCCCCGCGCCTCGCGTTCGAGGATCCGGACAACACGCTGCACCAGTTCAACACCGATGCCTGCTGCAATATCCGCAAGGTGGAACCCCTGGACCGTGCGCTGAAGCCCTTTGACGGCTGGATCACCGGGCGCAAACGCTATCAAGGGGGCGCCCGCGAGGCGGTCGAGTTCTTCGAGGACGAGGGCGAGGCGCGCATCAAGGTAAACCCGCTGGCCCATTGGGGCCGCGAGGATATCGCCGAATACATGGCCGAAAACCGGTTGCCAAAGCATCCGCTGGTGGCCAAGGGATATCCCTCGATCGGCTGCGCGCCCTGCACCTCGGCGGTGAAACCGGGTGAGGATGAACGCGCAGGCCGTTGGCGTGGAAGTGAAAAAGTAGAATGCGGTATCCACTTCATCAATGGGCGCGCGGTGCGTGGGCCCTTGCCAGCGGAGGATGCGGCATGACCGTCATCGTAACCGATCAGGGCTTCGCGCCCGAAGACTGGAACGCTGGCTTCGAGCCGCTCAGCGCGCTTGGCCCGGACACAAGGGCGGTCGATCTGGCACAGACCGATGACCCTGTTGCGCTGGAGGGGCACCTGCCCCATCTCGCGCTGATCCGCGTGGCCTTTCCGTCCTTCAGCGACGGTCGCGCCCTCACGATCGCGCGGCGTTTGCGGATGATGGGCTTCACCGGACGACTGCGCGCGCATGGCCCGGTGATCGCCGACCAGTACGCCATGCTGCGGCGCGTCGGTTTTGACGAAGTCGAGATCCCCGATGACCTTGCCGCCCGTCAGCCCGCCGACCAATGGCGTTTCCGGGCCGACTGGCAGGCGCATGACTATCAGTCGCGCCTGCGGGCCTGATGCAGGGGGTTTTCACGCCTCACCTGACCATTTAAGCCGAAAGTCTGAAGCAATGACCGAAGCGACCGTGATGAACGACGCCGCCCCCACCCCCGCAAAGGCCCATCTGCCCGACGCCCAGACCGTGACCTCGGTGACGCATTGGACGGACCGGCTGTTTTCCTTCCGCGTCTCACGGCCACAAAGCCTGCGCTTCCGGTCGGGCGAATTCGTGATGATCGGGCTGATGGGCGACAACGGCAAACCCTTGCTCCGCGCCTATTCCATCGCCTCGCCCAATTGGGACGAGGAACTGGAATTCTATTCGATCAAGGTGCCCGACGGGCCATTGACCAGCCGGTTGCAGCATATCGCAGTCGGGGATGAGATCATCCTGCGCCCCAAACCGGTGGGGACGCTGGTGCTCGATGCGCTTTTGCCCGGCAAGCGGCTCTGGTTTCTGGCCACAGGTACCGGCCTTGCGCCCTTTGCAAGCCTGATGCGCGACCCCGAGACCTATGAAAAATACGATACCGTCGTGATGATGCACACCTGCCGCACCGTGGCCGAACTGGAATACGGGCGGCAACTGGTGGCGTCGTTGCAGGACGACCCCCTGATCGGCGAGTTGGTCGAGGGCAAACTGCTTTACTACCCCACCACCACGCGCGAACCCTCACCGCTGATGGGCCGGGTGACGGATAACCTGTCGTCAGGCAAGGTGTTTGCCGACCTTGGCCTTTCCGCGATGGACCCCGCCACTGACCGGGCGATGGTGTGCGGCAGCCTTGCCTTCAACGTGGACGTAAAAGCGATCCTGGAAGGGTTCGGGCTGACCGAAGGCGCCAACTCCGATCCGCGCGAATATGTGGTGGAAAAGGCATTCGTCGGTGACGGAATCTGAACCGACTTCACGAGAAGCGCCGCGCAAGCATAGGCTTGCGCGGCGTTCTTCAAGTCTGTCAGGAAGGGTCAGAGGCCAAGCGCCGTCTTGACCTGCGCGATCACCCCGTCGACAAGTGCCGGGTTGGACGCCGCCGCCGAAACTGCGGCATTGAGCGTGGCCTTGGTCGCGGCATCCAGCGACGAGCCGTCGATCAGCGCCGTGACGGCGGCAGGATCGAAAGAGGCTGGGTTCAGCGCATCGGCAGATGCGGCTGCAGCGGCAGCCTCGTCAGCGGCCTGTTTCGCGGCGGCCTCGGCTGCGGCGGCATCCGCAGCGGCCTGAGCGGCGGCGTCTTCAGCCGCCTTCCTTGCAGCTTCCTCGGCAGCGGCCGCATCGGCGGCTGCCTTGGCCGCAGCGTCATCGGCTGCCTTCTTCGCGGCCTCTGCAGCGGCGGCGGCATCCGCAGCGGCTTTGGCTGCAGCGTCTTCGGCGGCCTGCTTGGCCGCTTCTTCGGCGGCGGCGGCATCGGCGGCTGCCTTGGCTGCGGCGTCTTCGGCGGCCTTTGCCGCGGCATCTGCGGCGGCCTGTGCTGCAGCGTCGTCAGCGGCCTTCTTTGCGGCCTCCTCTGCGACCGCAGCCTCTTCGGCCGCCTTCTTCGCCGCCTCTTCCGCAGCTTGCGCGGCCTCAGCAGCGGCCTTCTGCGCGGGCAGATAGCTCAACTGATAGTAGCCAAGCCCGGCGGCCACGATCAGCACGGCTCCGATGATCACACTCTTGTTCATGGTTCTTCCCCCGAAGGCCGCATGCGGACGCGGCAGCGCGGCTTTAAATGACAGAAACGTGACCAGATGGGAAGCCCGCCACAGCGATCTGCGCCAAGACCCGCGAATGTGGTTGAAGCCACCGCCCAGCCCGACTATTTTATGCGCCAGGATTGCAACCATTCAAGGAACGCCACCATAGCCCGCAGACCGCACAACGCCCCGCCGCAACGCGACACCGGACCCCGCGTGAATGACCGTATCCGGGGGGGCGACATCCGCCTGATCGGCGCTGACGGGGAAAACGTGGGCGTGGTCACGCCTGCCCGGGCGATGCAGATGGCCGAGGAAGCCGGGCTTGATCTGGTGGAGATCAGCCCCAACGCCGAACCCCCTGTCTGCAAGATCATGGATTACGGCAAGTTCAAGTACGAGCAGCAGAAACGCGAGGCCGAGGCCCGCAAGAAGCAGCACATCATCGAGATCAAGGAAATCAAGTTCCGCCCCGGCACCGACACGCATGATTACGATGTGAAGATGCGGTCGGTGATGAAGTTTCTGGAGGAAGGCGACAAGGTGAAGATCACGCTGCGGTTTCGCGGGCGCGAGATGGCGCACCAGCAGTTGGGCCTCGAGCTTCTGAACCGGGTGGCGGACGATGTGGGCGATGCCGGCAAGATCGAATCGTTTCCGCGCCTCGAAGGGCGGCAGATGGTGATGATGATCGGGCCGCGCTGAGGCGCGCCCTGAACCGTCAGTGAAAGGGGCCCTGCCGGATGGCGGGGCCTTTTTCTTTTGTAGCGCCGGCTATCGTTCATCCAAATGGTTGACTGACCTGCCCGCAGAGTATAATTCATCCACATGGTTGAACGACTCGATGCAGATGTCCTGTCCGAAACGCTGAAGGCCGCAGGTGACCCGACACGCCGGGCAATCCTGACGCTGCTGGCGCAGGCGGGGCCGACGCGGGTGACCGAGATCGCGCAGAGGTTCGACATGAGCCTCAACGCCGTCTCGAAGCACATAAAGGTGCTGGAGCGCGCGCGGCTCGTGAAGCGGCGCACGATCTGGCGGGTGCATCACATCGAGATCGACCTCGGGCCTCTGGCGGAGATGGATCGCTGGTTCGCCGGGCTTCGTTCGATCTGGGCGCTTCGGCTTGTGGCGCTTGCGGCAACCCTGGCAGAGGAGACGGCAGATGGCCGACCCGGTGATGAAAGATCAGATGACAACCGAACTGACGCTGACGGTGACGCAGGTGATCGCAGCACCCCAGAAACGGGTGTATGACGCCTGGCTTGATCCGGCGATGCTGGCGCGTTTCATGGTACCTTGCATGGGTGGAACCGTGCCCGAGGCCAATACGGACCCGCGCGTGGGCGGGCGGTTCCGCGTGGTGATGAACCCCGGCGACCAAGATATCCCGCACGAGGGCACCTATCTGGACCTGGTCCCGCACAGCCGGATCGCCTTTTCCTGGGAATCACCCCATTCGGTGGAAGGCAGCCGGGTCACGCTGGATTTCGTGCCTGTCGAAGGTGGCACGCGGATCGACCTGCTTCAGGTGCGGTTCGCAAGCAAAAGCTCTGTCGAAGGCCATCGGGGCGGGTGGACCTATATTCTGGGCGAACTGGCGCGGGTCCTTTAAGGCGCGGGGGGGGCATCTGGTTCGCGCGCCTGCGGGCGGATCGGGATTTCCTTCAAGAGCCCCCCTACCCCCATGGATGCGATGTCGTCGTCCGTCAGGTCCATGCCGCAGGCCAGCCGCTCCAGCACCCAGTCCGCGCCGTTCATCGCGGGGCTTCGGGCGCAGCCCGGCAGTCCGATCACCGGACGGGCGCCGAGGCTTCCAAGAAAGAGCAGGTTACCGGGATCGACCGGCATCCCGAAGCGTTCCACCCGCCCGCCTGCCGCGCGCAGGCCCTCGGGTGCGGTGTCATGCAGGTCGGATGTAGCTGAACCGGTAAGGATCAGGAGCATCGCGCCGGGGCTGGCCGAAAGCGCCTCTGCAATCGCGGGCGCCCGGTGGGGCACCGTCACGACGCCTTCAAGGGCAATCCCCAGCGCCTTGAGCCGTGCCTCGACCGCACGGCGGCCCTTGGCGGCAAGCTTTGCATCCTGATCGGGCACCTCGGTCAGCACGAGGCCCGCGCTTTTGCGCAGCACCGGCAGAACGCGCAACGCACCCGCCGCCACTGCGCAGGCCGCCTCGAGCGCCGCTCTGGGCACGGCATAGCTGATGATCTTGACCGTCCCGGTCAGCAGCCCCGGCGTCACGCGGGTAAAGGGCGCAAGCGTGGCCAGCGTGATCGAAGGGTCGATCCGGTTCAGCGCATGGATGCGCGCGGCATCCAGCGCCACGATCCCCGGATAGGCCGCGTTAAGGTTCACGCGCCCGGTGAAAGGGTCTGACCGTTGCAACCCCATCGTGGCATCGGGGGCAAGGGCACGTGCCAGATGATCTGCGGCGGCATCCTCTGGCACATCCCCGGGGTCGGGGCATGCGACCGTAACCTCCGCCACACCCACCGTCGCCAGCCAGCCCAGATCCGCCGCCGTCAGGACGGCGCCCTTGCGCAGCCGCCGCCCGCCAGCCAGCACGGAATGGGCAAGGATCGCGCCCTCGGCCTTTGCCACCGCCACGGGGCCGAACCGCATCAGGCTTGCCGCAGGGTCTGGGTGATCTGCGCCATGACCGACACGGCAATCTCGGCCGGGCTCTTGGCCCCGATGTTCAGGCCCACCGGGGCGTGCAGCCGGGCGATGGCGTCTTCACTGATCCCGGCCGCGCGCAGGCGATCCAGCCGCTTGGCGTGGGTACGGGTGGAGCCGAGGCAGCCGATGTAGAACGCCGGTGACGCAAGCGCCGTCAGCAGCGCGGGATCATCGAGCTTGGTATCATGCGTCAGCGTCACCACGGCGGTCCGGGCATCGGGGGCAAGCGCCGCCATCGCCTCATCCGGCCAGTCGTCGAGGATACGCTCACCCGGAAAGCGATGCTCGGCGCCAAAGGTGGCCCGGGGGTCGATCAGCACAGGGTCGTAGCCGCAAAGCCTGGCCATCGCGACAAGAGGTTGGGCGATGTGAACGGCGCCGACCACGATCATGCGCAGGGGCGGGTTGTGGACGGCGATGAAGGTGCCATCCTCCTCTTGCCCCGAACGGTCCGCCCGCATGCGCGTGGCTATGGTGGCCTCCAACGGGTCGCCGGGTCCGGCGGTCAGCCGGCGGGCATGGGTTTTTGGATGTACGACATAGGCCATGGCCCTGCGCTCTGCGCGTGCGACCACCAGATCGGCCAGCATCGCCTCGGGCAGGCGCGCGGCGCCTGCACCCAACGGCTCCACCAGCACCCGGATCGTGCCACCACAGGCAAGGCCCACGGAAAATGCCGTCTCATCCGCCACGCCGAAGGTCAGAAGCCGGGGCTGGCCATCCTCCATCGCTTCCATCGCCTCGGCTACCACCGCGCCCTCGACGCAGCCGCCCGAGACCGATCCCATGATCTCGCCCGCGCCGGAAATGGCCAGTTGGCTGCCCACGGGCCGGGGCGCCGAGCCCCAGGTTTCAACCACCGTGGCCAGCGCCGCCCCACCGCCCGCGCGCAACCAGCGCAGCGCGGTTTCGGGGATCTGGTCGTGGCTTGACTGCGCGGTTCCGTCCATGAAAAAGCCCCCCTGCCGCGCGATTATGCGGCAGGGGGGCGGCGCGCGCCATCACCATTTGGTGCAGCGCGCGCGAAGGCCTGCGTCTTTCAGCTGTCGGCGCCGGTCAGCAGCGACGTGATGATCCGCACGGCCACACGGCGATTGCGCGGCTCATCCCCTTCCGACGGGATCAGAAGGTCGCCTTCGCCGTACCCCTGCACCACCAGATTTTCCGGCGGCACATCGAAGTACTCGGTCAGCGCCAGCGCCAGCGATTCGGCGCGACGGTCACTGAGCGCGAGGTTCGAGGGCGCCGAACCCACCGCATCAGTATGCCCCTCGATCAGGAACAACTCATCCGGCTCGGCAGCCACGCGCCGCGAGATGAAGCCGCCAAGATCGGCCAGCTTCTGTGCCTCGGTCGCGTCAATGGCAGAGGATCCGGTGCGGAACTGGATCGGTTCCACCTCGATCTGCGGCGCCAGGGCACGGACTTCGCGTACCTCGCGCACCTGGCGCAGCGAGAATGCCCTGCCCGTGGCGGCGATGTTGGCGTTGGCCAGCGCCATGCCAAGCTCTGCGTTCGACCCGGAGGCCGATATGGTTACCGGCTTAGGCGGGCGCGGAAGGGTGGTCACGTCGATGGGCTGCACCTGATCCAGATCGTCGATCAGGTACGTCTCACGGCCCGCCCTGTCGTACCGCACGCGCTGCAGCACGCGGCCCGACGCATCGCGGATGGTGACGATACGGCTGCCATCCGTCCGCAGAACGGTTGTGCGGGTCGAGCCATCGCGGAACGATTCGGTGCGCACGTCGGCACCTGGCTGGTAAAGCAGCGCATCATCGTCCTTCAGGACGTCATAGCCGCCATCCGAACGGGCCACCACAACGCGGTCGCCCGAGTTGCTGACAACGCGGTTGCCGTTGTTGAGGATCACCCCGACAGCCAGCGCGCCAAGGGCCACAAGGCCAACCTTCTCAAGGTCGGACAGGCCGCTGTCCTTCTTGCGCTTGCCGTCCTTGTCTCGCTTGCCCGCTTCCGAAAACTCCTGATCCGACGACCGGCGGTCGCCTTCGACGATCGTCCGCTCGGTCGTTGTGATCGGGGCCGGCTGGGCGACGGGTGTGGGATCGGGTTGGGCGGTCGCGGTGTCTGCGGACGCGGCCTTGTCCTTCTTCGCCTTGCGATCCTTGCGGTTGGAAGCGCCCAAAAGCGCCGCCACTGGCGGGGCTGCCGCGGTGGTCGCCTCTTCCGGCGCGAGCAGCGTTTCAAGGGTCTGCACCGCTTCCGGTGCAGCTTCGGGGATGACCACAGGCTCTGCAGCGGCAGCAGCGGCCTTCGCGGCTTCCTTCGCGGCCTTCTTGTCGGCTTTGGTCACCGGTGCTGCGGTTTCGGGAGCCACCGTCACAGTCGCTTCAGGTGCAGGCACCACCACGGCGGGGGTATCTGCGGCAGGCTGGTCCGCGACGGTTGCATCCTTCGCGGCTTGTTCGGCGGCGGCTTTTTCGGCAGCGGCCTGTTGCGCGGCAATGGCCTGTGCCGCCGCCTCTTCTGCGGCCTTGTCGGCAGCGGCTTGATCCGCCGCCGCAGCCTTGTCGGCAGCGGCCTGATCGGTGGCAGCAGCTTCGGCAGCGGCTTGATCGGCAGCGGCTTTCGCGGCGGCATCGGCAGCGGCCTGTTCATTGGCAACAGCCTTGGCGGCAGCGTCGTCGGCAGCCGCCTGTTCGGCGGCAGCAGCCTTCGCGGCGGCCTTGTCGGCGGCAGCCTGATCTTCGGCA
>JBBSBE010000010.1:0-53218 GCA_038251625.1 Rhodobacterales bacterium
CGGAACCCGGCGGCGAGGTCTTTTTGCACCTCGTGCATCTCGGCGCAGTATTCGGCCACGGGCTTGCCGGCCTTTGCGGCGGCAAGCTCGGCCGGAGTGCCGTGTTCGTCGGTGGCGCAGATGAACATCACCTCGTGGCCCAGGGCGCGCATGTAGCGGGCGTAAAGGTCGGCGGGAAGCTGGCTTCCCACAAGATTTCCAAGGTGCTTGATCCCGTTGATATAGGGGATCGCAGAGGTGATCAGGATGCGGGCCATGTGGATTTCCTTGGCAGTCGATGGCACCGTTTAGCGCAGTCGGGGCACGGGTTCCAGCGCAGGCTTCAGCGCTGGCGGGCCTTCATAACACACGTGATAAGCCAACAAAATATTGAAATAACAGAAGGTTGAGCGCGGGCGTAAACGATTGATCAAGGTTTGGTATCATCGCTGCGCATGCGTCCGCCACCCAAGAGCCGCCCGATCAGGAACGAAGTGCGCGGCTCGTAGGTATAGGCGGTGCGTTCCAGCCCGGCGGCAGGGCGGGCGCGCATGCGCAGGAAGCTGAACCCGATCAGCACGGCATGCGCGGCCCCGATCATCACGAACATCCCCGAGGCGCCATACGCCTCGATCACCAGCGACGCGACGAGGGGGCTGGCGATGGCGCCGACGGCATAGAGGAACATATGCGCCGCCGAAAGCTCCACCCGTTCGTGGTTGGCGGCAAAATCATGGGCGTGGGCAGTCGAGACGGAATAGATTGGCAGGGTGAAAAAGCCAAACAGCATGGCGGAGGTAAAGACGGCTACGGTGCCAGCACCTGCAAAGCCGATGGTGAAGGCGCAACTCGCGATCCCGCCCGCAGAGAGGGCGATCAGCACCGTGCGGCGGTCGAACTTGTCGGCCAGATAGCCGACCGGCAATTGTGCCAGCGCCCCGCCCAGCACATAGGCCGCCAGAAAAAGCGCGATCTGATCGGCGCGGAGGCCCACCGCGATGCCATAGACCGGCCCGACCATGCGGAACGCGGCCCCCGTGATCCCCGACACCACAACGCCCATCGCGCCAAGGGGCGAGCGGTCCCAGGCTAGGCGGGGGCGCAGGCGCGGGGCGGCCCCGGTTTCGGGCGCCTCGGCCTTGGTCAGGGTCAGCGGGAAGATCGCCGCGCAGCAGAGCAGTGCCAGAAGGTTGTAGGACACGTAGGATGCAGGCTCCAACACCCCGATCATCAACTGCGCGCCAAGATTGCCGCAGATGTCGACAACGCGGTACACGCCCATCGCGCGCCCGCGCGTTTCATTGGTCACCTTTGCCTGCATCCACGCCTCGATGATCGTGTAGCAGCCCGCGACGCACAGGCCCGAGGCCATGCGCATGACGGCCCATGCAATCGGGTCGATGATCAGCATATGGGCAAGGATCCCGATCGTGCCTGCCGCGCAAAAGGCCGCAAACGCGCGGGAATGGCCGACCGAGCCCATCAGGCGTGGCGCCCACCAGCAGCCGACGAAGAAGCCCAGAAAATGCATCGAGCCCAGAAGCCCGATCTCGGTCTTGGAAAAGTTCACCGCGACGCCCGATACGGCATCGAGCACCGCCACCCCGCCCGATCCGAGCTGCAACAGCACGACCGACAGGAACAGGGCGGCGAACGAGATCAGGAGGCGCATCGGAAGGCTCCGCAGGTGCCGTACCCTCGCGCGGGCGGGCGGCCGGGGCAACCCCGGATCAGCCGCCGCGCAGCATCCGTATCAGCGTGCCGTCGCCGCCCATTTCCCGTTTCAGCGCGCCGAGGATGTGCAAAAGCAAAAGGGCCATCAGCACCTTGCCCAGAATGGCATGGACGGCGAAACCCCCATCCTCCCACGCGGCGGATACCGGGGCGATGGGCGGCAGGACCAGCGTGCCGAAGATCACCGTATCAAGGCCGCTTGCGGAACTGGCCACCCAGCCGGACAGGGGCAGCGCCACCATCAGCGCGTAAAGTGCCAGATGCCCTGCGCGGGCGGCGCGCTGTTCCCACGCCGCCGGGGCCCCAAAGGGGGCAGGGGGCGGGCTGATCCGGTGCCACAGAATGCGCAGAAGGACAAGTGCCAGGGCGACCGTTCCCAGCGTCTTGTGCAGCCCGTAGTACCAGATCGAACCGAGGCCGGGCGGCAGCCCCTGAAGGCTGAGGCCGAGCGCAAGCTGGCCGATCAGCAGGGCCGCCATGGCCCAGTGGATGGCGCGGCTGACGCTGCCGAAGCGGACCGTGCTGTTGCGCCACGCCATCGCCTAGGGGACCTGTGCGATCCGGGCCAGAATGTCGAGCCGCACCTCATCACCCACCAGATCGGCCCAGCCCGTGGCACCAAAGGCCGAGCGCATCACGCGGCCCGTCAGCCGGATCGTCAGGTGCGTATTGTCGCCATCGGCAAAGCCCTGCTGGCGGTAAAGTGTGGCAGCAAGCGTAACGGGGTGGGTAACGCCCCGAATGGTCAGGTCACCATCGATCTGCGCGGTTTCCCCGCCGCCCTGTACCCGGGTGCTGACGAAGGTGATCGAGGGATAGGCGCGTGCGTCCAGCACCTTTGGCCCCTTCATCGCCTGCGCCGCGAAGGGAAAGGACGCTTGTGCGCGGCTGACATCAAGCGCCACCGCGACGGTGCTGCGGGCGACGTTCTGGAAATCGAGGCTGAGGTCGGCTTGTGTCACGGGCATGCGACCTGTGATCCTGTCGGGGCCGAAATCGGTTTCGAAGCCGACGGTCGATTTTTCGGGCTCAAGCGCGTAACGCGACACCTCTGCCCGGGCTGCGAGCGGGGTGACGAGCAGGCAGAACATGAGGGCAAAGCGCAACATGCTGTGGATATAGCACGGCGAGGGGCTGCTTTTCGTGGGTAACGGGGAGTTGATGACCCCTTGCAGGGTTGCGGCAGTCGCCCCGCGCGCGGTAGGATGCAAGCCATATATTCGGTCGGAGGGCCGGTCATGAGACTGCGGGCAATCGCCAAGCTGATGCTGCTGGCCGCCGTCGCGGCGGGCCTTGCAAAGGGGGGCTACGGCTTTCTGACCGGGACCCTGTCACTGGGCGCCGGATCGGCGGTTGCGCAGGAGGGGGGACGGATGACCAAAGCCACGGTGACGGCGGCGCTGGAGGCGCGGCTTGCCGCGATGACCGCGCGGCTGGGGGCAGCGGATGCGGCGGGCAAACCCGCCATCCTGGCCGAGATGGCGTCGGTGCGCGCAGCACTTGCCGACCCAGAGGCGGCATTCCGCAGCGCCGAGGCGCAACTGGCAAAGATCGCCGAGATGTCGGCATCGGCAGGCGGCGCGCTGGCGGCACCGCTGAAAGCTGCACAGGCGGCGATGGCGGCAGGTGACGGGGCGGCGGCCGAGGCGGCGCTGGCCGAAGCGCGGGTGGCGGCAGAGGCCGAGGTGTCGCGCGCGGCGCGGCTGGCCTTTGCGGCGGGCGAGATGGCCCTGCAGCGCGGCGCGCAGATCGAGGCCGCGCGCGCCTTCGTGCGGGCAGCGACACTGGAGCCATCCTATCCGCATCTTCTGGAGGCCGAGCGGCAGGCGCGCGCTGCGGGCGATGTGCAGACGGCGCTGAATTACGCGGTGCCGTTGCTGACGGCGGCGGTCACCACCTTCGGACAGGGCAGCGGGCCGCATGGCGTGGCGCTGGCGGCTGTCGCGCAGACGCAGCTTGTGGCGGGCAAGACCAAGGAGGCCGAGGCCCTGCTGCGCGAGGCGATCGCGGTGTCGCAGGGGCCGAACGGCACGCGGGATGCCGATTACGCGCAGCGGCTGAACAACCTTGGCGCCATCCTGCGTGCCACCGGCCGTGCCGGTGAGGCGGAACCCTTCTACCGCGAGGCGGTCGAGGTGGATCGGCAGGTCCTGGGCGAGCGCAGCGCAGATGTGGCGGCGCGGCTGGGCAATCTGGCCGAGCTTCTGGCGGCGACGGGGCGCGCGGGCGAGGCAGAGCCGCTCTACCGTCAGGCGGTGGCAATCAGCGAGGCGGTGCTTGGCAATGCGCACCCCGATGTTGCAGCACGGCAGGCGCAATTGGGCGCGTTCCTGCAAGCCAACGGGCAGACCGAGCCTGCGGCCGAGGCGTATCTTGCAGCGGCGACCGTGCTGCGCGGGGCCTATCCGCCCGGCCACCCCGAGCGTGCCGCGCAGTTTTCGGCGCTGGCCGAGCGGTTGCGGGGGGTCGGGCGGTTCGGCGAGGCCGAGGCGCTTTACCGCGACGCGCTGGACGATCTGGCGGTTGCACCGGGCAAGGCCAGTTCCGACTATGGCCGGGCGCTGAACAACCTCGGGCAGGTGCTGGCCGGGGCCGGGCGGGGGGCGGATGCGCTGGCGGCGTACCGCGAGGCAGAGGCGGTGCTGTCGGCGGCGCTTGGCAGCGAAAGCGCCGAGGTGGGCATTGTCCGCGCCAATATCGCCGCCGCAGGGGGCTGACCCTTAACCGCCGGATCAGACGCCCAGCCTGTCGCGCAGCGCATAGTACCACGAGCCCACCATCGAATAGGGCACGCGGAACATGCGCCCGCCCGGGAACGGATACCATGGCACGCGTGCAAACACGTCGAAGCGGCCTTTGTCGCCGTCGATCGCCTCCGACAGGATGCGCCCGAAGGTGTGCGACCCCGTCACCCCGTGGCCGCTGTAGCCATGCGCAAAGTAGGTGTTGGCCCCCAGGCGCCCCATCTGCGGCACGCGGCTGAAGGAGAGTGCGAAATTCCCGCTCCATGCATGGTCGATCTTCACACCCTTCAGGCCGGGGTAGACCTTTTCCATGGCGGGGATCAGCTTGGCCGTGATGTCGGCGGGGTCGGTGCCGCCATAGACCGTACCACCACCGAAGATCAGCCGCTTGTCGGCAGACAGGCGATAGTAATCAAGGATATAGCGCACATCCTCGACGCATTTGTCGGTGGGCAGAAGTGCGTTGGCGCGATCTTCGCCCAAGGGCGCGGTGGCCATCATCTGGGTCGAGACGGGCATGACGCGCGCGGTCAGCGCGGGCACGACATGGCCAAGATAGGCATTGCCGCACAGGACCAGCGTGGTGCAGGTCATGCTGCCGTCCTTGGTCTTTACCACGGGGTGCGCGGCATCGGTATCGGCATGGATCACGGGGGACCCTTCGTAGATCACGCCGCCCAGGCTTTCGAACGCCGCCGCCTCGCCAAGGGCCAGGTTCAGCGGGTGCATGTGCCCCCCGGTATGGTCGATCATCCCGCCTTCGTAGAGGTCCGATCCGATGTGCGTGCGCAACGCTTCGCGGTCCAGCATGTCCTGATTGTGGATGCCGTGGCTGGCCCAGAGCGCGCGCCGCGCCTCAAGCTCGCGCATGTGGGCCGGGGTAAGGGCGGTGAAGATGTTGCCGTCCTTCAGGTCGCACCGGATGGCGTAGGTCTGCACCCGCTCGCGGATGATCTGCCCGCCTTCCTGCACGAGGCCCGCAACGAAATCGGCGGTGTCGGTGCCATAGCGTTTGCGGATGGTCTGCAGGCTGGCGTTCAGCCCGTTGACGATCTGCCCGCCGTTGCGCCCCGAGGCACCCCAGCCGACCTTTGCCCCCTCAATCACCGCGACCTTGTAGCCCTTTTCGGCCAGATGCAGCGCTGTCGAGAGGCCGCTGTATCCGGCGCCGACAACGCAGATATCGATCTGGTGGTCGCCCTTCAGGGACGGGCGGTCGGGGGCGGGATTGGCGCTGGCGGCGTAATAGCTGTCGGTGTGCGGCGTGGGGCCAGTGGTGGCGAAGGTTTCCGTAGCCATCAAGCGGCCTCCTGATCGTCAGTATGGATGGGCGTGGGCGATGGGTGGAGGCGCGTTTGTGCGCGGCACCCTGTGCGGTGGCCCCCCACCCCCGGTCGCTCGCAACGCAGGGGGAGGGTGGGCGCCGGGGTTCTGTGCGTGATCGCGCGCGGCAGGGATTTCATGCGGAAGGCATCGCGGTGGAACGGGGGGCGGTCAAGCCCTTTCTCGGTGGCGTGAGGTCGCACAGGCGCCTCAGGCAGGGGCCACGTCATTGACGCCTGCCCCCACCCCCACCCCCACCCCCGGCCCGCGCACCGCGATGCCGCCGCGTTCGGGCACCAGGGCCCATGTGGCGGGGGGTGCTGCGCGGGCACGCAGGCGGGCAAGCCGCCACTCGCCCATCGGCGCCTGCGCCAGATGCCAGCGGCTTTCCACCCCCGCCGCCCCACCCGTCCCCGGCGTCAGAAGAAGGCCGGTGGGCGCGCTGTCGGGCGCCTCGGCGGCCAGATGCAGGCGGCGCACGGGCGTCAGCCCCGGTGGTTCGATCAGGTCGGCCACGACAAGCGGCACGGCACCCGAGCGCAGCGCCTCTTCCGCGGCCCAGAGGATATCCTCGGCCCGCCGCGCGGCGACAAAGATGAACCGCCCCGGATCGGCGAAACCGACCAGCCCGCCGGGCATCAGCCGCTCACCTTCCCAGCCCGCGCCGATCCACAGCACCGGCCCGGCGCAGGCCCCTGCCAGCATCGCCCCGAGTGCCTTGCGCGCAGGGCCACAGCCTTCATGCACCCGCCCGCGCAAGAGCGTGAGCCCCGCCACGGGCGGGCCGGGCAGAAGCGGCAGGCTGGGGCGGGTGCGGTGGCGGGTGGCCAGGGCGATGGGAGTGGTCATCAGGGAAGGATAGAATGTTCTCTTTGTGTTCTCAAGACCCGATCCCGCGACCGGGGGCAGGCGCCGTCAGTCGGGGATCACCGCCGTCGCGTCAATCTCGACCAGCCAGCCGGGCCGCGCGAGTGCCGTGACCACCACGCCGGTCGATACGGGATGCACCCCGCGGATGTATGCGCCCATGGTGCGGTAGACCGCCTCGCGGTGGCGCACGTCGGTCAGGTAGACGACCACCTTGCACAGGTGTTCCATCTTGCCGCCGGATTCCTCGATCAACTGCTGGATGTTCTGCATCACCTTGTGGGTCTGCTCGACCGGATCATGGCTGCCGATATCAGCGGCGGTATCCAGATCCTGCGGGCACTGGCCGCGCAGAAAGATCATCGTGCCACGCGCGACTACGGCCTGTGCCAGGTCATTGTCCAGTTTCTGCTCGGGGTAGGTGTCCTTCGTGTTGAAGGGGCGGATGCGGCGGTGGGCCATGGGGACTCCGGTCTCAGGTCAGGGCGGGTTCGGCGGCGGGGGCATAGGCGAGGTAGCCGCGCTGGATGGCGATATGGTCGGCGATGAACTTCGCATCGTGCCAGACGCCCCAGATGAACGAAGACCCCCGGCGCGACAGCCACGGCAGGCCAAGGAAATAGACCCCCGGCTCGGACGACACCCCGCGCTGGTGGCGGGGTTTTCCGGCGGCGTCGAAGGCATCGACCTTGAGCCAGCCGAGATCGAGCCCGTAGCCGGTGGCCCAGACGATCGACCCGATGCCCGCCGCGTGCAGATCGAGCGACAGGATCGGGTCGGTCACGCAACCCGGATCGGGCGACATGATCCGGGCCTCTGGATCCTCGGGCAGGTCGATCCCGTTGCGCAGGGCCCAGGCATCCGCCTCGTCCAGCACCGACAGGTAATTGGCATCGCCATGGGCAAGGTCTGCCGCCAGCCCCGGCGCGAAGGTCATCATGCCGCCCGAGAAGGACGCGGCGCGACCAACCAGCGTGATGCCGCGATGGGCAAGGGCGCGGAAATCGACGGTCCGTCCGCCATGCGCCCCGCTGACGGCAAAGGTGACGTGCTTGGTGGTCGGTGGGGCCTCGATATCCCATTTGTTCAGCACACCGAGCCACCATACATTGTCGCGCCCCCGGTAGCGCCGGGGGGGGCGGTCGTGCGGCCCGACCGAAAGGTACACGCGGCGCCCGGCCTCCAGCAGCTCCTCGGCGATCTGCGCGCCAGAGGCGCCGGCGCCGACGACCAGCACCGCGCCAGCGGGCAACTGGCCCGGATTGCGATAGGCGGCGGAGTGCATCTGCACGAGGCCTGCGCTTTCGGGCACCAGCGCGGGCATCTTCGGCTTCTGGAACGGGCCGGTGCAGGAAATCACCTTCTGCGCCAGGATCGGCCCCTCCGACGTGTCGGCCAGAAACCCGGCCCCTTCCGGATTGCGCCGCACCTCGCGCACCTCGACACCGCAGCGGACGGGGGCGGCGATCCGGCGGGCATAGGCCTCGAAGTAATCGGCAACGGCCTCCTTGCCGGGAAAAACCTCGGGGTCGCAGGCGAAGGCCATCCCCGGAAACCGGTCATGCCAGGCGGGGCCATTGGCCACCAGAGAATCCCACCGCCCCGTCCGCCAGCGTTCGGCGATGCGCGCGCGTTCCAGCACCAGATGCGGGATGCCCGCACGGCCCAGATGCTCGCTCATCGCGACACCCGCTTGCCCCGCGCCGACAACCAGCACGTCCGTCCGTTCCATGCGATGTCCTTTCCGGTCAGACGGGGATGCGGCTGGCGATCCAGGCGGCAAAATCATAGTTCGGACGCTCCAGATGGCTGAGCGGCCCCGGTTCCGACATGCCCGCGCAAAGCCCGCGATAGACGCGCTCGACACAGCCCTTGTCTTCGGTGTTCACGTCGTCAAGCAGCGCCTTCAGCCGCGCAAAATGCTCTTGCGATTTCGGGTCGGCCACGAATTCCGGCGCCAGACCGCCGCCGTAGAGCACGTTCACATGGCCCGGCCCGTCGGGCGTGAGGCTGAGATACCAGAAGTAACCGGGCGACAGCGTGATCATCAGCGACGGATAGACCGAGATCAGCCACGTGGTGCGCCGATCCTCGCCCTTCAGCGTGGTGTTGGTGGGATGCGCCAGCGTCAGGTCCAGCGCGTCGTTCTTGATGATGTAGTGATAGTTGAAGGCGGGCCGCCCCTCGGGGCAGGTCATCTTCATCAGGTCCACCGTGTTGCCGATGGTGCCCGCGTGGCACACGGGCAGGTGGTAGCTTTCCATGAAATTCTCGGCCAGCACCTTCCAGTTGGTGGCCCAGCGAAACTCTTCGCGGAAAGCCTCGGCGTAATGCTCCATGTGGAACTGGCCGACGAGGGCCTCGATCTCGGCCAGCGCCTCGTGCGGGGGCGGGGCGTCGGGGTTCAGGGTCACCATGATCCAGCCCAGCCAATCCACGCAACGCACCTGCGGCAGGGCGATGTCGGTCCGGCAGAAGGCGTCGTTCAGGCCCATGGCGGGGGCACCGCGCAAGGCACCGTCCAGATTGTAGGTCCAGGCGTGATAGGGGCAGACGATCGCGCGTGTGTTGCCGCGCCCTTCCAGCAAGGTGGACATGCGGTGGCGGCACACGTTCGACATGGCGCGCAAGGCGCCGCTGCCATCGCGCAGCACGATCACCGGTTCGCCCGCGATCTGCATCGTCAGATAGTCACCAGGGTTCGGCAGCGCATCGGCGCGGCCCGCGCAGAGCCAGTCGTGGCGGAAGATGTGTTCTTCCTCCAGCGCGGTGAAGCCGGGATCGGTATAGACCGATTTCGGCATCGCGCGGGCCTGCGCGAAAGGCACGGCCACGGATGCCCGCAGCTCGTCTATGGTGGAGGGGGAGCGTTCGTCGCGCATCGACTTGGCGCCTTTCGCCTGAGGGCAGACCGGGGGTCTTCTGCCCCGACTATGACGCAAGGACAGCATCGGGAAAACCACGATCTTGCGTCGGTTGCCACAGGCATATCCTTTGGTCGGCTGGGGCTGGCCGTTGCCGGGTGCGGCCCCTAGACTTGGGTGGCAGCACTCGGGTGGCAGCATTTGGGGGACCAACCATGAAGATCGCCATTTTCCAGCTTCCCTCTCCTGCGGGCGATACCGAAGCCGCGCTTGCCACGGTTGCCGCCGGCCTCAAGGCCGCTGCCGCCGCCGGCGCGGGGATGGCCGTGTTCCCCGAGGTCTTTCTGCCCGGCTACAACCAGCCCGACCCCGAAGCGCAGCCATTGGGCGGAGCGTGGGAAAGGCGACTGGCCGAAGCGGCGCGGGCTGCGGGCTGCGGGGTGACCATCGGCTTTGCCGAAGCCGCCGACGGGCGGCGCTGGAACGCGGCGCTGACCTTGGCGCCCGATGGCACACGGTTGGCACAATACCGCAAGGTACAGCTTTTCGGCCCGCGCGAGCAGGCGCTTTACGCGCCGGGTGACCGGTTCGTCACCTTCGATCTGATGGGGCGCAAGACAGCGCTTCTGATCTGCTACGATATCGAGTTCGCGCCCCATATCGCCACGCTGGCGCGGCAGGGGGTGGAGGTGATTCTCTGCCCCACCGCCAACATGCAGCCCTTTACCCATGTCGCCCGTCTGGTTGTGCCCACGCATGCGATCAACCACGGGGTTACCATCGTCTATGCCAACTATTGCGGCAGCGAGGGCGATTTGGATTATTGCGGCGGTTCGCTGATCGTGGCCCCGGATGGCGCGATCCTTGCACAGGCCGGGCCGGATGCGGCGATGATCGTGGCCGATATCGCGCGCCTGCCCGATCCCGCGATGCTGCAGACCCAGATCGCGGATTTTCGCCCGGTGGGCTGAACCTTTCGGGGTTCGGGATGCGGAACTACCCGGAGGGTTTCACACCCTCCGGACCTCCCGTGGGATATTTGTGCAAAGGAGAACGGGGGTCAGCCTTCGCTGCCTTGTGCGACCAGCAGCGGGCGCAGCAGGGGGTTGGGGAAGCGGCGGTCCAGCGTGACGGCCAGAAAGCTTTCGCGGATACCGGGCAGTTGGTGCGCCTCGACCAACAGGCCGCTGGCCAGTTCGTCGCGCACCGCGATGGGCGGCAGGACGGCAAGGCCCGCATCATCGCGCGCCAGAAGGCGCATCATCGCGATATCGTCCACCTCTGCCGCGATGCGGGGGCGCAGGTCCAGCGTGGCGGCCAGCGCGTCGAAGGCCGCGCGGAGGCTGGTTTCCGGCGTGGGCAGGATCAGGGGTTCGCGGGCCAGAAGATCTGCAAGCGGCGCCGGGGGGCCAAGCCGCGCGGGTGTGCCGATCAGGCTGACGGGTTGATCGGCAAGCCGGTGGGTGACGTAGCGGCTGGCGGCATCGCGTGCGGGCGGCATGTTGGTCAGCACGACGTCCAGCGCCAGCGCCTCAAGCCCCCGCAAAAGCTCACCCTGGCTGCCAGAGCGCAGGATCACCTCGACATCCGCGCGGCCAAGAACGGGGCGCAGGAAGCCGATCTGGAAGTTGCGCGACAGGGTGGCAAGCGCCCCCACCCGAAGCGCCGCCCGCGCCCGCCCGGTTTCCCGCAGTGTGGCAACCAGATCGTCGCCCGTGCGGAAAATCGCATCGGCATGGTCAAGCGCGATGCGGCCTGCTTCCGTCAGGTGCAGCCCGCGTCCGCGCCGCTCAAAGAGAGGCTGGCCAAGTGCAGCCTCCAGCGTGCGGATCTGGGCCGACAGCGCCGATTGCGACAGGTTCAGGATCTGCGCCGCCCCGGTCAGCGTGGGGGCATGCGCGACGGCACGGAAAAGGCGCAGGTGGTGGTAGTTGAGGGCAGACATACATCTACTTTATCGAACGATTTGATCGGAACAAAGTCATTTTATTCATGCCTTGCCAGGGCTATCCCGGCTGGAACCTGAATTCCCGAGGGTCCGCCATGTCGATGCTTCTGCCACTCTTTGCGCCGCTTCTTCTGATCATCGCCGCCTTTGTGCCGGCGCTGCGCACGCCCGCGCGGGCCGAGGCCGTGTCGCTGGGGGCGCTGGCACTGGCGCTGAGCGGGGCGGTGGCGATGGTGATGACGGGGCCGTTGGTGCTGTCGCTGGGATCGGGGCCGTTCCTTCTGGCGCTGCGGATCGACGGATTGAGCGCAGTGATGACGGTGCTGGTGGCCTTCGTCGGCTGGGTCGTTCTGCGCTACGCCAAGACCTATCTGCGGGGCGAGGCAGGGCAGGGCGGCTTTACCGCAACCACTCTGGCGACCCTTGCCGCCGTTCTGGCGCTGGTCAGTGCGGGCAGCCTTCTGGTACTGATCGCGGCCTTTGCGGGTGTGGGTGCGGGGATCGGGCGGCTTTTGCTGTTCTATCCCGCCCGGCCTGCGGCGCAACGCGCGGCGCGCAAGATGCGGCTGGTGGCGCGGGCGGGCGATGCGGCGCTGCTTCTGGCCGCGATGCTGCTCTTCGCCGCTTACGGCACCGCTGATATCGCCGCGATCGGGGCGGCGGCCGTTCCCGCACCCGCGGCGGCCTTGTGGGCGGCGGCGCTTCTTGCGCTGGCGGCGGTGCTGAAATCGGCGCAGTTCCCGGCGCATGGCTGGCTGACGGAAGTGATGGAGGCGCCCACCCCGGTATCCGCCCTGCTGCATGCGGGTGTGATCAACGCGGGCGGGTTCCTGCTGCTGCGCTTTGCCCCGGTGATGGAGGCGGCACCGGGCGCCATGGCGGCGCTGGTGATGCTGGGCGGGTTCACGGCGCTTTTTGGTGGCCTTGTCATGCTGACGCAGCCTGCGGTCAAGACGGCGCTGGCGTGGTCCACCGTGGCGCAGATGGGCTTTATGCTGCTGCAATGCGGCCTTGGGCTTTGGGCGCTGGCGCTTTTGCACATCGTGGCGCATTCGCTTTACAAGGCGCATGCGTTCCTGGCCTCGGGCGGGGCGGTGGCATCTGTCGCAGCGGCGCGGCGGCCGGGGCCTGTGGCGGTGCCGGGGATCGGCGCGGTGGCGCGGGCCTTTGCGGTGGCGGTGGTTCTTTATGCGGTGGTGGCGCTGGGGTTCACGCTGCTGATCGGGCCAAAAGCGCCGCAGACGCTGGCGCTGGGCGCGATCCTTGTGTTCGGCGTGGCCTATCTTCTGGCACAGGGCTTTGCCGATGCCGCCCCGGCGGAGCTGACGCGGCGGACGGCGCTGTGGTCGGTTCTGGCGACACTGGCCTATTTCGGCTTTCAGGCGGGTGCCGCACATCTGATGGCGGGTACCCTGCCCGAACCGCCCGAGGCAGGGCCGCTGGAATGGGCGCTGATCGTACTGGCGGTCCTGTCCTTCGGCGCGGTTGCGGTGGCGCAGGCCCTTTTCCCGCACTGGGCGCACCACCCGGCCTCGGCGGGGCTGCGGGTGCATCTGGCCAACGGGCTCTATGCCAATGCGCTCTTTGACCGGCTGACGGGCGGTTTCCGCACGCAAGCGAAGAACTAAGAGGGATTTCACCATGTTCATCACCCCCCAGAAGATCGAACCGCAGGGACATGCCAGCCTTCTGGCCGCGGCCGAGGCTGCCGTGCGCGCCATCCCCCCCGCCTTTCCGCTGGAGGCGACGGTGGCGGTGAACCCCTATCTGGGCCAGACCGGGCTGACGCTGGCCGCAACGGGCGCGCGGCTGGCCCGGGTGGCGGGCGCGCCGGTCACGGCACCCCGGGCGCTGCATGCCGGGATGATTGCGGCGGGTGCGATCACCAAGGGGGATCTGCAGGCCGCGCTGGTTGCCTGTGCCCATCCTGCGCGCCCCGCATCGGTTGCGGATCTGATCACCGGGGCAGGCGCGCCTGCGCCAATGCGCGTACCCTTGCCCACCGTCGCCGATCTGGCGGCCACGGCCAGCGGCACCGACTGGCCCGCGATCATCGCCGAACGGCTGGGCGCCTGGGCTGCGGCCTATTTCGACCGGGGGCAGGCGCTCTGGACGCCCGCGCCGGGCCTGTCGGCCTATGCGTCATGGCGGCAATGGGCGGTGCATGACCTGACACCGGAGCTGGCGGGCCTGCCGGGCTTTGCCGCCCGCGTGGCAGCGGCGCCCGATACACCCGAGCGCGCCATCGCCGCGGCGACCGGGGCGCTGGGGCTGGCCGATGGCGCCTGCGAAACGGCCTTTCACCGGCTGCTGATGGGCCTTGGCGGCTGGGCGCAGCATGCGCGTTACCTGCTGTGGCAGGCCGAACTGCAGGGCGGCACCGACAGCGCCGCATCCGACCTGCTGGCGATCCGCCTGACGTGGGAGGATGCACTTCTGGCCGCCTATCCGGGCATTGGCGGGGATTGGGCTGCGGTGGCGCAGGCGCATGGTGAACCGGTTGAGCCGGACGCCGCGATGATCCTCGACACGATCCTGCAGGAAGCCGCCGAGCGGGCGGCGCAGCGGCGGCTCAAAGGCGTGCTCGATGGGGCCGTGCCAGCGCAGGCGGCCGCTGCGCGGCCCGGTTTGCAGGCGGCTTTCTGTATCGATGTGCGGTCCGAGGTGTTCCGCCGCGCGCTGGAGGCGCAGGGTGCTGGGATCGAGACCATCGGCTTTGCGGGCTTCTTCGGTCTGCCGCTGTCGCACCGGGGCTTTGCCTCGGACGTGGCAGAGGCGCATCTGCCTGTGCTTTTGTCCCCCGCGATGCATTCGCACAGCGCAGCCCCCGTGGCTGTGGCCGCGGACGCGCGCTTTGCCGCGCGTGCCGCCCGCGCCATCGGGCGCTTCCGGCAGGCGGCGGTATCCTCTTTCGCCTTTGTCGAGGCGGCGGGGCCGTTCTATGCAGGCAAACTGGTCCGCGACGCGTTGGGACTTGCGGGCAAGCTGCCCGGCCCCGACGCGGCGCCCGCGCTCGATACCGCGCTGACGCCTGCGCAGAAGCAGGCAACGGCGGCGGCGGTGCTGAAGGCGATGTCGATGACCGGGGGCTTTGCGCCGCTCGTGCTGATCCTCGGGCATGGGGCGAACGTCACCAACAACCCCCACGCCAGTGCCCTGCATTGCGGGGCCTGCGGGGGATACACGGGCGAGGTATCGGCGCGGCTTCTGGCGATCCTGCTGAACGACCCCGAGGCACGCGCGGGCCTTGGCGCGCAAGGGATCGACCTGCCCGCCGACACCCATTTCCTTGCCGGTCTGCATGACACCACCACCGACACCGTCACCCTTTTCCCCGATACGCCTGCCACATCGCACGCCGACGCCATCGCCGCTGCGCGCCGTGATCTTGCCGCCGCCGGGGCCATGGCGCGGGCCGAGCGCAGCCTGCGCCTGCCCGGTGCCACGCCCGACACCGTGGCCGCGCGGGCGCTGAACTGGGCCGAGACGCGGCCCGAATGGGGCCTTGCCGGATGCCAGGCCTTCATCGCGGCGCCCCGTGCGGCGACGCTTGGCCGCGATCTTCAGGGCCGTGCCTTCCTGCACAATTATGACTGGCAGGCCGACGCGGGCTTTGCGACGCTGGAACTGATCCTGACCGCGCCGGTCGTCGTGGCAAGCTGGATCAGCCTGCAATACTACGGGTCTGCCCTTGCCCCCGAAACCTTTGGCGGCGGCACAAAGCTTTTGCACAACGTGGTGGGCGGCATCGGCGTGGTCGAGGGCAACGGCGGCACGCTTCGGGCCGGGCTGCCCTGGCAATCGGTCCATGACGGCACCGCCCCCGCGCATGAGGCGCTGCGCCTTTCGGTAATGATCGAGGCGCCAACCGAGGCGATCGACGCGATCCTGGCCCGGCACGCGGGCGTTCGTGCGCTCTTTGACAATCGCTGGCTCCATCTCTTCACACTTGTTGGCGGACGGATGGCGCAGCGCTATGTTCCCAAAGGATGGGAAACCGCCTGATACCACCTTATGCGGACGCCCCTGTGGCACTTGCCACAATGCATGGCAAAGAGCGTGCCATCGCAGCGCCGCTTCGGCGGGGCGCAGGGCTTCAGGTCGTGGTGCCTGACGGGCTAAACACCGATAGCCTTGGCACCTTCACGGGCGACGTGGCGCGCGCGGGCACGATGGAGGATGCGGCGCGCGCGAAGGCGCGCATGGGGATGGCGGTGTCGGGCCTTCCCCTTGGCCTTGCGTCGGAGGGTGCCTATGGGCCGCAACCGCAGATGCCGCTGCTGGCGCACGGGCTGGAGGTGCTGATCTTTGTGGATGACCTGCGCGGGATCGAGGTGATCGAGCGCATCACAGATCCGCGCCCGACCTACGCGCAAATCGAAACATACAGCGCCCAAGGTGCAGCGCCCCTGCTGCGCGCGATCCGCTTTCCGCACACGGCCGTGACGATCAGTCTTGCGCCCCGCGCCGCACCCATCGCGCGGGGGGTTGCCGATGCCATGCGCTTTGCCGCCGCTATGGATACGGTGTCGCGCATGTCACGCAGCGGAATTGCCTATCTGCAGACCGACATGCGGGCGCATGTGAACCCGCGCCGGATGGCCGTGATCCGGGCGCTGGCCGTGCGGATGGCACGGCGCCTGGCCACCCCATGCCCGGCCTGCGGATGCCCGGGCTTTGGTCGCACGGGCAGTGAACCGGGCCTGCCATGCGGCGATTGCGGCACGCCCACGGCGGGCATCCGGGCCGAGGTGCACGGCTGCCCCGCCTGCGATCACACCGAAACGCGGCCGCGCGTCGATGGGGTGACCGTGGCCAGCCCCGCCGAATGCCCGGCCTGCAATCCCTGAAGGGTCAGCCCATAGCCTTGCGCAGGGCATCGAAGGATTTCAGCGTGGCCAGAAGGGCGGGCAGATCGCGCAAGGCCACCATGTTCGGCCCGTCCGACGGTGCTGCATCGGGGTTGTCGTGCGTCTCGATAAAGACGCCCGCCACGCCCACGGCCACCGCCGCCCGCGCGAGCACCGCCACGAATTCCCGCTTGCCGCCCGAAGCACCGCCCTGCCCGCCCGGTTCCTGCACGGAATGGGTGGCATCAAAGATCACCGGCGCCCCCATCGCCGCCATGATCGGCAGCGCGCGGAAATCGGTGACAAGCGTGTTGTAGCCAAAGGATGCGCCCCGCTCGGTAAGCAGCACATTGGGATTGCCCGAACCCGTCACCTTGGCCAGCACATGCGCCATGTCCCAGGGTGCCAGAAACTGCCCCTTCTTGACGTTCACCACCCGCCCCGTCTGCGCCGCCGCCACCAGAAGGTCGGTCTGGCGGCAGAGGAACGCGGGGATCTGCAGCACGTCGCAGACCTCGGCCACCGGCGCGCAATGGCCCGGTTCGTGCACGTCGGTCAGCACGGGCAGTCCCGTTGCGGCCTTGATCTCGGCAAAGACCTCCAGCGCCGCAGCCATCCCCATGCCGCGCCTGCCGCCAAGGCTGGTGCGGTTGGCCTTGTCATAGCTTGTCTTGAAGACCGCCCCCACACCCGCCGCGCCTGCGATCTCTTTCACCGCGGCCGCCATCTCCATCGCGTGATCGCGGCTTTCCATCTGGCAGGGGCCAAGGATGAAGGACACCGGAGCGTCATTGGCAAAGGTCACGCGGCCCGCGCGGACGGTGGCATTGGGTTCGGTCATCTGCGCATCTCCTTCGGGGGCCACCTTACGGCACCGGTGCCCAGATCACATCGTCAATCCGTGGCGCGCCGGTTGCCAGCATCACCAGCCGGTCAAACCCCAGCGCGCAGCCGCTGGCGGCGGGCATATGGGCAAGGGCGGCCAGGAAATCCTCGTCAATCGGGTAGCGCTCGCCATAGACGCGCGCCTTTTCATCCATCTCAAGGCCGAAACGGCGGCGCTGCTCCACCGGGTTCGTCAACTCGCCAAATCCGTTGGCAAGCTCTACCCCGCAGGCATAGGCCTCGAACCGCTCGGCCACACGGGCATCCCCCGGCACGGGCCGCGCAAGCGCCGCCTCGGCAGCGGGGTAGCGATCCAGCACGGTGATCCGCCCCATGCCAAGATGCGGCTCCACCCGTTCCACCAGCACGCGGCTCAGCATGTCGGACCATGTGTCGTCCGCCCCTCGCTTCACGCCCGCCCGGTCCAGCGCCGCGCCAAGCGCGTCTGCATCGGTGGCGCCATCTGCGGCGATGGTGGCCATCAGGTCGATCCCGGCATGGCGCTGGAACGCATCGCTCACCGTGACCCGCTCGAAAGGCTGGAAGGGATCGCATTCCCGATCCCGAAACCGCAGCGCCCGCGCGCCCGCAGCCTCGGCCGCCAGCCGCGCCCAGGCGGCGATGTCATCCATCAGGACGGCGTAATCCTCGCCCGCACGGTACCATTCCAGCATCGTGAATTCGGGGCTGTGCAGCGCCCCGCGCTCGCGGTTTCGGTACACATGGGCAAAGGCCGCAATCCGCGTTTCGCCCGCCGCCAGCAGCTTCTTCATCGCAAATTCGGGGCTGGTGTGCAGATACATCGCCCGCGCCACACCATCATTGCCGATGGCGTGGGTCGCAAAGGCGTGCAGATGCGCCTCGTTCCCCGGGCTGACGGCCAGCGCTGCGGGGTCCACCTCAATGAACCCTGCGCCGCCGAGCCACCCCCGCAAACCCGCCTGAATGCGGTTGCGCGCCAGCAGGAGGGGCCGCCGCGCCTCGTGCCGGGCCGTGGTCCACCATGCGCCGTCGCTCATTCCCTGCTCCTTATCGCTGGCAAATCGCGGCCGGATGCGTTAGCTGGCCATCCAGATCGCGCGCGCCCTAGCGCGCCTGCAACCGCCGCACAAGGGAAGACCCGTGGTCAAAGTCATCGCCTCCAGCCTTCGCAAGGGCAACGTCGTCGAGATGGACGGCCGCCTTTATGCCGTTCTCAAAGCCGAAAACTTCCACCCAGGCAAGGGCACGCCCACCACAAGCGTGGACATGCGCCGCATCTCGGATGGCACCAAGGTATCGGAACGCTGGAAGACGACCGATCAGGTGGAAAAAGCCACGGTGGACGAGCGCAACTACAATTTCCTCTATCAGGATGGCGAGGGTTTCCACTTCATGGAGCCTGAAACCTACGAACAGGTCGTGGTGACGGAAGACGTGATGGGCGACAGCAAGGCCTACCTTCAGGAAGGGATGAGCTGCTACCTGAAAACCTTCGAGGGGATCCCGATCGCGCTGGAACTGCCGCAGAAGATCACGGTCGAGATCGCCGAGACAGAGCCTGTGGTGAAGGGGCAGACGGCAAGCTCGTCCTACAAGCCCGCGATGACCGACGGCGGGTTGCGCGTGATGGTGCCGCCGCATATCGGCGCTGGCACGCGGATCGTGATCAACACCGACGACAATTCCTACGTCGAACGCGCCAAGGACTGACCGCCACCCTTGGGCGATGCTTTGGCCCCGTCGTTCCCGATTGGAACGGCGGGGCCTTTTCGTTGCGTCATTCGCCCGCGATCTTCTGCGCCCGCATGTCCGACAACATGGCGCGGATGTGCTTGACCTCTTCCTCGATGACGGCAAGGCGCATCCCGTTGGACTGGTCGCCCACGTCCACGCCCTGTTCGGCCATCTCCTGGCGGACTTCCTCTTCCTTGGCCTTCTCCATCGCATCCACGATGATGCCAAACAGCAGGTTCAGCGTGGTGAAGGTGGTGAAGATGATGAAGACCACAAAGAAGATCCACGCATGCGGATGCTTGGCCATCACGACCGTCGCGATATCGGGCCAGCCTTCCAGCGTCATCATCTTGAAGAGCGTAAAGAAGGTGGTGCCGATGTCGCCGAAATGTTCGGGCACGGTTTTCGAGAAAAGCGTCACGCCGATGATCGCGCCGACATAGTAGAGGATGAACAGCACACCCGCGACGGATGCGCCGCCCGGCAGGGCCACGAACATGCCGTTGATGACCCGCCGCATCGACGGCACCGCCGTCGCCAGCCGCAAGAGCCGCAGCACGCGCAGCGCCCGCAGAACCGACAGCGCGCCCGAGTTTGGCAGCAGGGCGATGCCGACCACGGCGATATCAAAGACGTTCCAGCCTTCGCGGAAAAACCTCAGCCGGAACACGATCAGCTTCAGCGCGATCTCGACACAGAAGATCACAAGGCAAATCCGGTCAATCGCGTAAAGGAAGGCGATCACCTCGGGCCTCAGTTGCAGGGTCATCAGGCCCAGCACGACGGCGTTAAGGAGGATCACACCAATGATGAACCACTGAAAACGGTTGTCTTTCACAAGTCTTTCAATCGCGGTCATGCGATGGGCTCCGATGGTCTGGCATGTTGCTGTTGCGGCGCGGCCGGTCGTGTCATTCCCGGGCCGGGCGCGGCGCGGGCAAACCCCCAAGTGGCCTTGCAATCCCGGTGGTCGAAATGTCGGGCCGGGTGGCCGTTTGGGTAAGTCTAGCACGGCCTTTCGCGGGCAGGCACAGGATTTTCGCAGCGTCAGAATACCGTCAGATGTCGGTCCAATGCTGGGCCGCCGCCTTCAGATGCGCAAGGAAGCGCTGTACCTTCAGCGTGCGGTGCAGATCGACATGGGTGACAAGCCACAAGGGCCCGTCCCAGTCGGGTCGGGGCTGCAGAACCTCGACGATGTCGGGCTCGCGCGCGGCACGGAACGCCGCCATGAAGCCAAGCCCGGCGCCTTCCCGGATGGCGTCATCCAGCGCCGCGGCTTCGGTCGCACGAAAGGCAAGCGCATCGGGCGACACGCGCTCGCGCAGCCACATGGCATAGGGCGCCCGCGAGGCAGGATCGTCCATGATGGCGAAAAGGTGCCCGTCGAGGGCGTCCTCACTGGCGGGCATTCCATGGCGGTCGATATAGCGTTTCGCGGCGTAAAGCCCGGTGCGCACATGCATGAAGGGTTGGGCCACATTGTCCGGCTCGGACGGAGCGGCCCCGGCCCGGATTGCCACATGCGCCTCGCCGAAATCGAGGCGGAAGACGCGGTTGTCGGTCAGAAACCGCACGATCAGGCCGGGATGTTCGGCCTGGAAACTGGCCAGAACCGGCACCAGAAGCGGGGCCAGCCCGACGATGGAGGTGACCACCAACTCCCCCGTCACGGTTTCACCCTGGCCCCGGATCCGGCTGGCCAGTTGCGCAAACTGTTCCTGCGTGACCTGCGCCACCGACAGAAGATCGCGACCAGCCTCGGTGGGGGTGTAGCCGCGCGCGTGGCGCTGGAACAGGCGCACGCCCAGCCGCTTTTCCAGCGCGTCGATATGCCGGATCACGGTGGCATGGTGCACACCCAGCGTATCGGCCGCACCCGAGACAGTGCCCAGCCGCGCCACCTCGTATGCGGTGCGCACTTCGTCCCAGTTCTCGAAACCCATCCGATGCTCTCCGCTTCCGGCAATCTGGCCAGATAAGCCCCATTTTCGCGCAAGGAAAAGCGCGATCTGCCGACGCGGGGATATGACCGCGTGCCGGGGCCGGGTGCGAAGGCGGTACGGTCTGCGTTTTCACGTCGTCCGACCGGACGCGAGGCTGCGGCAAGACCCGCCGCCACAACGGACGGCGGGGCATGGCGCCAATCGGCGGCGGGGCGGGGCGTCAGTGCGCGCGTGCCGCCACCTCGGCGGCGTAGCGGGCACCCATCTCTTCCACCGCTGCCGAATGCTTTGCCGCAAGGTCCGGGCGCAGCTTTTCGGCCCGCGCGGCGGCGTCCATGGTGGCCAGATGGTGCCCCTGGAAATGCGGCATCACATCGCGCGCGATCAGTTCATAGGATTTGTGCGTGGCCGCAGGGTCAGCCCAGTTATGCGCAAGCATCAGATAGGCGCCAAACCCGCCGTTAGATTGCTGGTGCAGCCGCTTGATCTGCGCCACCGCCATGTCGGGCGTGCCGATGGCGCCAAAACCGCTTTCATTCACGAACTGGATCATCTCTTTCACGTTGTTGCCGGGCACCGCCATCTGCGGAAAGGCCGCGACGGCCTGGAAGTAGTGGAACCACTGCTCGATCCCGTATTCCACATCGCGCGCCGCCTGATCCATCGTGTCGGCGATGTGCACAAGGCCCACGAGCCGCCACTTGTCGCGGTTCACGGCCTTGCCGTGCTGCCGGGCTTCTGCTTCCACCACATCCCAGTGCAGCGACAGCGCATCGAACCCCGCTGCCGTGGTGGCCCCGATCGACAACATGCCAACGCCATGCCGCCCCGCCAGCCGCGGCCCGGCGGGTGAGGCGACGGCGGCGGTCGAGATATCGAAAAGCGGGTTGGAATAGGGCCGCAGGTGCAGCCGCGCCTCGCGCAGATCCCAGCGGTCGTTCTTGAAGCTGATCGGCTCTTCGCTGGTCAGAAGGTGCATGATGACGCCAAGGCTGTCTTCCAGCAGGCCGCGCGTCTGGCTGGGGTCGATCCCGATCATGCGCGCATCCGTGGGCAAGGCACCGGGGCCAACGCCCAGCATCACGCGGCCCCGCGTCAGGTGATCCAGCATCACGATCCGCTCGGCCACCCAGAGGGGGTTGTGATAGCTCAGGCTCGCCACCCCCGTACCCAGCTTGATGTGACGCGTCCGCTCGGCTGCG
Organism: Rhodobacterales bacterium; assembly: GCA_038251625.1. GTDB lineage: Bacteria > Pseudomonadota > Alphaproteobacteria > Rhodobacterales > Rhodobacteraceae > JBBQXK01. Next base: position 22,059 of record JBBSBE010000010.1, read on the forward strand.
GCGGCGATGAAGATCTCGGGGCTTGCGATGATCTCGGACCCTGCCGAGTGATGCTCGCCGATCCAGGCCTCGTCATAGCCGCACCGGTCAAGGTGCTGCATCAGTTCAAGGTCCTGTTGCAGCGCTAGCGTCGGGTTGATGCCCGGCTTGTGGAACGGGGCAAGAAAGACGCCGAAGCGCATCCGGTGCGGCATGTGTGATCCTCCCATGGAATGATCGCCGCGCCTCCCCGCGCGGCGGGGGCAACTCGCCCTTTGCGAGTGTTGGCGCGGCTTCCCCCTGCGTCAATGCGGCCAAGGTCGCAAGGGGGCGGAGGACCGCCCGCACAAGGGTTTTCAAACCGGGGCGCGCGGATCTATCGTGGCGTCCTCCGTTGCCCGCCCTTGCGAAAGGCCCCCGATGCGCGTGTCCGAAAACTCGGCCGACCGTCTGATCCTGGAAGAACGCCCTTGGGTTTTCGGGATAATTCTGATCGCGGCGATCCTCGGAATGTGCGCGCTGGCCTTGTCGAGCCTGATGGCCGGCAATATCCGGGATGCGCTTGGCGCACTGGTCGGCATCGCCTTGCTGGGTCTGGTTTTCTGGGGGCTGGTGCGGCGCACCTTCGTGATCTTCGACCGCGCCTCGGGCAGCGTGACGTGGCGCGAGCAAAGCCTGACCGGTCTTTCGGAAACCACACATCCGCTGGACAGCATCCTGCGCGCCGATACAGAGGAAAGCCAGACGATCCGCAAAAGGGGCCACAAACCCACGCTGCGCCCGGTCCTCTGTCTTGGCGTCGGTGAAGGCGCGTCCTCGATGCCTTTGCACAGCCACTACACCTCTGGCGCCGGTCCAGGGCGAACGGTCGAAACGGTCAACGCCTGGCTTGCCGCCCGGGGCTGACCCTGCCCATCGCTTGACTTCGCGCCGCCCAAGGCGTATCCGCCCCGCAATTCCCGGAGGCTTGCCGCTTCCGGTCCCTTGGCCCATGCCGGGATCGCCGTCCGTCAGCGCGTTGCGCCCACGGGCGCCGTTGCCCATTGGGCCGCCCGCCGCCCGGCCCCATATCGGGGCTTTCGATCAAGGAGACAATCATGTTCGAATCCCTCTCCGAACGCCTGGGCGGCGTATTTGATCGGCTGACCAAATCCGGTGCGCTGTCCGAAGCGGACGTGATCGCCGCCCTGCGCGAGGTGCGCGTTGCGCTTCTTGAGGCGGATGTGTCCTTGGGGGTCGCGCGCGATTTCATCAAGCGCGTGCAGGACAAGGCGACCGGTGCTGCGGTGACGAAATCGGTGACGCCGGGCCAGATGGTCGTCAAGATCGTGCATGACGAACTGATCAAGGTGCTGGCGGGCGACGGCCCGGCGGATGCGCTGAAGATCGACAACCCGCCGACGGCGATGCTGATGGTGGGTCTGCAGGGGTCGGGGAAAACCACCACCACCGCGAAACTGGCAAAGCGGCTGAAGGAACGGCAGGGCAAGCGGGTGCTGCTGGCGAGCCTTGATACCAACCGCCCCGCCGCCATGGAACAGCTTGCCATTCTTGCGGGCCAGGTGGGCGTGGACAGCCTGCCCATCGTGAAGGGCGAAACCGCCGTCCAGATCGCCCGCCGCGCCAAGACGCAAGCCGCGATGGGCGGCTACGATGTGGTGATGCTGGATACCGCCGGGCGCCTGCAGATCGACGAGGCGCTGATGGCCGAGGTTGCCGCCGTCCGCGACATCGCGCAACCGCGCGAGACGCTTCTGGTGGTCGACGGCCTGACCGGTCAGGTCGCCGTGGAAGTGGCGCAGGAATTTGACGCCCGCGTCGGCATCTCGGGCGTCGTTCTGACGCGGATGGATGGCGACGGGCGTGGCGGTGCCGCCCTTTCCATGCGCGCCGTCACCGGCAAGCCGATCCGCTTTGTCGGCCTTGGCGAGAAAATCGACGCGCTGGAAACCTTCGAGGCCGAGCGTGTGGCGGGCCGCATCCTTGGCATGGGCGATATCGTGGCCCTGGTCGAAAAGGCGCAGGAAACCTTCGAGGCCGAACAGGCCGAACGGATGGCCAGGCGTTTTGCCAAGGGCCTGTTCAACATGAACGACCTCAAGATGCAGCTTGAGCAGATGATGAAGATGGGCGGCATGCAGGGCCTGATGGGCATGCTGCCCGGCATGGGCAAGATGCAGGCCGCCGCCAAGGAAGCGGGCTACGATGACCGGATGCTGAAGCGCCAGATCGCGCTGATCCAGTCGATGACCAAGAAGGAACGCGCCAACCCCGATATGCTGCAGGCCAGCCGCAAGAAGCGCATCGCCACCGGGGCCGGGCTTGAGGTGCAGGAACTCAACCGGCTTTTGAAGCAGCACAAGCAGATGGCCGACATGATGAAGAAGATGGGCAAGGGCGGTGCCATGAAGCAGGCCCTGCGCTCGATGATGGGCAAGGGCGGCCTGCCCGACCCGTCCAAGATGTCGCCCGCCGAACTGGAAGAAGCCGCACGCGGCATGAAGCAGGGCATGGGCGGGATGCCTCCGATGGGCATGCCGAAGGGCCTGACGCTGCCAGCGGGCCTTGCCGGGCTGACGCGGAAGAAATGACGGGCGCAACGCTCCATATTCCGACGCTGGAAACCGAGCGGCTGCGGTTGCGCGCGCCAGTGATGGCCGATTTCGAGACCTACGCGGCGTTTCGCATGTCCGATCGCGCCGCCCCGCTCGGGGCGCTGAGTTCGCGCGCCGAGGCGTTCGATATCCTGTGCGCCGTGACCGGGCACTGGCAGCTGCGCGGTTTCGGGCGCTGGATCGTCGCCGACCGCGCGTCCGACGCGCCTCTCGGCCTTGTCGGGTTGTTCCAGCCCATGAGTTGGCCGGAACCCGAGATCGGCTGGCAGGTGTTCAACGGTGCGGAGGGGAAAGGCTACGCCGCCGAAGCCGCCATCGCATCGCGCCACTATGCCTATGAGGTGTTGGGCTGGCACCGGATCGTCAGCCTGATCCTGCCCTCGAACGCCCGGTCGCTGGCGCTGGCCCGCCGCCTCGGCGCGGAACACGAGGCCGATTTCGAACACGAGACGTTCGGCTCGATGCAGGTCTGGCGCCACCTCCCGTTAGGGGCGCAGGCATGATCGCCCCCATCCTGCATACCGCGCGCCTTACCCTGCGCATGCCCGTGCTGGCCGATTTCGAACCGCACGCGGCGTTCTTTGCCTCTGACCGCTCGGTCTGGGAAGGCGGCCCCCATGACCGCGCCACCGCCTGGCGCATCTTCGCCTCTGAGGTCGGGCTATGGCCGCTGATGGGCTACGGGCCCTTCTCGGTTGATATGAACGGCGCATATGTGGGCGAGGTCGGCATCTACCATGCCGCCGACTACCCCGAGCCCGAGCTTGGCTGGTTCGTCGTGCCCGAGGCCGAGGGCAAGGGAGTGGCCTACGAGGCCGCGCGCGAGGTGATGCGCTGGGCGCGCGCCGCCTTCGGGTGGGACCGGCTGGTGAACTACATCGACCCCGGCAATGCACGCTCCATCGCGCTCGGCCTGCGCCTCGGCGGCGTTATCGACCCCACGCTGCCGGGTCAGGACGCCACCGATGTGGTTATCCGCCACGATCTGCGGGGGCTGGCATGACGCTTTCCTTCGCCGTCCCCACGCTGGAAACCCCTCGCCTGACCCTGCGCGCCCCGCGCGAAGCGGACCTGCCGGCGATGATCGCCTTTGGCGGGTCTGACCGCACCCGCTACATCGGCGGCCCCTCCACGCCCGAGGAGATGCGCGACGTTCTGGACGCGACAATCCGCACCTGGGTGACGCGGGGGTACAGCTGGTGGACGGTTGAACACCGCGCGACGGGCCGCGTGGCCGGGCGCTGCGGCATCGGCCATCCGGGTGGCCACCCCGAGCCGGAGCTTGGCTGGCACATCTACGAAGGGTTCGAGGCGCAGGGCTACGCCTTCGAGGCCGCAACCGCCGCCCGCCGCCACGCGAATGGGGCGATGGGCCTTGGCCCGCTCGTTTCCTTGATCGACCCCGAAAACGCCCGCTCTTTGGCCCTCGCCGCCCGCCTTGGCGCCGCGTTCGAGCGGATGGGCGCGGTTGAGGGGCACCCTTGCCAGATCTGGCGCCATCCGCAGGTGACGGCATGATCACCCTCGGCCTCACCCCGTTGCTGGAAACCGAACGGCTGCGCCTGCGCGCGCCCGGCCCGCAGGATTGGCTGGCAGCACTGGCCTTCTACCGCGCGCCCCGGTCCCGCTTCATCCGCGACGGGGTGGACCTGACCGATGGCCAGTGCTGGCGCGCCTGGTGCCATATCGTCGGCTCCTGGGTGCTGCGCGGCTACGGCTCTTTCGTCATCACCCTGAAAGGTTCGGACGATGCCATCGGCCTTTCCGGCCCCTGGCACCCCATCGACTGGCCCGAACCCGAGATCGGCTGGACGCTCTGGCGCGACGAAGTGGAAGGCAAGGGCTACGCCTTCGAGGCAGCCGCCGCCACCCGCGCCCATGCCTTCCGCGATCTTGGCTGGAAAACCGCCGTCAGCTATATCGACCCGCCCAATGCCCGATCTGTCGCGCTGGCCGAACGACTGGGCGCCGCGCTGGACCGTGATGCGCCCTTCCCCGGGGAAGGCCCTTGCCTTGTCTACCGCCACCCCCGGCCGGAGGCATCCGCATGATCGCGCTGTCCGGCACCCCCACACTTGCCACCGCGCGGCTGACTTTGCGCGCACCGCAGGCCGGCGATTGGCCGCACTGGCGCGGGTTCGCCATGTCGAACCGCGCGCGCTACAGCACTGGCGTCTGCGATGAGGCCAAGGCCTGGCGCGCGTTTTGCCATGTGGCGGGCATGTGGGCGATGCGCGGCTATGGCAGTTTCGTGTTCCACGCGACCGGCAGCGACACGCCATTGGGCATGTGCGGCCCCTGGCACCCCATCGACTGGCCCGAGCGCGAAATCGGCTGGACCGTCTGGACGGACGGGGCCGAGGGCAAAGGCTATGCGTTCGAGGCCGCGAACGCGGCGCGCGCCTATGCCTTCGACGTGCTGGGATGGGATACGGCCGTCAGCTACATCGACCCCGCCAATGCCCGGTCCGTCACCCTCGCCCGCCGTCTGGGCGCGGTCGAGGACCCGGACGCGGCCTATCCGGCGCATAACGACCCGACACGGGTGTTCCGACACCCCAAGGGGGCCGCCGCATGACCCCCGTACTGACCCCATTACTGACCACAGCGCGCCTGGTGCTGCGCGGGCCCGAGGCGGGCGACTGGCCCGCCTATCTGGCCTATCGCCGCTCGCCCCGCTCCACGCTGGGAACCAACCCGGCGACGGGCGAGATCTGGATGAATTTCGCCGCGTTCTTGGGGCATTGGCAACTGCGCGGCTTTGGCCGCTTCATCATCGTCGACCGCGTCTCGGGGGGGGCTATCGGCCATGTCGGCCCCTTCTTCCCCGAAGGCTGGCAGGAACCGGAACTGACCTGGACCCTCTGGGACGGTGCCCGCGAAGGACAGGGGATCGCCTTTGAAGCCGCCGCCGCCGCGCGCGACCATGCCTTTCGCGATCTGGGCTGGAAAACGGCAGTCAGTTATATCGACCCCGCCAACACGCGGTCGCAGGCGCTGGCCCGCCGCCTTGGCGCGGTCCATGAACGCACCGATCCGGGCCACGCCAAGCCCTTCCAGATCTGGCGCCACCCCCTGCCTGAAAGGATCGCCTGATGGATACCGAAACCCGCGCGGCAGACCTCTTGCGCGATCACCGCGCCTCGATCGACCGGCTGGATGCGATCCTCGTCTATACGCTGGCCGAGCGGTTCAAGCACACGCAATCGGTGGGGCGGCTCAAGGCAGAACACGCCCTGCCACCTTCCGACCCCGCACGCGAGGCGCGGCAGATCGAACGGCTGGAGCGGTTGGCCGCCGAGGCCGATCTTGACCCCGCCTTCGCCAAGAAATTCCTGACCTTCATCATATCGGAAGTCATCAGGCATCACGAACGACTGCAGAAATGACCCCTTCGTAGGGTGGGTACACCCACCCTACCCCCTGCCATCCAAAGGAGAAATGACATGGCAATGAAGATCCGACTGGCCCGCGGCGGCTCGAAGAAGCGCCCGCACTATTCCATCGTGGCAACCGACAGCCGCATGCCGCGCGATGGACGCTTCCTTGAAAAGCTGGGCACCTACGACCCGCTCTTGGCCAAGGACGACGAGAACCGCGTCAGGATGAACATGGATCGCGTGTCCCATTGGCTGGGCCTTGGCGCGCAGCCGACCGACCGCGTTGCCCGTTTCCTCGAAGCGGCGGGCGTGGCCCCGAAGAAGGCGCGGTCCAACCCGAAGTCCGCCGTTCCGGGCAAGGCGATGGCCGAACGTGCCGCCAAGAAGGCCGCCCGTGCCGAGGCCCCGGCGGAAGCCGTGGAAGAGTAAGGGCACCGGCATGGCGCCCCAGGATCGCATCTGCGTGGGCGCCATCGCGGGCGCTTTCGGCGTGGCGGGCGAGGTGCGGCTGAAAAGCTTTTGCGCCGACCCCGCCGCCATCGCCACCTACGGCCCGCTCTGGACCGAAGATGGCAGCCGCAGCTTTGCCGTGCGTCTGACCCGCCCCGTTGCGGGCGGGCTTGGCGCGCGCATCGCGGGCGTCGCCACGAAAGAGGCGGCTGATGCCCTGAAGGGCGTGGCCCTTTACGCCGACAGGACGCGCCTGCCGTCCCTGCCGGATGACGAATTTTACCACGCCGATCTGATCGGCCTTGCCGTCCACGATACTGGTGGGGCGCTCATTGGCCGGGTCGCCGCCGTTCACAACCATGGTGCGGGCGATCTGATCGAGGTTGCCCTCCCGTCCCCCGCCGCCCCGCTTCTTTTGCCCTTCACCCGCGCGGTCATCCCCACGGTCGATCTGGCACTGCGCCGCATCGTGGCCGACCCGCCCGAGGGGCTGGACTAAAAACACGCCCCGGCGCACTCTGTGCCCGGTCCTAAAAAGGGAAGCCGCCCCCATGATCCCGCGCCACAGATTGTTGCAGATCGTCACGCTGCTGTTGTACCTCGGCCCGCTTCTGGCGGGTGCGGCACTGCAGGGGTTTGCGGTCATCCCCGCGTTCGTGGCGCTTTTCGTGATCTGGCAGATCATCATGCGCCCTTCGGATTGGCCGCGACGCGCGTCCGACTGGACCGGGGACGGCGTGATCGCGGGCGCGCTGGCGCGGGTCTTGCTGATGGTGGTGCTGGTGGCGGTCTGCTACGGCCTTGGCCGCGGCCTTTCGGGTGCGATGGGCTCTGCCCTTGCCTTGCCCTCGGGCCTGCCTATCCTGATGTCTTTCCTGTCCATCCCGCTGGCCCGCCTGCTATGGAACCCCGCCGAGGCGATCGCGATGGACAGTTTTCTGGACGACGCGATCGCGCGCATCGAGGGCGGCGCCTCGCCCGATGCCGCGCATATCGCGGAAGGTGAGGCGCTGGCGCAGCGTCTGATCGAGCCGCTGGCCGGTTTCCCCGCCGACACGCCGCCCGAAACCATCGCCTCGCACCTGCGGGCCATGGCCACGCAGGTGGACGATGGCCGCTTGCGCGCGGCCCTGTTGGCACGGGTGGGGCAGGGCGATGCGCCGGCCCCCCTTGTCATGGCGCTGGCCCTGCATGCCTCGGACCCCCGGCTGATCGAGGTGCTGGGCGCCGAGGACACGGCGCGTGCCTTTGATGCCCTGCCCGATCACCCCGGCGCTGTGGCGGTCTTTGCCAGCCGCACTGCCGCGGCGCTGGCGGCGGATGCCGATCTCAGGGGCGGCTTCCCGCCTGCCGAAAGCCTGATGGCGCGTGCCACCCGTCTGGCGGGAACGGAAGCAGAAGACCCGCTGCGCGCGTTGATCGCCACCACATCGCGCACCACATCGGGCACTGCCTGACCGCGATGTCCGACGCCCCGAAATCGCATGGCCGCCTCAGCATTGCGGCCTCGGCGACGCCGCGCGAACTGATCACGCGCCCGGTCGTGGCCGGCGCGTTCGAGGCGCGGGTAATCACCCTTTTACCCGAGGCGTTTCCCGGCACGCTTGGCCTGTCGCTGACCGGCAAGGCGCTGGAATCGGGCGCCTGGCGCCTGACCCCCATTCCCCTGCGCCCCTTCGGCGAGGGCCGCCACCGCAACGTCGATGACACACCCGCAGGCGGCGGCGCGGGCATGGTGCTGCGCGCCGATGTCGTGTCGCGCGCGCTCGATGCCGCTGACGCGGGCCTGCCGCGCGCCGACTGGCCGGTGATCTATCTCTCGCCGCGCGGCGCGCCCTTTACCCAAGCCACCGCCCGCAGGCTGGCGTCCGGCAAGGGCCTGACGATGCTGTGCGGCCGGTTCGAAGGCGTGGACCAGCGCGTGCTCGAGGCTTATGGCGTCGAGGAAATCTCGCTGGGCGATTTCGTCCTGACGGGGGGCGAGATCGCCGCGCAGGCCATGCTGGATGCCGTGATCCGCCTGCGCCCCGGCGTCCTTGGCAACGCCGCCTCGACCGAGGAGGAAAGCTTTTCGGCGGGCTTGCTGGAATACCCGCAATACACCAAACCCCCCGTCTGGCAGGGGCGCGAGATCCCGCAGGTTCTGCTCAGCGGCCACCACGGCGATATCGCCAGATGGCGGCGCGCCGAGGCCGAGCGGATCACGGCTGAGCGGCGGCCCGATCTTTGGCCCGCGCCGTCCGAGGGCGAATAACATCCGGGGGTCTGCGGGTGCGCCCTGCCGCCCTGCCGCCCCTTGACCGGCCCCCGTACCGCCCCTATACCCCGCCCGTCCGAGGCTCGCATGAGTCGACCGGGCCCATTTCCTATTGCCGATGCTCATGCCTTCTCCGGCGCGGGCGGCAACGGGGGGCGGCACCAAAAGCACGCGCGCCTGATCTCTGGCGGGCATGTCCTTGCGAAAGCGGTGGCATGGACCCGGTGGCAGACCAAAGCTCTCTGGCGCCATCACCTCCGCGGGCAAACCGTGGGCATGGAAAGGACAAGGCGCATGAACCTCATCGCGCAGATCGAGGCCGAGCAGATCGCGGCCCTCGGCAAGACGATCCCGGATTTCAAGGCGGGCGATACCGTCCGCGTCGGCTACAAGGTCACCGAAGGCACCCGCAGCCGGGTGCAGGCCTATGAAGGCGTCTGCATCGCCCGCAACGGCGGCAGCACCATCGCGGCCTCCTTCACCGTGCGCAAGATCAGCTTCGGCGAAGGGGTGGAGCGTGTGTTCCCGCTCTACTCCACCAACATCGAAAGCATTGATGTGGTCCGCCGCGGCAAGGTGCGCCGTGCGAAGCTTTACTACCTGCGCGCCCGTCGTGGCAAATCGGCCCGCATCGCCGAACAGACCAATTACAAAGAGAAGGCGGAGTAAGCGCCATGAGAAAAGGCATCCACCCCGAGTATCACACCATTGAGGTCAAAATGACCGATGGCACCGTGTTCCAGACCAAATCGACCTGGGGCAAGGAAGGCGACAAGATGTCGCTCGATATCGACCCGCTGGCCCACCCCGCCTGGACCGGCGGCAACGCCAAGCTGATGGATACCGGCGGCCGCGTGTCGAAATTCAAGAACAAATACGCAGGCCTCGGCTTCTGATCGCCGCCTGCCCGTACTGCGAAACGCCGCCCCCCGGGGCGGCGTTTTTTTTGGGGATGCGCGCCGATCGGGAGGGTCCGCGTAGAGCGCGAACCGGCACCCATATTCAATCCATTTTGTGTCTTCCGGCCCTCAGCCTTCGCAAGGATTGTCACAAGATCTCTGGCTGGTATGTTGAAGGATATGTCGAAGGAGATTGATGATGGCCAAGTTTGACTGGCATTCTGACGAAATAGACCGCGCAACACCTGTTACCGAAAATTATAGGTCAACGCAGAATGTTCGGCGCTTCATGAGGTCTCAATGCGGTGATGACTTCAAGCTAGACCGATCATTCATGCACTGGATCAAGGACGGCAAACCCAAGACCATGGGCGATGTGGCTGACGAGTGGGTCAGACGACATTCCTGAAAGGCCATTGAAGAAACCGGCGAGCAGCCGTGTCCGCTCGCCCCCCAAACCCGCCCCTCACGCATCCCAACCCCACCCTTCCCCAACCGCCTGTCGAAATCCCGCCCCCGCCTTCGTCCTTGGCGTACGGGGGGAGCATCCCCTCCCCCCTCAACCAAGGAGCCAACCCATGCGTACCCTCTGCCTCGCCGCCCTCGCGGCCCTCAGCCTTACCCATCCCGCCGCCGCCGACACCGCTGATGCGGCCACGCTGCAATCGCTGTCCGGTACCTTCACAAGCCCCGCCCCCGAACCCTGGTACGGGGGCTTCGGCACCCGCGAATTCGTGCTGGCGAACGGCCAATGGATGCTGATCTTCACCCATGCGCTCGATCCCGCGATGACCATGCGCACCTTTCAGTTCCGCACAGGCGGGGGCTATTCCGTCGGCGGCCCATCGCAGGATGTGCCCGGCGCCTACCGCACCGCCTTTGCCGAAGACTGGAAGCACGTCACCCTGATGGCCACCGACGCAGGCTTGGTCGCCGCAATGGGCATGGCCGACTGCGCCCTCACCCCAAACCTTGAAACCGACATCTCCACCCCCGGCTGCGCCGCGTGGCGCCCGGTGGCCGCCTGTGGCACCGACCATGATCTGCTTGCCCTCGATGAGACGGGTCTGCGCTTCGGCGTCCGACCCGCCGACAACGACATGTGCACCGAGGACAAGACGCCGAAAGCGCTTTTGCCCGCTGTCCAGCGCCGCTAGATCCCACCGGCCCCCTTCGCCAAGAAGGGGGCCTGCGCGCGGGGGCAATGCGGCCGGCCGATCCATCGCAGCGCCTTCGACCGTTCATTCTGCGCCACGCTTGGGCAGCCTTGTGCCGAAGAGGGCTTCCCCTTTTCGCCCGCGCTTGACATTAGAAGGCGAGGGGAATTGCGGGCAGGGTGGCACGAATATGGCCCATATCATCGTCGTGGGAAACGAAAAGGGCGGGTCGGGGAAATCCACCACCTGCATGCATGTGGCCACCGCGCTGGCGCGGATGGGGCATCGGGTGGGTGCGCTCGACCTTGACATGCGGCAGAAAAGCTTTGGCCGCTATGTCGAAAACCGGCGCGCCTATCTGGCGCGCGCCGGGCTGAACCTGCCGACGCCCGATTACCGCGACCTGCCCGAACTGGACCCCGCCACGTTGGCGCCGGGCGAAAACCCCTATGACGCGCGGCTGTCGCTGGCCGTGGCCGGGATGGAGGCCGAGGCCGATTTCATCGTGATCGACTGCCCCGGCTCGCACACGCGGCTCAGCCAGGTGGCGCATTCGCTGGCCGATACGCTGGTCACGCCGCTGAACGACAGTTTCGTCGATTTCGACCTTCTTGCCCGGATCGACCCCGAGACGGGCAAGGTGAAAGGCCCCTCGATCTATGCCGAGATGGTCTGGCACGCGCGCCAGTTGCGCGCGCAGGCCGGGCTGAAGGCGATAGACTGGATCGTGGTGCGCAACCGTCTTGGCGCGCAACAGATGCACAACAAGAAAAAGGTGGGCGCCGCACTGGAAGAGCTGTCGCGCCGCATCGGTTTCCGCGTGGCGCCGGGGTTTTCCGAACGCGTGATCTTTCGCGAGCTTTTCCCGCGCGGCCTGACGCTTCTGGACCTGAAGGACACCGGGGTGGATCAGTTGAACCTGTCCAACATCGCCGCCCGCCAAGAACTGCGCGACCTGATGACCGAACTGCACCTGCCCGGCGTGAAGCCCGACTTCTGAACGCTTCCTTACGCGGGCGCGGGGTCTGTCGGTACAGATGCCATACGCATGGCGTACAGGAGCGGTACAGAAAACTGACGCGAAAATCGCCCTAGTCCGACGCGTTGGCCCCGGCCGCGTCGTCCTCTGTCAACTCGCGGGCCAAAAATCGCTCCAGCCCGTCAAGGTCCACCGGATCGAACTGACCGAAGCCCTGCATCCAGACGCTGGCACCCTTCAGACCGTCGGGATCCAGCTTGCACCACGTCACACGCCCGCGCCGATCCTGCTCGATCAGCCTGGCGTCGGCCAACACCCGCAAATGCTTGGAAATCGCGGCCAGAGACATGGCAAACGGCGCGGCAACATCAGTGACGGCCATATCATCTTCAAGCAGCATGGTCAGGATCGCGCGTCGTGTGGGATCGGCGAGGGCGGCGAAAATCTGATCAAGCGGGGGCTGCATGCCGGTATCCTTGGCCTGCCGGGGCGTGATCGTCAACCGCCCGGTTGAATATGGGGGTGCGGTTCCCGCCTGGTAGCTGAACCAAAAAATGAATATTTTGCAATGGATTACGCGAAATCCACGCGCCTTGACTCCTGCGGCCTCTGCCCCTAGGTACAGGGCCAACTGCGAGGGCGCCGATGGCGGACGAACCCGATCCTGAACGACTGCGCGCGCTTGAGGCGCGGCTGGCACAGGCGAAGGGCAAGCCCGCCCCGGTCAAACCCGAAACAGGCAAGGCATTCTCGCAGGGCGAGATGGCCTGGCGGATGGTGATCGAGCTTGTGTCGGGGATGCTCCTCGGCCTGTCGATCGGGTTCGGGCTGGACTATGTGTTCGCCACCCGCCCCATCTTCCTTGTCATCTTCTGCCTGCTGGGCTTCGCCGGCGGGGTGCGCACGATGATGGGCACCGCCAAGGCGATGAACGAAAAACCGGGCGGCGACGCCCCTGACGGACGAGGGTAGACATGGCGGGCGAGGCAGAGGGCGGCAGCGGCTTTGCGATCCATCCAATGGATCAGTTTGTCGTCAAGCCCTTGTTTGGTGGTACAGAAGTGCACTGGTACACCGTTACCAACGTCACCCTCTGGATGGCGATCTGTGTGGCCTGCATCGCGGCGCTCTTGCTGCTTGGCACCCGCCGCCGGGCCATCGTGCCCTCGCGCAGCCAGTCGGTGGCAGAGCTTCTGTACGGCTTCATTCACAACATGGTGGAAGAAGTGACAGGCCATGACGGGGTGAAATACTTCCCCTACATCATGACGCTTTTCCTGTTCATCCTCTTCTCGAACCTCCTTGGCCTGCTGCCGATGTCCTTTGCCACCACAAGCCATGTCGCGGTGACGGTGGTGCTGGCGCTGATGGTGTTTCTGGCTGTCACGATCCTCGGGTTCGTCAAGAACGGCATCGGTTTTCTCAGCATGTTCTGGGTCACATCGGCGCCCCTGGCGCTGCGGCCGATCCTGGCGTTGATCGAGGTGATCTCTTACTTCGTGCGCCCGGTCAGCCACTCGATTCGACTTGCAGGCAACATTCTTGCGGGCCACGCGGTTATCAAGGTGATCGCGGGCTTTGCCACGCTGGCCGTGGCGTCGCCGGTCGTTGTCGGTGCGGTCACCGCAATCTACGGGCTGGAACTGCTGGTAGCGGTCGTTCAGGCCTACGTTTTTACCATCCTCACCTGTGTCTATCTGCGTGACGCCGTCGGCGGCGCGCATCACTGACACATCAGAATTCAACCTTTCCAAAGGAGTAGCATCATGGAAGGCGATATCGCAGAAATGGGCAAGTTCATCGGCGCGGGTCTTGCGACGATGGGTCTGGGCGGCGCCGGCATCGGCGTGGGCCACATCGCGGGGAACTTCCTCGCAGGCGCCCTGCGCAACCCCTCGGCCGCGCCCGGCCAGATGGCCAACCTCTTCGTCGGCATCGCGTTTGCCGAAGCTCTGGGGATCTTCTCGTTCCTCATCGCGCTTCTGTTGATGTTCGCAGTCTGATTTCAGACACTTGAACACCGGGCCGGGGGGTAACCCCGGCTCATGCGCAACCTGAGCGGAGGCCTGCATGGCAACCGAAACGCACGGAGCGGCAGAGGCGGCCCAAGATGCGGGCCACGCTGTTGGCATGCCGCAACTGGATTTTTCGACCTGGCCGAACCAGATTTTCTGGCTTGTGGTTGCGCTGGTCGCGATCTACCTGATCCTGACCCGCGTGGCCCTTCCGCGCATCGGATCGGTTCTGGCCGAACGTCGCGGGACGATCATCAACGATCTGGCTGCTGCCGAGGACCTTAAGGCGCAGTCGCTGGCCGCAGAGAAGGCGTACAACGATGCGCTGGCGACAGCGCGCGTCGAGGCGGGCAAGATCGTTGCCAAGGCGCGGGCCGAAATCGACGCGGATCTCACCGCAGCGATCGCGCGGGCCGATGCCGAGATTGCCGAGCGTACGGCAGTCTCTGAGGCCAGCATTTCCGAAATCCGCGCCGGTGCCGTGGAAAGCGTGACGGAAGTTGCGCGCGATACGGCAGAGGCCATTGTCGCCGCCTTGGGTGGCAAGGCCAACGCCAAGGATGTGGCAAAGGCCGTTGCCGCGCAGATGAAGGGATAAGCCGATGAAACGTCTTTCAATCCTTCTGGCCCTTGCCGCGAGCCCCGCACTGGCCGCGACCGGGCCGTTCATCTCGCTTGGCAACACGAACTTCATCGTGTTGATCGCGTTCGTTTTGTTCGTGGGCGTGTTGGTCTACGCGAAGGTACCGGGGATGCTGACCGGCATGCTCGACAAGCGCTCGGCACTGATCCGGAGCGAGTTGGAAGAAGCCCGCGCGCTGCGGGAAGAGGCCAAGACGATCCTTGCTTCCTATGAGCGCAAGAAAAAGGACGTGCAGGCCCAGGCCGACCGCATCGTGGCGCAAGCGCGCGATGAGGCAAACGCTGCGGCAACCGAAGCTAAGGCGGAATTGCAGCGCTCCATCGCGCGCAGGCTGGCGGCCGCGGAAGACCGGATCGCATCGGCCGAACAGGCAGCGGTGCGTGAAGTGCGCGAACAGGCCGTGGCCGTGGCTGTGGCGGCTGCGGCCGGCATTCTGAAGGGCCAGATGACGGCGGAGGCGGCGGCGTCCTCGGTTGATGCGTCCATCGCCGAGGTTGGCGCGCGGCTGCACTGACCTGCTAGCGCGCGCGCTCGTGTTCGAACCGGCGCCGCGCGATCCCCTCGTTGCGCTCTGACCGCAGCTGATCGGTCAGGGCGCGTTCGACATAATCAAGGTGTGTTTCCACCGCCGTGCGTGCGCCTTCGGGGTTGCGCGCACTAAGCGCTTCGTGGATGGCGCGATGCTGGCCCAGAAGCGTGTCGCGGGTGATGCGATTGCGGAACATCATCTGGCGATTGTAGAACACGCCCCGTTTCAGCAGATCATACATCGAGCGCATCATGTGCAGCATGATGACGTTGTGACTGGCCTCGATGATTGCCATGTGGAACGCGGCATCAAGCTCTGCCTCGTCGGACGGGTCGCGCTTGCCATGCGCCGCCTCCATCTTGCGAAAGATCGCGTCCACGACCTTGAGATCGGTGTCAGAGGCAAAGCGTGCGGCGCGTTCGGCGGCCAGCCCCTCCATATCGCGGCGAAAGGAAATGTAGTCGAAGACCGCCTCGTCATGTGCCGCGAAAAGTTGGACGAGCGCTGGTGAAAAGGCCGAACCCAGAACCGGAGCCACGTAAATCCCTGCATTGGCCTTGGTTTCCAGCAGACCACGCTCGGAAAGATCGGCCACCGCTTCACGCAGCGACGGGCGTGACACGCCCATGCGATCGGAAAGTTCGCGTTCCGAGGGCAGCCGTTCGCCCGGGACAAGGATGCCGCGCAGGATCAATTGCTCGATCTGACGGACTACGCTTTGCGCAAGTTTCTCAGGCTGAACTTTCTCGAACGGCATGCACCTCTCCCGCATTGGTCATGTGATATGACCAATGCGGACGGTTCTCAACGTCTAAGGTTGTCGCGATCAGACGTTCGGGCGGATGATGATCTCGACCCGGCGGTTCTGCGACCGCCCTTCCGGCGTGAGGTTCGAGGCAACCGGTGCATCTTCCCCCCGGCCAAACGCCACGACACGGCCCGATGGCACACCATAATCACGCAGCACGTTGGCCACGGAATTCGCACGACGCTGCGACAGTTCCTGATTGTAGGCGGCTGCGCCCACATTGTCGGTATGGCCGATGACCTGGATGGTGGAGTTGGGATAGTCGAGCAGGCTTTGCGACACGGCGCGCAAATCCTGGATCAGCGTGGGCTGCAAGGTGGCGCTGTCGGTGGCAAAAAGGATGTCTTGCGGCATCACCACGCGCAACTGGTTGCCTTCGTTGATGATCTGCACGTTGTTGCCGACCTGACCGCGCAGTTCTGCTGCCTGACGGTCGAGCGCGGACCCGATGGCCCCGCCGGCCAAAGCGCCGATGCCTGCGCCGATCGCGGCCTTGGCAAGCTTGTCATCGCCCTTCCGCGTGGCACCAAATGCGCCGCCGATCAGAGCGCCGGTGATTGCCCCGGTCTGCGCGCGCGAACCGGGTTCGATCCCGGTATCGACGCAGCCCGCCAGGGCAAGCGATCCTGCAAGGGCAACGGCAATGGATGTTCTGAATGTCATGTCTCGGGCCTCGGTTCTGCGTGAAACCCGGGCATGTACGCCGGGATTACCGCTGTCATACCAAATGCGCGTGAGCGCAGGAAGTTCCCTCGCGGAATCGGCATGTTTCAGCGCATGACGCTCAGGCCGCGTCGCTGCGCGCAGCTTCCCAGGCAAGGATCGCACGCTTGACAGGCAGCCCCCAGTGATAGCCACCAAGGCCCCCCGACTTGCGCAAGGCGCGGTGGCAGGGGATCAGGAAACTGACCGGATTGCGGCCCACCGCTGTGCCCACGGCGCGCACGGCCTGCGGATGGCCGATGGCGCCAGCGATTTCGGAATAGCTGGTGACGTGGCCGGTTGGAATGCGCAAGAGCGCCTCCCACACCTTGATCTGGAAGGGCGCGCCGATCAGGTAGAGCGGGCTTTCTCCACCGGTCGCCCCAAACGCCGCCAACACCCATGGGCGCAGGGCCATCGGATCCTCGACGAACTGCGCCTGTGGCCAACGGCTGGTCAGATCTTCCATCGCCTCCGCCTCGCCCGTTTCGGCTGCGAAGGCGAGGCCGCAGATGCCCTTTTCGGTACCCATCACAAGGGCCGGGCCAAACGGGCTATCAAACCAGCCCCAGAGGATCGAAAGTCCCGCCCCGCCCTTGGCGTAATCGCCGGGTGACATCGCCTCCCAGCGAAGGAAAAGATCGTGCAGCCGACCGCCGCCCGACAGACCCGCGGCATGCGATGTCTCAAGCACCGTGAAGCGGTCGGCCAGCAACTGCTTGGCGTGGTCCAGCGTCAGATATTGCTGGTAACGCTTGGGGCTGACCCCCACCCATTGCGAAAAGACGCGCTGGAAATGCGCAGGGCTCATCCCCATGCGGCCCGCGAGCCCTTCAAGGGTAAGGGCTGGCCCGCCCTCATCGATTTCGCGCAGGGCGCGGGCGATCACCTGGTAGTGGTAGGCAGGGGATTGATCGGTCATGGTCTTCTCCTTCTGGCGGGAAGAATAGGCACTGCCGCCCGCCGCCGCGACCCGATTTCTGCGCCTTCGTCTTGCCGCGCCGCAGCGGTTGCGGCATATCCCGAACATGGCAGCACAGCTTTCCTATGCCGCGATGCAGGCAATCTTTTCACGGTTTCGCGCACAAGAGCCCGAACCGAAGGGCGAGCTGGAGCATCTGAGCGCCTTTACCCTTCTCGTGGCTGTCGCGCTTTCGGCGCAGGCCACGGATGTGAGCGTCAACAAGGCCACGCGTGCGCTGTTCGCCGTGGCCGATACGCCCGCGAAGATGGCGGCGCTGGGGGTCGAGGGGCTGATCCCCTACATCCAGACAATCGGCCTTTTCCGCAACAAGGCCAAGAACGTCATCCGACTGTCCGAACTGCTGATCGAGCGGTTCGGGGGCGAGGTGCCATCCTCGCGCGCGGCGCTGATCAGCCTGCCGGGCGTCGGCCGCAAGACCGCGAATGTGGTGTTGCAGATGTGGTTCGGCCTGCCTGCGCAGGCGGTGGATACGCATGTGTTTCGGGTGGGCAACCGCACCGGGATCGCGCCCGGCCGCGATGAGGCGGCGGTCGAGCGGGCGATCGAGGATAACGTGCCCGCCGAATATCTGGGGCATTCGCATCACTGGCTGATCCTGCACGGGCGCTATATCTGCACCGCGCGCAAGCCCCGCTGCGCCGATTGCCTGATCGCCGATCTTTGCGCCTATGAGGAGAAAACCGTTTGAAACCCTATCAGGTCGTGGGCATCGGGAATGCCATCGTGGACGTGTTTGCCGAAGCCGATGACAGCTTTCTGGAGCTGATGGGGATCGAAAAGGGCATCATGCAACTGGTGGAGCGTGAGCGGGGCGAACTGCTTTACGCCGCGATGAAAGAGCGGCGGCAGGCCCCCGGCGGATCGGTTGCCAACACGCTGGCGGGGATTGGCAACCTTGGGCTGACCACGGCATTTATCGGGCGTGTGCATGACGATGCGCTGGGGCGGTTCTATGCTAGGTCGATGGCGGATGGCGGCACCGATTTCGTGAATTCGCCGGTGCCGGGGGGGGATCTGCCGACCTCGCGCTCGATGATCTTTGTGGCGCCGGATGGCGAGCGGTCGATGAACACCTATCTTGGCATCTCGTCCGAGCTTGGGCCGGACGACGTGGCAGATGATGTGGCTGGTGCCGCGCAGATCCTGTTTCTGGAAGGCTATCTTTACGACAAGCCGAAAGGGAAAGAGGCGTTCGAGCGTGCGGCGCGGCTGTGCCGGGCGGCGGGCGGCAAGGCGGGCATCGCGCTGAGCGATCCGTTCTGTGTGGACCGGCACCGTGACGGCTTTCGCCACCTGGTGCGCGACCTCGACTATGTGATCGGGAACGAGCACGAGTGGTGCTCGCTCTACCAGACCGATCTTTCCGCGGCACTGGAACTGGCTGCCGCAGAGATTGGCCTTTTGGTCTGCACCCGGTCGGGGCATGACGTGATTGTTGTTCAGGGGGAAGAAGAGGCGGTGGTGCCGGTGAAGATGGTGGTGCCGGTCGACGCAACCGGCGCGGGCGACCAGTTTGCCGCGGGCTTCATCTACGGTATGGCGACGGGCCAGCCGCTTGGTCGAAGCGGGCAGATGGGCTGTGTTGCGGCGGCAGAGGTTATCGGGCACTTCGGTGCGCGACCGGAGACTGATCTCAAGATTCTGTTTCGCGCAGCGGGCCTTCTTTGACCCGCCGCGCGTTCGGGCTCAGCGCACCAAGAGCAGCGTACCCATCGCGGCATCCGGTGGCGTGGCACTGTCATGGGTCAGCGCCCGTGGGGGGGCCATCTTCGCGCCCATGTGCAAAAGCCCCATGACCGACATGCCAAAGAGGATACCCATGGCATAGATTGCGGGCTCTGCCACCAAGAACACCGGCCATCCGCTGGCCGCCAGAACCTTGCTGACACCCATGGCCATCGCCAGCAGCCAGCTTGCGCTGGATACCGCGCCAAGCGCCGCAAGGCGCAGTTTGGTGGGCAGCGGCAGCCACATAAGGCTACGCCCTGCGTTGGCCTCCATCAGCGGCATGGCCATGCGCCCGATCAGGACGGCGTTGGCGGTCAGCACCGCGACCGTCACGATCTTGCTTACGAGTTTGGGGCTGAAATTCTGCGCCTCAAAGCCGGTGCGGATCCAGACCATCAAAAGACCGGTCAGCCACATTGCCGCCAGCGCGGACCAGATCACGCGGTGGCAAAGCGACAGGGTCGCCGTCAGCCGGTCATCCACCGGACGCCCGAGACGGGTCAGCAAGTGGATATCGGCAAGCATCGCGGCGCCGAACCCAAGGGCGACGGACAGAAGATGCGCGTAGCGCGCCAGATCAATCAAAGGTTGCGTTTCCATGTTGGCTCCTGCGGGATTGGACGCCCGGTTGCGTCGAGCGTCGACACAGAAAGGCGCAATCACGAACCCGTGCAACCCTCGCCAGAACCCATGGATTGTGCGGAAAATTGCCGATCTTACATAAGTTTAGAGGATTGGATCGGCAATGCGCGATCAGCAGGAAAAATGCGCGCCAGTCTGCCGAAAACCCCGGCACGATCCGGCCATAAACTTGCGGCCTATCGCGTAGGTTGAAGCTTACCCGACACAGGTTTAGGGCGGTTTACGCGGTCTACTCGCCCAGTTTGGCGTGCACCTCGGCCAGATCAACATCGCCCAGCGGCATCTTGTTGGCGGGGTTGTCGAAATCGTAGTGGAAAAGCTGAAAATCGCGCTTGTAGATTTCCCACATCAGATGCCGTGACAGATCGTCGAAGTAGTCCTCCACGGGATGCAGCCGCTTTGGCCCGTGGCCTTCGCTTTCGTTGAAGCGGGGAATCGTTTTCAGGTCGATCATGTGCTTTGGCTTCATGTGGTTGACCACGACCTGCATGCCTGCGTTGAATTCTTCCGTGAAGAAGATCTGGTCGTAGCGCCCGCCGTTTACGATGAAGGTCGAGATATGGCCTGCCATGGCGGACCAGTGGATGTCGGGCTCCATCGGCTTTTTCCAGCGGATCGTATCGCGCACGAACAGAAGGAAACGCCGGAAACTGGCGACCTGATCGAATTCCTGTGTGCCGTCCGGCCCGCCGACATCAATCCCGTACTTCTGCGTCAGAAGCGGTACAAGGTTGCCGCGATACCGCTTGCCGTTGCGCTGGATGCCGCAGATCTTGTCGAAGAACGATGACAGCACGCGGGTATAGGGGTTGCGGACACAGGTGAAGGCATAGGTTTTGTGGCCCTTGACCGCCTTTTCTATCAATGGCTGGCTGGGTTCGATCGCCCATTTATGCATGCCAGACGTCGCATCGTGGATGTCGCCGTCGAAGAAGCGCCCATGATCGGCGTAGAACATGATCTGCCCGATGGTCGAGCAGGCGCATTTGGGCACCACCCGGTAGATGACGCTGCCGCTTTCCGTCATCCATGTTCCGGGAAAACCCATCACCACAATCCTTTGATACCTGCGTTTGTCTAAACCCGTCCAGCTATGGCAGGTTCCAGACAATGGCGCACAAAAAAGCAAACAAGCCCTGTCATTTCAAGGTTCGATAAAGCTAACTACCGAAACAGTCGAGCGGCAGAGGCAAGCGCGTTTCCCGGATGGCAAAGATCGCCTACATCCTGTTGTGCCATAAAGATCCTGAAGGGATCGTGGCACAGGCCCGGCGGCTGACGGCGGCGGGCGATTTCGTATCGATCCACTTTGATGCCCGTGCCCTTCCCGCCGATTATGATCGCATCCGCGCGGCGCTCGAATCCAATCCGGGTGTCACATTCGCGCGGCGGCGGCTGAAGTGCGGGTGGGGCGAGTGGAGCCTGGTCGGCGCGACCCTTCTGGCGGTGCAAGCCGCAGTGGAGGCATTTCCCCGCGCCACGCATTTTTACATGCTGTCGGGCGACTGCATGCCGATCAAGTCGGCTGAATATGCCCATGCCTTTCTGGACCGCGAAGATGCTGATTTTATTGAAAGTTTTGATTTCTTCAAGTCCGACTGGATCAGAACCGGCATCAAGGAAGAGCGTCTGATTTATCGCCACTGGTTCAACGAGCGTAACCGCAAGCGGCTGTTCTATGCCTCGATGAACATCCAGCGCCGCTTGGGGCTGGAGCGTAAGGTGCCCGGCGATATCGCCATGCAGATCGGCAGCCAGTGGTGGTGTCTGCGGCGCCGCACGATCGAAGCCATCCTCGATTTCTGCGCCGCGCGGCGCGATGTGCTGCGCTTTTTTCGAACAACATGGATCCCCGACGAGACGTTCTTTCAAACGCTCGTGCGCCACCTCGTGCCGGAGAACGAGATCCGCAGCCGCACGCTGACGTTCCTGATGTTCACCGATTACGGCATGCCGTTGACGTTCTACAACGACAATTATGACCTGCTGATCAGCCAGGATTACCTGTTTGCGCGCAAGATCAGCCAGGATGCGCAGGACCTCAAGACCCGCCTTGGCCAGCTTTATGCCGCCACCGGCGTGCGCTTTCCGATCTCGAACGAGGGGCAGAGCCTTTTCACCTTCCTGACTGGCAGGGGCCGCATCGGGCGCCGGTTCGCGCCCAGGTTTTGGGAAACCGAGGCCAGCCTTGGGCGCGAGCGGACGCTTCTGATGGTGGTCTGCAAGAAATGGCACGTCGCCAAGCGGCTGGTAGAGCGTGTACGGCAGGAAACCAACTATCCCGCTGTCGAATACATCTTCAACGAAGGATCTTCCCCGCTGCCCGATCTGGGGGGGATCCAGTCCACGCTTGAAAAGCGCACGCGCCACCGGCGGGCTCTGGTGCGGATGCTGTTTGATTATTGGCAGAGCGACCATCTGGTGCTGTGCATCGACCCTGCGAATGTAGAGTTGATGCAGGATTTTGCCTCTGACAAGGCGAAGACAAGGTTCCTGGAGGTAGAGTGCGATTTCACCGATGACTACCTCTTGGGCCATGCCCGGCGCGTGGGATTGGCAGGCGACAGGACGCCCGAAGAAACGCTGAACCGCCTCTTGCCCACGATCCGCTATGATGTGCGTTTCGAATCCGACCGCCTGCGCGATGCCGATCTGGCTGGTCTTTTCCGGGTGCGTCAGGCAGCAGGGGTGGACGAGAACACCGTGGCACTGGCAGAGTTCCTGGGCGTGCCGCCAGAGCGGGCGCGCAAGATCGCCGAAACCGACTATCTTTTCGTGGATTGATGCCCATGCCCTACGCCTATGACACCGGCAACATCTTCGCCCGCATCCTGCGCGGCGAAATACCCAACAAAACGGTACTGGAAACCGCGCATACGCTTGCCTTCCACGATATCCGGCCGCAGGCCCCGGTGCATGTTCTGGTGATCCCGAAGGGCGCCTATGTGGCCTTCGATCACTTCGCGGCCGAGGCCAGCACGGAAGAGATCGCCGATTTCCACCGCGCTGCGGCGCAGGTCTGCGCGATGATGGGTGTGAGCCCCGGTGAAGGGCACGGAGGATACCGCACCATATCGAACGCGGGCGAGGCGGGGGTGCAGGAAGTGCCGCATTACCATATGCACATCCTTGGGGGGCGGCCCCTGGGGCGGATGTTGGCGCCGGCCGCGTAGCAATGCGCAAGGTCCGGGTCGCGTGGGCATGGGTCTGCTGAGACAAGGCTCGGGCAGCCAAAGGAGCCTTGCCATGCCAATCCGCTTTTCCCCGATCCCGACCGAAACCGCCCTTCACTATCAGTCTGGCGGTGCCGATGCCTATGGCCTGGTGCCCGAGCGCAAGGTGTCGGACGGTCATGGAAACCCCTGCCGCCATTGTCTGATGGATATCCCAGCCGGTGCCCCGATGCTGGTTCTGGCGCATCGGCCTTTCCCCGCGCTGCAACCCTATGCCGAGACGGGGCCGATCTTTCTGTGCGGCGATGCGTGCGAAGCGGGTGGCGGGGCGGCAATTCCGCAGGTGCTGTCGTCGCCCGATTACATCCTGCGCGGATACGGGGATGATGACCGGATCGTCTATGGAACCGGCGCCGTGACGCCGACCATCGGCATTCCCGCGCGGGCGGAAATGTTGCTGTCCGACCCGCGCGTGGCCTATGTCCACGTCCGGTCTGCGCGCAACAACTGCTATCAGGCGCGTATCGACCGGGGCTGACCTGTTCCGGCCCAACGGCGCCCCTATATTGCCGCAGAGCAGCATGAAGGGGCGTCCGCATGACATTGGCCGATACCAGTACCGAGGGGCGGCGCTTACGCCTCTGGGTCGAGTTTCTGGGGCTTTTCGTCGCTGTGCCGCTTTTGATCGCGGTCGTGCTGCCGCCGGGTACGATGTTTCCGGCACTTTTCGCCGCCACTGCCGTAGGGGTGATCCTTTTGCATCGCACAGAAGGATTTCAGTGGTCTGATCTCTTGCAAGGGACGATCGACTGGCGCGTCGTGGCGGGCTTTGCGGCGATCACGTTTGTCTGCGCGCTGGCGGTTTCCTATGCCACTACCCAAGGTGGCGACGTGCTGGCCTTCGCGCGCGAGCGATGGCCGCTTTTGCTTCTGATCCTTGTCTTCTATCCGATCCTTTCCGCCCTTCCGCAGGAACTGGTCTTCCGTCCGCTGTTCTTTCGCCGCTACGGGGCGATCCTGCCGGACGGAACGGCGGCGATCGTTCTGAATGCGGTGCTCTTTTCCTTTGCGCATCTGATGTATTGGTCCGTCATCGTCGCCGGGATGACATTCTTCGGCGGCATCGCATTCGCATGGGCCTATGCCCGGCGCGGATCGTTTCCCATGGCGGTGATCCTGCATGCAGTGGCGGGGCAGATCGTCTTTGCACTTGGGCTGGGGATGTTCTTCTATTCCGGCAATGTCACCCGCCCGTTCTGACTTCGCCGCCGCGACGCGGCCTGTCGCGACCAGACTGTTGTCGCCCATGGCCGGGTGCTAGAGCCGCAGCATGACATCCCTTGTCCTTCTTGATCACGGCCCCAAAGGCACGCCTGTGCGCTTTTCCGGCGCCGAGGCTGTCGTCCGCGCCGATACCGTGGCCGAGGTGGGGCCGGCGCTGGCGCGGCTGGATGAGCTGCGGTCAAAGGGGCTCTGGGTTGCGGGCTATCTGGCGTATGAGGCGGGCTATGCGATGGAGCCGCGCCTTGCGCCGCTGATGCCCGGCCGGCGCAACGGGCCGCTTATGGCTTTTGGCGCCTTCCGCGCGCCTGAACCCGTGGGGGAGGTTGCGGGCGAGGGGTCCCTTTCGGGCATCGCTCCGGCCATCGACCGCGCCGATTACGACCGGGCCTTCAACACAATCGCGGCCTATATCGCGGCGGGCGATTGCTATCAGGTCAACCTGACCTTCCCGATGAAAGCGCAACTGACCGGCACGCCGCTTGGCCTTTACGCGCGGCTGAAGGCGCGCGGGCATGTGGGCTTTGGCGGTTACGCCGATCTGGGGATGGCGCCGGTGGTGGTGTCAATGTCGCCGGAACTGTTCGTCGCGGTCGAGGGCCGTTCCGTGCGGGCGAGGCCGATGAAGGGCACGGCCCCGCGTGGTGCGGATGCGGCCGAGGATGCGGCCCTGGCAGAGGCGCTCTACACCAGCGAGAAGGCACGCGCCGAAAACCTGATGATCGTCGATCTTTTGCGCAACGATATTGGGCGGATCGCCCGCGTCGGCAGCGTCTCCGTGCCGGAATTGTTCAAGGTCGAGGCGTTTTCGACGGTCCACCAGATGTCATCCGCCATCACCGGAACGCTGGCCGATCCGCCGGGGATGGCGCGGCTGGCAGCGGCGCTTTTCCCCTGCGGCTCGATCACCGGGGCGCCGAAAATCCGGGCTATGGAGATCATTCACGAGGTCGAACACGCCCCGCGTGGCGTCTATTGCGGGGCGCTGGGGTGGATGGCGCCATCGGGCGACGCGGCTTTCAACGTGGCGATCCGCACGCTTTCGATCATCGGGCAGGATGTGACGTTTGGCGTCGGCGGTGGCATCGTGGCCGACAGCACGGCAGATGGCGAGTGGGAGGAGGCGCTGTGGAAAGCCCGCTTCACGCGACCGCGTTAGCCGATCCCGACCTGCGGCTGATCGAGACGCTGGGCTGGGATGGCATCGGGTTCCTTCGCCTTTCGCTGCACATGGGCCGCATGGCACGCGGGGCTGGGGCGCTTGGGTGGGTCTTTGACGGCAGTGCTGCGGAAAGGGTGTTGCGGGCCGCTGTGCGCACATCGCCACGGCGCATCCGCCTTACATGCGCCGCCGACGGGGCGCTGGAGGTGACGACCGCGCCGATGCCTGCGCCCGTGGCGTGCTGGCGGTTGGGGCTTGCGCAGGCGCGGCTTCAATCCGGCGATCTCTGGCTGACGCTGAAATCCACCCGGCGGGCGTCCTATGATGCTGCCCGCACGGCGCTGCCCGGCCATCTGGACGAAGCGGTGTTCATGAACGAACGTGGCGAGGTTTGCGACGGCACGATCACCACGCTTTTCTTCGATGCGGGGCAGGGACTGTGCACCCCGCCGCTTGCCTCCGGCCTGCTGCCCGGTGTCCTGCGGGCCGAAATGCTGGCCAGTGGTGGATGCCGTGAGGCGGTGCTGATGGGTCTTGATCTGCCGGACGTCCGGCTTTGGGCAGGCAATTCCCTGCGCGGCCTTGCCCCGGCTGTCTGGGCGGGCGGGCCGGTCTAGCCAAGGGCGGGATCGCGGGCCTGCAAGAGCGGGGCGGTCAGTGCCGAAAGGCTATGCCGTTGTTGGCCCGCATCATCGAAATTGCCCGGATCAAGCCAGGCGTTCAGCGCTGCCTGCACCCCCCGCCATTCGCCATCCAGCACCGAAAACCATGCCGTATCGCGGTTGCGCCCTTTTACGACACCCGCCTGCCGGTGCACGCCTTCAAAGCTGAACCCCAGCCGCGCCGCCGCCCGGCGCGACGGCAGGTTTGCTGCGTTGCATTTCCATTCGTAGCGCCGGTATCCCAGCGCAAACGCCCGCCCCATCATCAGCGCCATGGCCTCGGTCGCCGTGCGCCGCCCCGCGATTTCCGGCGACAGGCAGATATGCCCCACCTCGATCGATCCGGCCTCGGGGAAGATCCGCAAGTAAGAGGCGACGCCGCCACAATGGCCCGTCAGCCGGTCGCGCAGCGCAAAGAACATCGGATCGCCTGCCCCCGTGTTGCGCGCCATCCAGTCGCCGTAAGCGTCGGCATCGCGAAACGGGCCGTAAGGCAGGTAATCCCAAAGCGCAGGGAAGGGCGCGTTGGCGCGGTGCAGGTCTTCGGCGTGGCGTTCGGCGTCAAGCGGCTCGAGCGCCACCCAATGTCCGGTCATCCCGGCCCACTCCGGCGTTGGCGGCGGTGTCCAGTTCGGGACGTCCGCCCAGATGTCACGCATGTCACCCCCCCGGTTTACCCAACCGTTTATCGGGCGGCCCGCGCGCAGGCGCAAGGCGTGCCGATCACAGCAGCAGCCGGGGGTCTTCGCCCATGTCGAGGCCCGGGAAAACGGCACGCTCCAACACCCCCCGGTCAAAGCCATAGAGGGACCGCATCGCCCAAGCCGCCCAGCCGCGCACGTCTGACGTGGGCATCAGGTCGCGCCGGTCGTAAAGATCAGCCTCTGCAAGGCCGGGCCAACGCCCCATCACGCGGCCCCCTTTCAGCGCGCCGCCCGCCATCAGCATCACGCCGGCCGTGCCATGATCGGTACCTTTCGTGCCGTTCTCGGCGGCTGTGCGCCCGAATTCGGTCATGGCCAGTAGGATCGTCTTGCCCCACACATCGGCGCCAAGGCTGCCTTTCAGCCGCAGCACCGTGCGCTGCAACTGGCCCAAGGGCGCGCCGATTGCCCCCGCCTGATTGCGGTGTGTATCCCATCCCGTTTGGCTGAAGGCCACGATTCGCGTGGCCCCGCGCAGACGGGACGCTGCGAAATCGACAAGTCCGTCGATCTGGGCAAATCCCTTGATCTTTGGTTGCGGCGTTGCGGGCATCGACATCTCGCCGTCGCCGTCCGTGGCCACGTCCGGCGCATCTGCGGCTTCGGCGGCAAGCGTGATCGCCTCGCCGCCGCTATCTCGAAAGAGGGGGTCTTCGTGCCAGATGCGTTCCAGCAGCAGCTGGCTTTGGGCGGTCAGGGGCAGCCTCGCGTCCGGTGTCCAGCTCATTGTCCGCGCCGCACCGGCCAGAAGGGGCAGCGCGTCGCGGCCCACGGCAAAGGCCGTTTCGGCCCTGAGGCCCGGCACTGCCTGCAGCATCCGGTTCATCCATCCGTCCCGATGCGCCGAACTTGGCACGTCCGCGCCCGTCCCGGCCTCAAGAATATCCTGCCCGTCGAAGTGGCTGCGCTTGTCGCGGTAAGGGGTGGATACGGCGTGCGCAAAGCCAAGCTCGCCCTTGGACCAGAGCGGCAGAAGGCCCGCGAGCGCCGGGTGCAGACCGAACCGGTCGCCAAGGTGCAGTGCCGGATCGCCTGCGCCAAGCGTGGGGCGCAACTGCGCGAAAAGCGGATCGGCGACAGGGCGCACCACGTCAAGCCCGTCCATCGCGCCGCGCAGGATGATCACCACAAGGCGCGCCTCGCCCAGGGGCGACCCGCCGTCAGCCGCCGCTTCGGCCATCGTGATGGTGGTCAGCCAGGGATGCGCGGCGGCGGTGCAACCAAGCCCCGCAAGACCCCGCAGAAAGATGCGCCGATCCATTTCCCTTGTCCCCCTGCCTAGCGGCGGTTGAAGGCGGGTGAGGCAAAGATCAGCCCCACGCCCTCGGCCCGCGTTTCTGCCCTTACGGCGGCCCATGCCACGCTGCCATCGTCTGCCGCCCCCAAGACCCGTGCGGCCAACGCCCCCGGCTCTGGCAATGCGTCCAGCAGCGCACTGGGCACCGTCATCGCCCAGTTCACACGTGCCGCCAGAAGCTGTGGCGTGATCCATGCCTCTGCTGCCTCTGGCCAACCGTTGGGCCCCGGTGGCGCCTGATAGGGCTGGCCCATGGATGCCATCGGGGCAAGGATCATCCGGCGAAAAGCGGCGTCCGGCATGCCGGTGATTGCAGCACCGGTAACACCCATGCCCCGCAGCGCGGCCGTCACGAAATCGACCGGACGCCGGACCTTTTGCAAGGTCGGAGCCCAAGCTGCGGGATGGTCCAGCATCGCGCGATAGACGGCCGAGAGATCACCCTCGGATGCGCGAAAGGCCGCCGCCATTGCGTCCACCAGGCCTTGATCCGGCGTGTCCGAGACGAAATGCACCGCCATCTTCCGCGCGAGGTGCAGCGCCGTCTCGGGCCGCGCCGCCAGATCGTCGAGCGCCCGCAGGATGGGTGCCATCCCCTCGCCGTCGTACCGCTGCCCCAGCACCGTTTCGGCCCCGGGTTCCGCCATGTTGGCGCGAAAAACCTGTGCGCTGTCGGGCGAGACGGTCACGCCGGTCAAAAGTTCGGCAAGTTCGGTCACGTCGCTCTGGCTGTAGTGCGCGCCGACACCCAGCGTGTGCAACTCCATCAGTTCCCGCGCAAGGTTTTCGTTGATCCCGCGCTTGCGCCGCTGGCCCACGACCGAGCCCGGCCCGACCGAGGACGCCTGGTCGAGGTACTCCAGCATCGCAGGATGCAGCGTCACAGCGCGCAAAAGATCGGCGAACCGTCCGTCCAGATGCGGCCTGATCGCATCTTCAACAAGGGCAGACGGGAAAAGCATCTGCTGGCGTGATTTCGACCTGACCGAAAAATGATCGGCCCAAAATCGCACCAGCCGCTCGCGAAAGGGGAGCGGCGTGTCGAGCGTGCGCGCCATCGCGGCAGCGGCAGAGCGCAGGGCAGCGATGCGGCCCTCTCGCACAACGGCAGCGAAATCGGCCTTCTTCGCCTCGGACCGGTCTGCCCTGTAGGCGGCCCCGGCCTCAGCCACCCGGGCCCGGAAGGCGCTTGCAGTCGCAAGGTCGGGGGCTGGGTAGAGCGTGGCCATCCGGTCCGGCGCAGCCAGAGCGGCCATGATTGCATCGGGATCGCCCGCCTCTGCCGGAGTGGGCAGACCGTCACCAAATCGAAAGGCGGCCAGTTCGGCGCGCGGAATCATGCGGTTTCCCTTTGTTCTCATAGTGGGCAGAACCTAGCGCAAACGCGGCCAGCCTGCATGCGCGACGAGAGACACTTGCGAAGACTGGCGCGGAAACCCGCACGTTTGATCATGCGGCCTGGCGACCCCTTGCCATAGCCAAGGGGCTTGCCCGACGGAAAGCGGCAGGAACGGCGTTCAAGCCCGCCGCGCCAACGTATCAGGCCTCTTTCGGCAGGACCCGCAGGTTCAACTCGCGCAACTGCGCGTTGGTGGGTTCGGAGGGGGCACCCATCAGCAGGTCTTCCGCGCGCTGGTTCATCGGGAACATGATGACCTCGCGGATATTCGCCTCATCGGCCAGCAGCATCACGATCCGGTCGATCCCCGCCGCACAGCCTCCGTGGGGCGGCGCGCCGTAGCGGAACGCCTTGACCATGCCGCCAAAGCGCTTTTCCACCTCGTCCTTGGGGTAGCCCGCGATCTCGAAGGCCTTGAACATGATCTCGGGTTTGTGGTTTCGAATGCCGCCCGAGATGAGTTCATACCCGTTGCAGGCGAGGTCATACTGGTAGGCATGGACCTTGAGCGGGTCGCCGTTGAGCGCCTCAAGGCCCCCTTGCGGCATGGAGAAGGGGTTGTGGCTGAAGTCGATCTTGCCATCGTCGGTATTCTCGTACATCGGGAAATCGACGATCCAGGCGAAGCGGAAGGTATCCGTTTCCGTCAGCCCCAGTTCCCGCCCGATCTCGTTCCGCGCACGTCCCGCGACGGCCTCGAACGTTTCTGGCTTGCCGCCCAGGAAGAAGGCGGCGTCGCCCAAGCCGAGATTCAGTTGTTGGCGTATGGCTTCGGAGCGCTCCGGGCCGATGTTTTTGGCCAAAGGTCCTACGGCCAAAACTTTGGTTGACCATTGACCCAGCTTGCGCGCAATTCGCTCATGCCAAGCTTCTTTCGCTTCGCCTTTTTCCTGAGGGTTGGCTATGGCATCAAATACTATACCTTCCCCATACCCTTCTTCGCGCCAGATGATGTACCCCATCCCCGGCAGCCCCTGCGCCTGCGCAAAGGCGTTCATCCGGTCGCAAAACTTGCGGCTGCCACCTGTGGGTGCCGGAATGGCGCGGATTTCGGTGCCTTCCTGCTCCAACAGTTTCGCGAAGATCGCAAAGCCCGAACCCGCGAAATGCTCGCTGACCACCTGCATCTTGATCGGGTTGCGCAGGTCGGGCTTGTCGGACCCATACCACAGCAGACTGTCGCGGTAGGAAATCAGCGGCCAGTCCGCATCCACTTTTTTCCTCGGCGCAAACTCCTCGAACAGCCCCTGAATGACGGGCTGCACGGCGGCAAACACATCCTCCTGTTCGACAAAACTCATCTCCACATCCAACTGATAGAAGTCGGTCGGCGAGCGGTCGGCGCGGGGGTCTTCGTCGCGGAAACAGGGCGCGATCTGGAAATAGCGGTCGAACCCCGCCACCATGATCAACTGCTTGAACTGCTGCGGTGCCTGCGGCAACGCGTAGAACTTGCCCGGATGCAGCCGCGACGGCACGAGGAAGTCGCGCGCGCCCTCGGGGCTGGAGGCGGTGATGATCGGCGTCTGGAATTCGTTGAAGCCCTGATCCCACATCCGGTTGCGGATCGACCGCACGACATTGGACCGCAGCATCATCTTGCGGTGCAGCCCTTCGCGCCGCAGGTCGAGAAAGCGGTAGGTAAGACGCGTTTCCTCGGGGTACTCGGCCTCGCCGAAGACGGGCAGCGGCAGGTCATCGGCGGCGCCAAGCA
>JBBSBE010000011.1:0-52258 GCA_038251625.1 Rhodobacterales bacterium
ACGGACCTCATCTAACCTATTGAAACATATAGTCAGCCAACGTGTCGCACGTGTGGACACGGTCCGCGCACCGGAAACGCCCCCTATCCGTGCCGCGCCGCACGCGCGGGCAGCATCGCCCCCGCCGCCGCCGCCAGCCGCTTCGCCCCCTCCATCAGACGCTCAGGCGGGTTGTAGGTAAAGTTGATCCGGATTGCGCTGCGGTTCTTGCCTTCGGGGTCGAACACGCTGCTCGGCGTGATGCAGACCCCCGCCGCCATCGCCTGCCGCAGCAGAAGATCGGTGTCGAGATCCGGATCCTTCGCCGTCGCCCAGACGAACATGCCGCCTGACGGCACCTCCCAATCGAAACAGGGAGACAGATGCCGGTCCATCGCATCGCAAAGCGCATCCCTGCGGCTGCGGTAAAGGTCCAGCGTGGCGGGCAGGATGCGGTCTGCCAGACCCGAGGCGAAGGCCTCAATCGCGATCCGCTGGCAAAGCCCGCTCGTGCACATGTCGGACCCTTGCTTGGCCATCGTCAGCGCCTCGATCATCCCCGGCGCGGCGATCACCCAGCCCAGTCGCAACCCCGGCGCCACCTCTTTCGAAAGCGTCCCCATATAGACCACCGGGCCGTCATAGACCCCGGGGCCAGCCGTGCCTGACAGGGTCAGCATCCGGGGCAGGGGGGCAGTGTCATAGTAAAGCGTGCCGTAGGGATCATCTTCCACCAGCCACGTCCCCGTCGCCTCCGCCGCCGCGACCAGCGCCTGCCGCGCCCCGAGCCCCACAAGCCGCCCCGTGGGGTTCGAGAAGTTGGGCACGGTATAGGCAAACTGCGCGCCCGTCAGGGCCGCCACCGGATCAAATCCCGCTGCTTCCAGCGTCATCGGGCGGTAGCGTGGCAAGCGGGGCCGCCAGGCATCGAGCGCGCCCAGATAGGCGGGTGACTGCGCGGCGATCAGCCCGCCCTCCTCCAGCAGCACCTTGCCCATAAGGTCCAGCCCCTGCATCCCGCCGGTGGTGATCAGCACGTTCTTGCGGCCGAGGGTCAGCCCCGGCGCGCTGAACCGCGCGGCGATCAGGTCGCGCAAGGCGGGCAGGCCGTCGATGGGGCTGTAGCCCAGCGCCTCGGCCGGGTGCCGCGCCACGGCCTCGGCCGCCAGTGCCGCCAGATCGCCGACCGGCCAGGTGGCGGCGTCGGGCAGGCCGCCTGCCATGTTAATGAGGTCGGGTATCTGCCCCGCCGCAAGGAAAAGCTGCGTTACGTCGTTGGTCTGATCTAGCCAGCGGGCGAAGGCGGGGCGTGGCATCCGCTCAGACCTTCGGATCGGGGTCGGCGGTATTGCCGCGCCCTTCCTGCAGGATCATCCGCCCGGTCGAGGATGCCCGGCGAAAGGCCGAGGCGCTTTGATAATCGGCATCGGCGTGCCAGGCGAGCGCGGCGGCCCGGTCCGGGAATTCAAGGATCACCATCCGCTCGGCAAAATCCGGCCCGCCCTCCACCGTTTCCACCGGATCGCCCCGGGTCAGGAAACGCCCGCCGTAGCGCGCCAATGTGGCCGGGGTAAGCGCCGTGTATTGGCGATACGTTTCGGGATCATGGACGGTCATGGTGCAGACGAAATAGGCAGGCATCGTGTCCTCGCTACAAGGTCGGTTCAGGGCGGTGCCGCAAGGCGCCAGGATGGTTCGGGATGGCAAGGCAACCGGCGCCGTCAGTCAAGCCGCGTCCATGCTGCATTTGCCGCTGACGACCGCACGCAGGCATCGACAAACGCAACCCCGGCCAGCCCGTCTTCCACGGTCGGCAGCAGCGTCTCTGTGTGCTGCCCGGACCGGTGGGCAACGATGGCATCGGCGGCCTCGGTGTAGATCGTGGCAAAGCCTTCCAGATAGCCCTCGGGGTGTCCCGCAGGCACGCGCGACGATGTTTCGCCCGCAGCAATCGCCGCGGCCGTGCCCCGCACAAGGCGCTGGCGCTGCCCGCCGGGTTGCGAGAACCACAAGACCTCGGGCGCCTCCTGTTCCCACTCCAGCGCCCCAAGCGTTCCGTAGACCCGCATCCGCAGGCCGTTCAGGCAGCCCGTGGCCACCTGGCTGGCCCAGATCGCCCCGCGCGCGCCACCCGTCAACCGCAAGGATATCTGCGCATTGTCGTCCAGCCGCCGCCCTTCGACGAACCGGTGCAGATCGGCGCTGAGTTCCTCGATCGACAGACCGGTCACGAAACCCATCAGGTTGAACGCATGGGTGCCGATATCGCCGATGGCACCGCCTGCGCCCGACCGCGCGGGATCGGTGCGCCATTCTGCCTGCTTTGATCCCTTCTCTTCCGCCGCGTCGGCCAGCCAGTCCTGGGCATATTCCATCTGCACCAGCCGAAGGGCGCCCAGCCGCCCCGCCGCCACCATCGCCTTCGCGGCGCGCATCATCGGATAGCCGGTGTAGTTATGTGTAAGCACGAAAAGCGCCCCCGACTGCGCCGCAGCCTTTGCCAGCGCGCGGGCATCCGGCAGGGTGCCTGTCAGCGGCTTGTCGCAGATCACGTGGATGCCTTGGGCAAGGAAGGCCTGCGCGGGGGGCAGGTGCATGTGGTTGGGGGTCACGATAGCAACCGCCTCGATCCCGTCAGGACGCGCGGCCTCTGCCGCCGCCATCGCCTCGAAATCGGGGTAGATGCGATCTTCCGGCAAGCCAAGTGCCCGGCCGGAGGCAAGCGACCGATCCGGCGTGGAGGACAGCGCCCCTGCCACCAGCCGGTAGCGGTTATCCATCCGGGCCGCGATGCGGTGGACGGCGCCGATGAAGGCATCGGTCCCGCCCCCGACCATGCCAAGGCTGATCGGGCCCTTACGATCTGAAAAACGGGTCATGCGTCGCCCTCCAACCCCAGCATCCGGCGGTTGCGCGCCTGATCAGCCGCGTCGCCCGCGAAATCGTCGAATGCGCGGGGTGTGACGCGGATAATGTGATCGCGCACGAAGGCGGCGCCTTCGCGGGCACCATCCTCGGGGTGTTTCAGCGCGCATTCCCATTCCACCACCGCCCAGCCCGCGAAATCCTGTGCCGCCAGCTTGGAAAAGATCGCACCGAAATTCACCTGCCCGTCGCCAAGGCTGCGAAAGCGGCCCGCACGGTCCACCCATGGCTGATAGCCGCCATAGACCCCCTGCCGCCCGGTTGGATTGAACTCGGCGTCCTTGACATGGAACATCCCGATCCGGTCCGCATAGATATCCAGATTGTCGAGGTAATCGAGGCCCTGCAGCAGGTAATGCGACGGATCATAGAGCATCCGGGCGCGGGGATGGGTGCCGACACGTTCGAGGAACATCTCATAGGTGACCCCGTCGTGCAGGTCCTCGCCGGGATGGATCTCGTAGCAGATATCCACCCCATTCTCTTCTGCCCGGTCAAGGATCGGCCGCCAGCGCCGTGCGAGTTCGTCGAATGCCGTCTCGATCAGGCCCGCGGGGCGTTGCGGCCAAGGGTAGATGAAGGGCCAGGCCAACGCGCCTGAAAAGCTGGCCATGGCGGTCAGTCCAAGGTTTTGCGACGCGGCCAGCGCCATTTCCATCTGGCTGACGGCCCAGGCCTGCCGCGCCGCAGGATTGCCGCGCACTGCGGGGTCGGCGAAGGCGTCGAACGCCTCGTCATAGGCGGGATGGACGGCGACAAGCTGGCCCTGCAGGTGGGTGGAAAGCTCTGTCACCGCGATACCGCTGTCGGCGGCGATCCCCTTGAATTCGTCGCAATAACCGGTGGATGTGGCGGCAAGGTCAAGGTCGAAGAGCCGTTTGTCCCAGCTTGGCACCTGCACACCCACATAGCCGCAATCTGCGGCCCATGCAGTGATGGCGGGCCATGTGTTGAACGGGGCGTCGTCGCCCGCGAACTGGGCCAGAAACAGGGCAGGGCCCTTGATCGTCTTCATGTCTGCTCCTCCCACGGGCGTGGCCGTCAGGATGCCCCCGACGCACCGGCGCCACAACCGCGAATTCTCAGGCGTCGCGCCGCCGGAGCCACGCATCCGCCGCGCGGCCAACGGCCACGTGCAGCGCGACCGCCAGCACGGCAAGCACGGCGAGGGCCGCGAACATCAGGTCGGTCTTGGTGCGCCCGTTGGCCAACAGCATCAGATAGCCAAGTCCGCGCGACGCCCCCACCCACTCGCCGATGATGGCCCCGATAGGGGCATAGACTGCGGCGAGCTTGAGGCCCGACAAAAACCCCGGCAGCGCCGCTGGAATGCGCAGGTGCCACAGGATGCGACCCTCGGACGCGCCCATGACGCGGGCCTGCGCCAGAAGGCCCGGGGGTGTGCGCAGCAGAGCGTCGAGGAAGGATGAGGTGACGGGGAAATAGATGATCAGGATCGTCATCACGATCTTCGACCCGATCCCGTATCCCAGCCACAGCGTCAGGATCGGGGCCAGCGCAAAGACCGGCACGGCCTGGCTCAGCACCATGACGGGCTGCACAATCGACCGCGCGAGGGGCGAGCGTGCAAGCCCCACCGCCGATATCCAGCCAAGCGCCCCGCCCAGCACCAGCCCTGCCAGCACTTCCGTGGCGGTGACCCCTGCGTGATCCGCAATCAGCGCGCGGTTGGCCCACAGCGCCTCGGCCACGCGCAGGGGGCCGGGCAGAATGAAGGGCGGGATCTGCCAGAACCAGACGATCCCCTGCCAGAGGCAAAGCAGGACGCCCGCACCAAGAAGGGCGCGCAGCGCTGTCATGCGGCGTGTTCCATCAAAAGCCGCGTCAGACGCCCTGTTGCGGCCAGCGTGCCCGGCGCGTCGGGGGCACGCGGGGCGGGCTCGGATGGCGGATCGGCGGCCAGAAGGCCATCGGTTGTCAGCACATGGATCTTGTCGCCCATCCGGGCCGCCTCGGCGGGATCATGCGTCACTTGCAGGACCGTGCGTCCGCGCAGCAAGGTTGCGGCCAGATCCTGCATCCTTGCCCGCGTGGCGACATCGAGTGCCGAAAACGGCTCGTCCAGCAGGACGACCGGGCGATCCTCCATCAAGACGCGCGCCAGCGAAACGCGCTGCCGCTCGCCCCCCGACAAGGCGCCGGGCTTGCGGGTGGCAAAGGCGATGAGGCCCACCTCTTCAAGGATCGCCGTGGCGCGCGCCGGATCGGGCGGCTCGCCCCGCAGCCGCGCACCCAAAAGCACATTGTCGCGCAAGGTAAGCCAAGGCAGCAGCATGTCCGCCTGCGCCATCATCGCGACACGGCCTTTGAGTGGCAGACCGTCGCTGGCGCGCACTGCGCCCCGCAGCGTGACCCCGTCCGCGATCCCGGCGAAGAGCCGCAGGACGGTGGACTTGCCAACCCCGGACGCGCCCAGAAGGCAGGTCCACATCCCGCTGGGCGCCACAAGATCGAGGCCGCGCAGCAAGGGCGCGTCGCCGATCCTCACCTCGCCCGACAGGACAAGGCCGGGGGGCGTGTCACTCGGCGCCAAGGTCGACCGCCAGATCGGATACGGGCCTTCCGCCGGGCACGAGGCCCGCGGCCGCCAGAAACGCCTCGAACCGCACATAACGCCCGGAATCCAGCGCTGCCGGACGCAAGGCGAAGCGGGTCAGCGTGTCTTTCCAGGCGCGGGCGTTCAATTCGTCATTCAGTTCGGGGGCGGTCGAGGCAAAGATTTGCCAGGCCTCCTCGGGGTGATTCACGATGTATTGGGTGGCATGTTCCGTGGCCTGCAGGAAGCGGCGGATCTTGCCCCGGTCCATCGTGGCGGGATTGGCCACATAAATCAGTTCGTCATAGGCGGGCACGCCCTCCTCTTCCAGATTGAAGCACCGCCCTTCAATTCCTTCGACGGCCATCTGGTTCGGCTCGAAATTGCGCGAGGCGCCGATAACCGCATCGACCTGCCCGGCCATCAGCGCGGGCGACAGCGACCAGTTGACGTTCACCAGTTCGACATCTGCCAGCGTCAGCCCGTGGGGGGCAAGGATCGCGGTCAGGATCGCCTCGTCCACGCCCGCGACGGAATAGCCGATCTTGCGGCCCTTCAGATCAGCGATGCTGGCAACGGGGCCGTCCTTCAACACCAGAAGGCAGTTCAGGGGTGTGGCGATCAACGTACCCACGCGCACCAGCGGCAATCCTTCGGCGCGTTGCAGGTGCAGTTGCGGCTGGTAGGAAATGGCCAGATCCGCCCGCCCCGCCGCCGCCATCTTGGGGGGATCGGCGGGGTCTGCGGGGGCGATCACCTCAACCTCCAGCCCCTCTTGGGCGAAATAGCCCTTTTCCTTCGCGATGATGATTGGCCCGTGATTGGGGTTCACGAACCAGTCGAGCACCAGCGTCATGCGGTCTTGCGCCAAGGCGGGCAGAGCGGTGAGGGCAAGGATGGCGAGGGCCGTGCGGAACATGTGCGGTCTCCGGTTGCGTCGCGGTATGCGACAGGAAGGGTGCCGCCGGATGGACCGACGGCGGCTTGCGGGAACGTGCGCGGGAAACGGGGGGCGTGCGGGCCGTGGATTGGCCTGTCGCGTATGCTCCGTTCCCTACGCCGGCATTGCCCGGATCAGGTTCGATGGGTTGGTCTTTCGACCTCTCAGCCCGGCAAAGGGCACCCCAACGGAATTCAGGAAAGGCTATCGAATGCGGCAGGGGCCCGCAAGGGCGGATCGGCAAAGCGCGCTCTGGCCCGGGCAAGAGGGCCGGTTGTCAGGCAAGGTCGTCTTCGGATGCGTAGCGGCTGGCCAACGCGCGTTCCAGCTGCATGGCGAATTTGGCTGCGGCCACCGGCAGGGTGCGGTCTTTCAACTGGCACAGATACAGGCGGCCCGTCGGCACATCGCGCCGGTCAACCGGGCGGGTCACGATCTCATCCTGCCCGTCAAGCGTGGGCAGGCCGATGGGGATCTGGAAGTTGATCAGATGCTCCTTCGCCGGATAGCGGCGCAGGAATTCGAAATTGTCGGATTCGACCGCAATCTGCAGCCGGACGGACGAGCGGATCAGGGAGAGGTCGATGAGGTGCCGCACACCGTAGGGCGTGGTGGGCAGCCCGATGGGGTAGTCGGCGCAATCGGCAAGGCGCAGCCGCGGGCGTGACGCCAGCGGATGCGTCACGCCAAGAACGGCATGCACGGCCTGCCGCGCCGTGGCCAGCACCTGCACATCGCTGAGGCGCACAGGCTCGAACACCAGTGCCAGATCGGCGGAATGATCGACCAGCGCCTGTTCGGCGGCCTCCCGGTCACGCAGATAGACCCCGAAGGTCACGGCGGGGTGGTCGCGGCGGTAGCGCGCGATCTCTTCGGGCAGGAAATAGGGCAGGAGCGCCTGGCTGCAGGCGATGGACACATGCCCCCGCCGCTCACCCATCAGATCGGCGATCTGACTTTGCAGTTTCACGAAATCGGACGTCTGCTCGCGGATATGGTGCACCAGCAATTCACCCGCCGTGGAAAGCCGGACCCCGCGCGGCAAACGCTCGAAGATCGGCACGCCCAGTTCTTCCTCCAGCGCCAGAACGCGGCGGTTCAACGCGGTTGAGGTGATCGCCAGCGATTCGGCGGCTTTGCGGATCGAGCCTGCGCGGGCGATGGTATCGATATACTGAAGCGGGGTGAGATGGCGCATCTGATCTTCTGCTGCAAATTTCGTACAGGTTCGCTGCAAACTTAGCAGAAGACAGCAGCAGGGCAACGCGCTGATGATCGTGAATAACCGGGCGGATCATCCGTCGCTGCCAGCCCCATAGGAGCCTTGCCATGCCGTTTCCGAGCTTTTCCCGCCGTGGTTTCCTGCAAACGGGGGCCGCCCTTGCGGGCAGCGCAGCCTTGCCACGGTTGGCCCATGCCCAATCGGGCATGACGGTCGGCTTTATCTACGTGGGACCGAAGGATGATTTCGGCTACAATCAGGCGCATGCCGAGGGCGCGGCTGCCGTGAAGGCGATGGCGGGTGTGACGGTGGTGGAAGAGGAAAACGTGGCCGAGACCATCGATGTGCAGAAATCGATGGAATCGATGATCAACTTCGATGGCGCCTCGCTGATATTCCCAACCTCGTTCGGCTATTTCGATCCCCATGTCCTGACCGTGGCACCGAAGTACCCCGAGGTGCGGTTCGAACATGCGGCGGGTCTGTGGTCGGAAGGCATGCCGCCGAACATCGGGTCCTACTTCGGCTACATCGGGATGGGTCAGTATCTGAATGGCATTGCGGCGGGCAATGCGACCAAGACCAAGAAGATCGGGTTTGTGGCGGCAAAGCCCATTCCGCAGGTGCTGCTGAACATCAACTCCTTCCTTCTGGGCGCGCGGGCGGTGGACCCGACCATCACGTGTCAGGTGATCTTCACCGGTGAATGGTCGCTGGCGGTGAAGGAGGCCGAGGCCACGAACGCGCTGGCTGATGCGGGCTGCGACGTGATTACCTGCCATGTGGACGGCCCGAAGGTGGTGATGGAAACCGCAGCGGGGCGGGATTGCTTCATCTGCGGATACCACGCCAACCAGTCGGCGCTGGCGCCCGAGAAGTATCTGACCGGGGCTGAATGGAACTGGGCCGGAGTTTACACCGGCTTTGTGCAGACGATGCTGGACGGCGGGACGATCGGAAACTTCGTGCGTGGCGGGTTGTCGGACGGTTTCATCAAGATGTCGCCCCTTGGCCCTGCCGTATCGGATGCATCGCGCGCGCAGTTCGAGGCCGTGAAAGCCGAGATCATGCTGGGCGGGTACGCCGCCATCAAGGGGCCGCTGAAGGACAACACCGGGGCCGAGATCGCCGCCGCCGGGCAATCGTTCCTTGAGACGGATATCGCGCTGGAAAGCATGGGATACCTTGTCGAAGGTGTGATCGGCTCGACGTCCTGAGCCGCGACGGGGACCCCGCCATGACTGATCAATCCGCCCCTGCGACAGCACTTGTTGCCACAGGCAGCGACTGGCGGGCACCGCTTGCCCGCCGGGCCGAGGGGATCGTGCTGCCGCTGGCCGCAATGCTGGCGGGCTTTGCTGTCTTCAGCCTGTTCCTGCTGGTGCAGGGCAAATCGCCCGTCACATTCTTCGGACTGGTCTATCAGGCGGGGTTCGGCAGCGCGTTTTCGGTGCAGAACACCCTGTCGCGCACCGCACCCCTGCTGTTCGCCGCGCTCTGTGTGGCACTTCCTGCGCGGCTGGGCCTTGTGGTGATTGGCGGCGAGGGGGCTATCGTGCTGGGCGGGGTGGCGGCGGGTGCTTTGGGTGTGGTTTTGGCGGGCCAGTCGGGCGCGCTGGCGCTGCCCTTGATGGCGCTGACGGCCGCGCTGATCGGGGGGCTCTGGATCGGGGCGGTAGGGGCTTTGCGCTACTACCGGGGCGTCAATGAGACCATCGCAAGCCTGCTGATGGCCTATATCGCCATCGCGCTGATGAACCATCTGGTCGAAGGCCCGCTGCGCGACCCGGCGAGCCTGAACAAACCATCTACCGCGCCGCTGCCCGATGCCTTGCGCGTGGGTGACATGCCGGGGTGGGATGTGCACTGGGGCCTGCCAGTCGGCATCCTCGGCTGCATCTTCGCCTGGGCGCTGATCGACCGCACGACCTGGGGCTTTGCTGCGCGCATCGCAGGCGGCAACGTGCGGGCGGCCGAGGTGCAGGGGTTGCCCGTGGGGCGGCTGATCCTGGGCTTCACAGGCCTCGGCGGCGCGTTTGCGGGGCTGGCGGGTTTTTTCGAGGTGGCGGCGGTGCACGGTTCGGCCAACGCGAGCCTTGCCAGTGGCTATGGCTACACGGGGATCCTGATCGCCTTTCTGGCGCGCCACAACCCCCTGGCGATCATTCCCGTGGCGATCCTGCTGGCCGGGTTCGAGGCATCATCGGGCCTGATCCAGCGCCGGATGGACCTGCCCGACGCTACCACGCTGGTGCTGCAGGGCTTTGTCTTTATTGCGATATTGCTGAGCGACACGCTGTATGGCCGCTTCCGCCTTTTCGCCCCCGAACGGTGGAGATCGGCATGAACGACCTTGGCCTCTGGGTCATTCCGCTTGCCATCCTCGGCGGCGCGATCCGTGTTTCCACGCCGTTTCTCTTCGTCAGCCTGGGCGAGGTGCTGACCGAGCGGTCTGGCCGGATCAACCTTGGGCTGGAAGGCACGCTCGTCTTTGGGGCGATGGCGGGCTATGCGGTGGCGTATCTGACCGGATCACCCTGGCTTGGCGTGCTTGCGGCGGCGGCGGCGGGATCAGTTTTCGGGCTTGTCCATGGCCTGATCTGTTCGCTGCCCCGGGTCAACGATATCGCCATCGGCATCGCCATGATGATCCTTGGCACCGGCCTCGCCTTCTATTTCGGCAAACCCTACGTGCAGCCCGTGGCGCCCGATCTGCCGTCGATCAGTTTCGGCGCGTGGTCGGACGTGCCGCAGGTGCAGGCGGCGCTGAAGGTGAACGTGCTGTTCCTGATCGGGGCCGTTGCTGCCGTGGCGCTGTGGTGGATGTTTCGCGCCACCAAGGTGGGCCTGATCATCCGGGTGGTGGGTGACAGCACCGATGCCGCCCGCGCGATGGGCCTGCGCCCCGCGATGGTGCGCACGCTGGCCACCACTGCCGGCGGGGCCTTTGCCGGGGTCGGGGGCGCGTATCTGTCGCTCTTTTATCCCGGCAGCTGGAATGAGGGGATCTCATCGGGTCAGGGGCTGATGGCGGTGGCGTTGGTCATCTTTGCCCGCTGGAACCCGCTGGCGTGCTTTGGCGCGGCGCTGCTGTTCGGGGGGGCAGGGGCGCTGGGGCCGACGCTGCAGTCGGTGGGCATCTCGCAGGGATATTATCTTTTCTATGCAGCGCCTTACGTTCTGACGTTGGGTGTCTTGATCGCAACCTCCTCGACCAAGCGGGCCATGACGGGCGCGCCGGGCGAGTTGAGCATCACGAAATAGGAGTGCCGCATGAAGGACCTGCCCTTCACGACCATCGCCGCCAATCCCTATCCCTGGCCCTACAACGGCGACTTGCGCCCCGCGAACACGGCGCTGGTCATCATCGACATGCAGACGGATTTCTGCGGACCGGGCGGATACGTCGACAAGATGGGATATGATCTGTCGCTGACCCGCGCGCCGATCCAGCCGATACGCGCCGTGCTGGCGGCGATGCGCGCCGGGGACTATCACATCATCCACACGCGAGAGGGGCACCGCCCGGATCTGGCCGACCTGCCCGCCAACAAGCGCTGGCGCAGCCGCCAGATCGGCGCAGGCATCGGCGATCCGGGGCCATGCGGGCGCATCCTTGTGCGCGGTGAGCCGGGGTGGGACATCATTGACGAGCTTTATCCGCTTCCCGGCGAGATCATCATCGACAAGCCCGGAAAGGGCAGCTTCTGCGCCACCGATCTGGAACTTATCCTGCGCACACGCGGCATCGAAAACCTGATCCTGACCGGGATCACGACCGATGTCTGCGTCTCCACCACGATGCGAGAGGCGAACGACCGGGGCTTTGAATGCCTGGTGCTTTCGGATTGCTGCGGCGCGACAGACGCGGGCAACCATGACGCCGCGCTGAAGATGGTGACGATGCAGGGCGGCGTTTTTGGCGCGGTCAGCGACAGCGCCACGCTGATTTCGGGGCTGGTGTGATGTCGGGCGCCATCGGGGTGGAGCCTTTGCCCGACACGGGCGCCATCGGCGTGGAAACGCTGCACATGACGATGCGCTTTGGTGGCTTTACCGCGCTTGACGATTGTTCGATCCGGATCGCGCCCGGTAGCTTTCACGCGCTGCTGGGCGAGAATGGCGCTGGAAAATCGACGCTGGTGAAGTGCATGATGGGGTTCTACCGCGCCACCAGCGGCGAGATGCTGGTGCAGGGGCGACAGGTGCAGGTGCCCGATCCCAAGGCCGCGCATGCGCTGGGGCTTGGCATGGTGTACCAGCATTTCACGCTTGTGCCGTCGCTGACGGCTGCCGAGAATCTGGTCATCAGCCGCGAGGATGCGCCCAGCGTCATCGACTGGCGGCGCGAGGGGGCGGCGCTGGCCGCGTTCATGGACCGCATGCCCTTCAAGGTGCCGCTCGATCAGCCGGTGCGGGCGCTGGCAGCGGGCGAGAAGCAGAAGCTGGAGATTCTGAAGCAACTCTACCTTGGCCGCCGCTTCCTGATCCTGGACGAACCCACCTCGGTCCTGACGCCGGATGAGGC
Source organism: Rhodobacterales bacterium (assembly GCA_038251625.1). GTDB lineage: Bacteria > Pseudomonadota > Alphaproteobacteria > Rhodobacterales > Rhodobacteraceae > JBBQXK01. The sequence continues at coordinate 12,152 of JBBSBE010000011.1, forward strand.
GGACGAGGTTTTGGGCCATGTGCGTGCGCTGTGCGAGGCGGGCCAGATCTCGGTGCTGATGATCACCCACAAATTCCGCGAAGTGACGGCCTATGCCGATGAGGTATCGGTGCTGCGGCGGGGCAGGCTGGTGGGCAGCGGCAGGGTGGACGACCTGAGCCATTCCGACATGGCCGCGTTGATGATGGGCGAGGCAAAGGTTGCAGCCCCTGCGGCGCGGACGGGTGCGGCGGGGGCGCCGGTTCTGGTGGTCGAAGGCGCGCGGGCGCGCGATCGTTCGGGACTAAAAGAGATCGCCATCGTCGCGCTGACCCTGCACGGGGGCGAAATTGTCGGGATCGCGGGCATTTCCGGCAACGGGCAGATGGAACTGATGGAAATCCTGACCGGCCAGCGCCCGCTGGACGCAGGGCGCATCACCGTGAAGGGTGCGGCCTACGGAGCCACCCGCGAAGAGGCGCGCATCCGTGCCGTGCGCTACTTGCCCGAGGAACCGCTACGCAACGCCTGTGCCCCGCGCATGTCGGTGGCAGAGAACATAGCCTTTCGGAGCTTTGACCAGAACGGTGCCGGGCGCCGCTTCTGGCTGTCGGGGCGCGAGATGCGGGGGCGGGCGGCGGATCTTGTGGCGGCGTTCAAGGTCAAGACGGCATCCCTCGACGCGCCCATTCAGGCGCTGTCGGGCGGCAATGTGCAGCGCGCTGTGTTGGCGCGGGAACTGACGGGGGATGTGGATCTTCTGATCATCTCAAACCCCTGTTTCGGGCTTGATTTCACTGCCGTGGCCGAAATCCGCGCGCGCATCATGGCGGCGCGGAACCGGGGTGCGGGGGTGTTGCTGATGTCCGAGGATCTGGACGAGATCATGGAACTGGCTGATCGCGTGATGGTGATGTCGGAGGGGCGCATCGCCTATGAAACGCCGATTGCCAGCGCATCCGTGGCCAAGATTGGCCAACATATGGGCGGGCATGCCTGATGCCCACGGTGCATGCACAGCCCTTTGACTTTGCCTTCGATCCCGCCACCACCGCGCTGATCGTGATCGACATGCAGAGGGATTTTATCGAGCCCGGCGGATTTGGCGCGAGCCTTGGCAATGACGTGGCGCTGCTGCAGGCCATCGTTCCCGCCACTGCCGTGCTGATCGCGCTTTGCCGCGAGGTCGGTATGCCGGTGATCCACACCCGCGAATGCCACCGCCCCGACCTTTCCGACCTGCCCGCAGCCAAGCGTGACAGGGGCGCGCCTGCCCTGCGCATCGGCGACGAGGGGCCCATGGGCCGTGTGCTGATCGCTGGCGAACCGGGCGCAGAAATTGTGGTGGACCTTGCGCCCGCGCCGGGCGAGATCCTGATCGACAAGCCCGGCAAGGGTGCCTTCTATGCCACCGACCTTGCCACCCATCTTGCCCGCCTTGGCACACGCAGCCTGATCTTTGCGGGCGTCACGACCGAGGTTTGCGTGCAGACGACGATGCGCGAGGCGAACGACAGGGGCTTTGAATGCCTGCTGATCGAGGATGCGACGGAAAGCTATTTCCCCGCCTTCAAGGCCGCGACCCTGGCCATGATCCGCGCGCAAGGTGGGATCGTGGGGTGGACGGCGCCCCTGGCTGCCCTGCGGGATGCCCTTGATGGATGAGCCGCTCGTCATGCCCGATCTGGCGGGCGGCTGGCGCGCCCTGCCGTTCGGCCCTTTCCGCGAAGGGGTGGAGGTTCACCACATCCGGCTTGGCGCACCCGCCCTTGCGCTTTTGCGCTACGGCCCTGGCGCGCGGGTGCCCCGGCATCTGCACACCGGGCTGGAAACCATTCTGGTGCTTGACGGGGTGCAATGCGATGAACGCGGGTCCTATGGCCCCGGCGCCTTGATATTGAACCCGGCGGGCAGCGTGCATTCCGTCTGGTCCGATACCGGCTGCACGGTGTTGATCCAGTGGGAACGGCCCGTGCAACTGCTTGACGAGACCTGAGCGACCGCTGATCCAAGTGTCGACTTCACGTCGCTGCGTGCGCGCTATGCTGCAGGGGCCTCACCCGCGGATGTGGTGCGGGCGGTCTATGCCCGCATCCGCGCGGTAGATGATCCCGACATCTTCCTGCATCTGCGCGACGAGACCGAGGTTCTGGAAGAGGCGCGCGCCCTGCCACTGCCAGTGCCGCGCAACGCGCTCGACCCCGGGATTGTGCCGGGTGGATCAAGTTCTGGCTCGGCCGTGGCGGTGGCGCAGGGGATCGTGGTTTATGCGGTGGGCACCGATACCGCGGGGTCGGGCCGGGTGCCCGCCACGCTGAACGGCATCGTGGGGCTGAAGCCGACGCTTGGCGCGCTGTCGGCAAGAGGCGTGGTGCCCCCGCGTGCCGGACGCTCGACACGATCTCAGTCTTCGCGCTGACGGTCCTCGATGCCTATGAGGCGTGTGGCGTGGCTTGCCAGCACGATCCCGAGGATCCGGTTTTGCGTGGCATCCCCGCGCCCCCGCTTGCGGCCGCGCCGACCCGGTTGACGATCGGCGTGCCCGATGCCGCCAGCCGCGAATTTTTTGGTGATGCAGTACAGGCGGCGGCGTTTGACGCAGCCCTCGGGCAGCTATCAGCGATGGGCCACACGCTGCGGGTGCCGGATTTCACCCCGTTTTTCGACGTTGCCGAGATGCTGTACGAGGGCGCATGGGTGGCAGAGCGGATGGCGGGGGTCGAACACCTGATGCGGGCGATGCCGGATGCGATCCATCCGATTACCCGCCACATCATCGGAACCGCCGACGCGCTGAGCGCGGTTGATGCCTTTCGGGGCATCTATCGCCTTGCTGCCCTGGAACGCGCGACCGCGCCGGTGATGGCGGGGGTGGATCTTCTGTGCGTGCCGACGATCCCGACCTTCTACAAGCTTGCCGATCTTGAGGCCGATCCGGTTACACCCAATGCACGGCTGGGAACCTGTACCAACTTCGTCAACCTGCCGGACATGTGTGGTATCGCCATGCCCACCAATCCGCGCGCAGACGGGCGGCCCGGCAGTGTGACCTTTCTGGCGCGTGCGGGGGAAGACGGGCGGGGCATCCATCGCGGTGGAGCTTTGGGCGATACCAATGGAAGCGGCGGGTGGGTTTCTTGCCGCAATCCCCGCGCCTTTGAGCATGGGCACGATCACGCTGGCAGACGGACGGACGGTCAAAGGGGTCCTGATGGAATCTCAGGGGCTCGGCGGCGCGGCGGATATTACCCTGTCGGGGGGGGTGGCGTGCTTGGCTTGCGGCCAATGAGGTCTGGGCGCCTGCATCCTCACATGCAAACGCCCGCCAGAGGCGGGCGCATGCACAATCCTTTGCAATCGGATCAGGCGGCTTCGGCCTGCTCCAGCGCATGGCGACGCTCGCTCTCTTCGCGCGACAGCGCGACAGAGGTGCGCACACCTTTGGAAACGAAATCCATCAGACCCTTCACAACCCGTTCGTTCGGGTCGATCCCGGCGCAGGACAGCACCTCGCGGCCGTCCTTGGACCGTGCCCAACGGGCGATCTGATCGGGGCCGTTCCCGTATTTCTTGTCATCTGCGATCGCGTCATCGAGGGCTGCAAGCACAACCGCAGCGAACAGCTTGCGCGCCCGTTGCCCTTGCTCGAAGTTGAACGCGGTACCATCCACGAAATCGACCATAGTCGCCGTCCTGTTCTTGCTCTTGCGTTTTTTGACGTCCGGCCACTATGGCCATTTACATCCGATTCGGTATCCCGGTTTTATCATGTCTGCCATGCGCTGTATGCATGGCTTACAGGTCTGCTTACTGTATTTCGTCGGCGCATCCGGGTGCTAAGCCCCATATATAGGCGCTGGTGCCCGGACATCAACGATTTGCCAATATTCGGCCGTATTTTTTGCTAGCGCAAACGTGTTCCGCTCAATCCAGCACGATTCTGGCTGTATCGGCCGTCATGGGGGCTTCCGCACGGTCAAGTCGCAGCCATGCAAGCGCCCGGTCGGCGGATCGCGTGTGCAGCGTTCCCGCTTCCTTGCCACCCGCAAGGATCGGTGTGCCGGGAACCGCTGTGCCATCCACCCGTACGCGCAGAAGGCCTTTGCGCAGTTCGGTCTTGTGCTTCATCCGCGCCGTCACTTCCTGCCCCACGTAGCAGCCTTTGCGGAAATCCACTCCGTTCAACCGCTCGAACCCCATTTCGAGGATGTAGCTTTCATCGGGGATCAGTTCGGTACCCGTTTCCGGGATCAGATGGTCGACGCGGATTGCATCCCAATCAATCTTGCCGGGCGCGCCCGGCGCGTCGGTATAGGCACGCCAGCCAAGCGCGGGGTGGCGCGGGTCGGGAAAGGCGCCTGCGGGCGTGGCGCCAATGCCCCGTCGGGGCAAAAGGCGGCTTGGCTGAAGGCGCACATCCGCGCGCAGGCGGTACATGGCAAGGCGCCGCAGCGTGGCATCGGCCAAAGCCTCCGGCAGATCGAGAAGCAGCCCCTCGTGCGTGGCCACCACGAAGAAATCGGCAAGATATTTGCCCTGAGGTGACAGCAGCGCCGTCCACACCATGCCCGGCGCCCGCCCGAGCGGCAGCACGTCATTGGTCACAAGGCCCTGCAGGAAGGTCAGCGCGTCGCCCCCTTCCAGTGCCACTATCCGCCGCCCGGTTGCTGCTTCGCCGTCCATGCCGCCCCCCCAATCAGGCCGCGAACTGCAGGCGACAAAGCTCGGCGTAAAGCCCGCCGCGCGCCAGCAATTCGTCATGCGTGCCCTCGTCGGTCACGCGGCCCTTGTCCATCACCACGATCTTGTCGGCATGGCGCACCGTGGCCAGCCTGTGCGCGATCACCAGCGTCGTCCGCCCGGCAGCTACGCGGGCCAGCGCTTCTGCCACCAGCGCCTCGCTTGTGGCATCGAGCGCCGATGTCGCCTCGTCCAGCAGCAGGATCGGCGCCGCGCGCAATATCGCGCGTGCAATCGCCACCCGCTGGCGCTGGCCTCCGGACAACCCCGACCCGCGCGGACCTGCCGGCGTGTCGATGCCTTGCGGCAGCGTCGTCAGAAAGTCGCTGACCCGCGCCGCGTCAAGCGCTGCGCGCAGGCGGTCTTCCGGGACCTCACGCCCAAGCGTCACATTTTCGCGGATGGTTTCATCGAAAAGCGCGGCATCCTGAGTGACCACCGCAAAGCTTTGGCGCAGGTCGGCAAGGGGCAGGGTGGCCGCATCGATCCCGCCCAGAAAAACCCGACCTTCTTCGGGGTCGGTAAGGGCCGTCAGCAGGCTGAAGACGGTTGTCTTGCCCGCGCCGGACGGGCCCACCAGCGCCGTCATCTTCCCGGCCTCGGCCACGAAGCTGACCTCGTTCAGCACGGGCAGGTCGCCATAGGCAAAGCGGATGCCGCGCAGTTCCAGCTCTGGCGCCTCGCCTTCTGGCAGGCGGGCACTGGCAATGGCACGGGGCGCGGGCGCCGTGTCGAACATCCGGAAGAGCCGCTCCAGCGAGGCGGCGGCAATCTGCCAGAACCCCGACAGATCCCCAAGCCGCCGCAACGGCTGGAACGTCAGCGCCATCGCAGAGAAGAATGCCATGAAATCGCCCACCGTGCGGGTGCCGTCTGCAATCTGGCGGCCCGCGAGCATCAGGACGAGGAAAAAGCCCAGCCCGGTGACCACATCAATCAGCGCGGGAATGGTGGCGCGGCTGACGGCCATGCGCAGCTCTTTCCGCCGGATATCGGTGACAAGGCGCCGGAAGCGGCCGGTCTGATAGTCTTCCATGCCATTAAGCTTGATCGCCGTGATTCCGTGGAACACCTCGTCGAGCCGTGTGGCCCGCGCGCCGGCCTGCGCCCGCATCGCGTGCGTTTTACGGCGGATGTAGCGCTGGATGCCCAGCGTCGGCAGGATCAGAAGCGGGGTGCCGACAAGGGCCGCCAGCGTCCACATCGGATCGATCGCCAGCGAAACGGCAAAAAGGCCGACAAGGCTGATCGCGTCGCGCCCGGCGCCGGTGATCAGCGTCGTCCACACGCCTTGCACTGCAGCCGTATCGCCTTGTACCCGCTCGATCAGCGCGCCGGGTGGGTTGGTCTGGAAAAAGCCCTGATCGAGCGTCATGAGATGCCGCAACAGATCCACCTGAAGGGCGGTGGTGGATCGCTGGGCAATCGTTGTCAGCAGGTACTTCGACAGCACCGATGTGACGGCACGGATCAGAAAGAGCGACAGGATCGCAAGCCCGAGGTAGATCAACTCACCACCGCCACCGGGGGTGAACACGCGGTCGAAGAGCGGCTTCAGCAGCCAGCTGAGGGCGCCAAGCGTGGATCCTTCGACGACCATCACCGCGAAGGCCAGCGCCATCATCCAGCGGTGCCGGTGCAGGTAGCCACGCCAGAGACGCCCGAAAAGCTGGGACGAACGGTAACGGGGATCCTCGGGCGGGCGGCGGGGCATCGGCGCAGGGGGCCTTTCTCAACGCCTGCCGGATGTAGGCCATCGGGGGGCAGCCCGCAAGGCACGCGCGGCGGGTGATTGACCTTGGCGTCAACCGGGTTTAGCTCAAACCAGACGCTGAGGAGTACCGCGCCGTGAAGGACTCGCCCCGCCCCACCACCACCGCCAATCTGTCTTACGGGCGGGCCTATCTGGCCACCCCGGGCCCCTCGGTCATGCCCGACCGGGTGCTGAATGCGATGCACCGTGCGGCACCCAACATCTATGCCGGCCCGTTGCTGGAAATGGTGGATGCGATGTGGGGCGACCTGCGCGCCGTTGCCTGCACTTCGCAATACATTGCAATCTATGTGGGCAATGGGCATGCGGGTTGGGAGGCGGCGAACACCAACCTTTTCTCGCGCGGGGACAAGGCGCTGGCGCTTGCGACGGGCCGCTTCGGCCTGGCTTGGGCGGAAAGCGTGCGCGCGCTTGGCGTCGATGTGGACTTGCTGGATTTCGGCCGGTCGGCGCCGGTGGACATGAACCGTGTCGAGGCTGCGTTGCGTGCCGATGCGGGGCACAAGATCAAGGTGGTGCTGACAACGCAGGTCGATACCTCCACCTCGATGCGCACCGATATTGCGGCCCTTCGCGCGGTTCTGGATACCGTCGGTCACCCGGCCCTTCTGGCTGTCGATTGCATCGCCACGCTTGGCTGCGACGAATACCGGATGGATGACTGGGGTGTGGATGTCACCGTGGCCGCCAGCCAGAAGGGGTTGATGACCCCGCCGGGCCTTGCGTTCGTGTGGTTTTCGGAAAAGGCGCTGGCCGCCACCAAGGGCAGCGATCTGCGCACCCCTTATTGGGATTGGCGCCCGCGCGCGATCGGCAATGAATTCTGGCAGGCCTTCGGGGGCACGGCGCCCACGCATCACCTGTATGGTCTGGCCGAGGCGCTGACGATGCTTTTGCGCGAGGAAGGGCTGGAAGCTGTCTGGGCGCGGCATGATGCGCTGGCGCGCACGGTCTGGGCTGCATTCGATGCCTGGGGTGCGGGCAATCCGGCGATTGCAATGAACGTGGCCGATCCGGCCAATCGGGGCCGGTCGGTCACGGCGGCGAGGATGGGTGCGCCGGACGCCACGCGGCTGCGAGAATGGTGCGAGCGAGAGGCGGGTGTCACGTTGGGCGTGGGCCTTGGCATGGCCGACATGGATGACCCCGCCTGGCACGGCTTTCTGCGGGTGGCGCATATGGGGCACGTGAATGCCCACATGACCCTCGGCGCGCTGGCGGCGATGGAGGCGGGCATGCTGGCGCTTGGGATCCCGCACGGTCAGGGGGGGCTTGCAGCGGCGGCAAGTGTGGTCGCGCAAGCGGGGGCAATCAACATCGGGTGATCGGACCGGGAAAGTTGCAACCGGAAGCGGCCCCGTGCCGTATGCCCGGTAGCCTTGTCATGAAGGACAGCCCCGATGTCGCACCGTTTCCGCCGTCTCGCGCTTGTCGTGGCCCTAGCCGCGCCGATGCCCGCGCTTGCCGCAACCGCGCTTGGATTTGACACGGGGTGGAAAGAACAGCGCTTTTCGCTTTTCTCCTCCAATCGCTACGATTTTTCGGCATCGCGCCTGACGGTGCGTTCGGATGGTGCGGTGTCGCTGATCTGGCGGTCGCTGCCTTCGGCGCTTTGGTCCGCGCGGAAAGCAAGCTGGACGTGGTCGGTCAGCGAAGGGGTTCCCGCCACGAACCTTGCGGTGAAGGGCGGGGATGACCGGAACCTCGCGGTCTATTTCGTTTTTCTGCCTGATGCTGCGGCGCAGGCGATGGGTGCGCGGCCCAACTTGCGGGCGCTTCTGGGCGCACCCGAGGCGCGGGTGCTGGTCTATGTCTGGGGTGGGGATGTCGAACGGGGGGCCATGCTGCAAAGTCCCTATCTTGATGCGCGGGGCCGCACGGTCGTGCTGCGCGCGCCGGGCACGGGGCAGTTTGCCGAGACTGTCGATCTTGCGGCCGACCATGCCCGCGCCTTTGGCACGCCCCCCGCATCGCTGGTCGGCATGGCGATCTCGGCCGACAGTGATGATACCGAAAGCGTGATTGCAGCGGAAATGTCGGCTGTTTCTTTCCGCTGAAAGCTGTGCAGTCCGTGCGTTCAGGATGGGGCTCGGCGCCGCAGGTATCCCTTAGTCGCGCAGCCCCAGATCCTCGCCTTTCAGGCTTGCCACCGTGGCTTGAAAAAGGCCAACGGGCATGGCGCATCCGATCAGCGTGTAGCCAAGCGCGTGTCCGGCCAATCGCCGCAGCGCGCCCGGTGCAGGCGGCAAGTCCGGTTCAAGGTCTGGCAGGGCTTCGGCGCCACGGGGTTCGGGCGGTGGTGGGGGTGCAAACCCAAGCCGCTTGCGGCGTGCGACGGGGCGCGCGGGCGCAACCTCGGACAGATGGATCACGCTTCTGATGGCATCCAGTGTGCTCTGATCGCCTTTGGGTGCTGCCTGCACGGGTGGCGGGGGCAGGGGCGAGGGGCGCTGTGTGCGTTCCCTGACGGGCGCCACTTCGTTTGTTGGGGCCGCAGGGACGGGCGCTGCGCTGGCCGGGGCGGCAGGCGTCGCAGGCGCCTTGATTGCCGCGCCATTCCAGCCGCGGAAGGGCAAGGGCTCGATCGGTCGGGGGCCCGCCACCGTTTCGCTTGCCAGCGCAAGCAGTTCTGCGGTGCCTTGCATCACAGATGCCATGGGTGCCCGCCCCGGCACGATGCGCGCGGCGCGTCCAAGCCGCTCGGCAAGCGGTGCAAAATCTCCATTCGCCAGACGCAGGGAAAGCCCCTGTGCCGCGAACGCCGATCCCAGCAGGCGCGGCGCAAGCCAGACGCGCGTGGCCGAAACGCTGACACGCAAAAACGCCCGCGGATCAAGACGCGCACGCTGCTTGCCCCCGGCCCAGATGGGCGGACGCGGCGCCGATTTTGCATCCGGAGCCTCGGGATCGGTAAAGGAAGACGACATGACACACCCAGCATTAACCTAGAGGTGGCAGCAATGCCGCAAAAAGGTGGCGCAATCATGGCAGGTCGGCGGCAGTGGCGTGGCGTGTGGCCCTGACCCCAACACGGTTTTCTCAAGTTTGCGCGCGTGCTCAGGCAGAGGGTGGATGTGGGTCGAAAGCCCCTTTGCAGAAGCGGCGCTGCCCGCTGCCGATGGGCGGGCCCCTCGCACTTTAGGGGCGATATCTGGGGCAATGCTTACACTAACGTCTGATTGCACCTGTTTTGGCTACAATTGGAGGTACACTTGACAGGAAATGAGCGATCAAACCAAAGGGGGCCGCGCGACGCGCAGCCCCCTTGAGACAATTACGAAAAGGATCAGCAGCTATAGTACATCTGGTACTCGATCGGGTGCGGCGTGTGTTCGTAGGCGTAGACCTCTTCCCACTTCAGCGCCATGTAGCCTTCAAGCTGGTCTTTTGTGAACACGTCGCCTGCGATCAGGAAGTCGTGATCCTTCTCCAGCTCCTCCAGCGCCTCGCGGAGCGAACCGCAGACGGTGGGGATTGCGGCGAGTTCTTCCGGCGGCAGATCGTAGAGATCCTTGTCGGAGGCGGGGCCGGGGTCGATCTTGTTCTTGATGCCGTCAAGTCCGGCCATCAGGAGGGCTGCAAATGCCAGATAAGGGTTGGCCGCCGGATCGGGGAAGCGGGCCTCGACGCGCTTGGCTTTCGGGCTTTCGGTCCACGGAATACGGACGCAACCCGACCGGTTGCGTGCGGAATAGGCGCGCAGCACGGGGGCCTCGAAGCCCGGGATCAGGCGCTTGTAGCTGTTGGTCGCGGGGTTCGTGAGCGCGTTCAGCGCCTTGGCGTGCTTGAGGATGCCGCCGATGAAGTAAAGCGCTTCCTGGGAAAGATCGGCATACTTGTCGCCCGCGAAGAGGGGCTTGCCGTCCTTCCAGATCGACATGTTCACGTGCATGCCCGAACCGTTGTCGCCCTTCATGGGCTTTGGCATGAAGGTCACCGTCTTGCCATAGGCGGCGGCGACGTTGTGGATCACGTACTTGTATTTCTGGATGTTGTCCGCCTGGCCCGTCAGCGATCCGAAGATCAGGCCAAGTTCGTGCTGGCAGGTCGCCACTTCATGGTGGTGCTTGTCGACCTTCATGCCCATCCGCTTCATCGTCGACAGCATCTCGCTGCGGATATCCTGCGCCTCGTCCACCGGGTTCACCGGGAAGTAGCCGCCCTTGTGGCCAGCGCGATGGGCAAGGTTGCCCCCTTCCATCTCGGCGTCGGTGTTCCACGCCGCTGCTTCGGCATCGATTTGGTAGGACACCTTGGCGGGCGTCACCGAATAGCGCACGTCGTCGAAGAGGAAGAATTCCGCCTCTGGGCCGCAGTAGAATGCGTCACCGATGCCGGAGGATTTCAGATAGGCCTCGGCCTTCAGTGCGGTCTGGCGCGGGCAGCGGCTGTAGGCTTCGCCTGTGTCCGGTTCGACTACGTTGCAATGGATACACATGGTTTTTTCGGCATAGAACGGGTCGATGTAGACCGAGGATGCGTCCGGCATCAGTTTCATGTCGGACTGGTCGATCGACTTCCAGCCCGCGATGGACGAGCCGTCGAACATGAAGCCTTCGGCAAAGAAATCTTCGTCCACGAGGTCGGAGATCAGGGTGACGTGCTGCAGCTTGCCCTTGGGATCGGTGAAGCGGATATCGACGTATTCGACCTCTTCATCCTTGATCAGCTTGAGGGCGTCCTTGACGGTGCTCATGCGGAGTTCCTTTTCCGTTTCGATTGGTTTGGCCCGCCGATCCTGTTACGGGGGGCCGGTGATGCGTCAGATCGCGTCGTCGCCGGTTTCGCCGGTCCGGATGCGGATGGCCTGTTCGACGGGATAGACGAAAATCTTGCCGTCGCCGATCTTGTCGGTGCGCGCGGCTGCGATGATGGCGGCGACGGCGGGTTCCACCATGTCATCCGCGAGGATCACCTCGATCTTCACCTTGGGCAGGAAATCGACCACATATTCAGCGCCCCGGTAAAGCTCCGTATGGCCCTTTTGCCGCCCGAAACCCTTTACCTCCGTCACGCTGAGGCCCTGGATCCCCACTTCCTGCAGGGCCTCCTTCACCTCGTCGAGCTTGAAGGGCTTGATGACCGCCTCAATCTTCTTCATGGGCCGACTCTCCCCCCAACACCTCGTCTTTGGCCGTCTCATCACTTCTGCAGAGGGGGGACAATTGGCTAAGGTTGGCAGGCTGCGGGATGCGGGGGCGAATCGGAAGGCTGCGCATTTCTGTTGGGCGAAGCGGTGAAAATTTGTGCGGTTTATGAACAGATCGGGGCATGTCATGACAGAGCTTCTCACATCTGCCCAAATGCGCGCCATCGAGGCGGCGGCGATCGCTTCGGGTGAGGTGACGGGGCTGGAACTGATGGAGCGCGCCGGGCGGGGCGTGGTCGAGGCGGTGTTCGCGGAATGGCCGGAGTTGGCGGCGGGTTCCTATCGCGCGGTGGTGCTCTGTGGGCCGGGGGGGAACGGCGGCGACGGGTTCGTGGTGGCAAGGGTGTTGAAGGAATGGGGCTGGGAGGTGGAGGTGTTCCTGTATGGGGACCCGGAGAGGATGCCGCCGGATGCACGGGTGAATTATGAGCGGTGGGTGGGGATGGGGGAGGTGAGGCCTCCAACTCAGCTATCATTGTTTGAAAAACCGAGTTGCGATGTGGTGATTGACGCCATATTCGGAACAGGATTGAGCAGGCCGTTGCAAGGTGTTGCGGAAACGCTCGCCGATTGGTCCACTCACGGCCATGGAATGTTTCGTTTCTCGCGGACAGTTTGCATCGACGTTCCAACGGGCCTTTGCGCGGACAGCGGGCGTCGGCTCAACCCCGGGGGGTTCGTGTTTATTGCGGACCTGACGGTTGCCTTTCATCGCTCTAAGATCGGGCACTTTCTCGACATTGGTCCGGAAGCTTGCGGAAAGGTTCAAGAAGTCCGCATCGGCATTCCCGAACGGGTCTACCCGCACGACGACCACGCCTTCGAGGCGGGATGGTGCCACCTAAATCGGCTGGGGCCGGGTGAGACCGATGATCTCTCGAAAGCCGCAGGTCATCACAAATACTCCCACGGCCACGCCCTCATCCTCTCCGGCCCCTCGGGTCGTGGCGGGGCTGCGCGCCTCGCCGCGCGCGGGGCGCTTCGGATCGGGGCGGGGGTGGTGACGGTGGGGTGTCCGGGGGAAGCGCTGGCAGAACATGCGGCGCGGCTCGATGCGGTGATGCTGCGCGAGGTGGGGGACGAGGCGGCACTGGTGGAGGTTCTCAAGGACAGGCGGATCAATGCGCTCTGCCTCGGGCCGGGGCTCGGGGTGGAGCGGGCGCCGGGGTTGGTGGCGGTGGCGCTTGACGCCTCAGGTAGGGTGGGTGCGACCCACCCTACGGGTGGCTTCAGGGCGCTGGTGCTGGATGCGGATGCGCTGACAGCTTTGGCGGCTGATGCGGGGTTGTTCGGGAAGTTGCATGAGGGTTGCGTGCTGACACCCCATGCAGGCGAGTTTGCGCGGCTTTTTCCCGATATCGCGGCGAAACTCGCGGCACCGGCCACCAAGGGCCCGGCCTATTCCAAGGTGGATGCGACGCGGGAGGCGGCGGCGCGGGCGGGGTGCGTGGTGGTCTACAAGGGGGCGGATACGGTGATTGCCGACCCTGAGGGGCGATGCAGCATCAACGCGGCGGTCTATGACAGGGCGGCGCCGTGGCTTGCCACTGCCGGATCGGGCGATGTGCTGGCGGGGTTCATCACCGGGCTTCTGGCACGGGGCTTCGCGCCGATGGCGGCGGCGGAAACGGGGGCGTGGCTGCACGTCGAATGCGCGCGCGCCTTCGGGCCGGGGCTGATCGCGGAGGATCTGCCGGAGCAGTTGCCGGGGGTGTTTCGTGCTTTGGGGTTGTGACGCGCAGCGGGCCTGCGGTCAGGCTGTAACGCGGACCGGTTCGCAGGCCAGTTCCAGCCCGTGGGCATAGATCACTTCTGGCGCTTCGAAATGCAGCGTGAAGATGCGGACATCACGGCGCGCCTCGGCGCGGATGTATTCGCCATCGCAGAGATCGCCCAACGCGATCAGCGCGCGCTTTGCCTGCGTCAACGCCTTGGCGCGCCAGTCGCGCACCAGAATTGTCTGGCCGGGGGCCACGCGCACATCCTCATCCGGACGGTCGGGGCCAAGGGCCGAGGCAGAGATGCAGACCACCTCTGCCCGGTCCAGGTTCCGGGCCTCGGTTGCGACAAGGCGGCGCGCGCCGCTGCGGGTCACGATACGGTCACCGGGAGACAGCGCCTCAACCGGGATGGCACCCTTGAGGGTCAGGACCATCGCCCCCTCGAGCAAACCGCCCAAGCCGTCAGATAGTTTCGCATCTGCGAAGGCCCGTTGCTGTTCCATGGGAACCCCGTTCTGGACTGCCAACGCCTTTTTTGGCTTACATTATGGCAACAATGCGTAAACGAAGCGCCTTTTCAGCGATGATTTCGCCCTCGCATCGGACGCGGCGCTTTGCTAGAGGACATGTCGGGCGGGTGTGGCGGAATTGGCAGACGCACCGGATTTAGGTTCCGGCGCCGCAAGGCGTGGGGGTTCAAGTCCCTCCACCCGCACCAGTTGTCAGGCGGCAAGGACCTGCGCCTCCCAGGATTTCAGGACACGCCGCGCGGTTGCGATGGCGGGAGCGTGACCCCGGGCAAGGCTGGGGAACATCCGGATCAGTTCAGCGCGCTGCGCAGGCCCGATGGCAACACAGGGATTGGCAGCGGCGGCAATATGGAAGCTTTCGGTCCATGCACCCTCGGTGCGGATGATCTCGTGCCGCTCGAACATCAGATGCAGATACGTCAGTGCGCCGCTTGGATGGGTCCGTGTGATGCCGTTCTGACCGATCAGTGCTGCGGCAGGCACCAGCACCTCATCCTCGCCGAAATGAAGCGCACAGGACCAGCCTTCGATCAGGACGCGATGCTGCGGCGAGACCAGAAGATCGCGCGCGGGGCAAGATGGACCGAAGGCGTGGGCCGGGATGAGGACCGGATGGAAGCCGGTGGCGTGGGGTCCGTCCTGTGTCGCGCTGCCCGTCCAGCGCAGGGGTTGGGGGCCATGGTCGCGCGTCAGCACCAGATCTCCGGGGCGCAACGTTTCGGCCGCGCGTGTCCCGCCCGGCACGTCAACGGCCGTTCCGGGCGTCAAGCATGCCGGAGAGGAGTAGGAGGCAGATGACGTCGCGGCCTGGCCGGTGGAGCCGGGGCCCTCGGTCGCGGAAATGACGGTGAGGGCTGTGTTCGGCGGCGGAAAGCCACCGCGCCCGCCAATGAAGGCGAGCCCCTCGATCGTGGCATAGGTAGGATTGGAATTGTTGATGTTGTAGCCGATGGCCTGGTAGGTCTGGCCCGTCGCGGGGTCACGAAGAACGACAGTGTATTCGGCTTCAACCTTCGTGCCCGACGCATAGGTTGTGCCGCCGATGGTCTGGGCCCCGTCCAGCGTTTGCTGGGTTGAGTCATTGTCGTCAAAGTTTGCATCGTTGTCGAGAATACGGGTTTCAACGACATCACGACCGACGAACGTGATTGTCCGACCCACAAGGTGCGATCCGTCGCCCTGCGTGATCCCGGACAAGCTGCCACCGCCCGAAACGGTGATGCTGTTCGATGCCTGCATCCAGATACTGTAAGTCGGCATGCGAACCCCTTCACAGGCATGCCCCTTCCCCGAGGTGGCCTTACACGGCGTTGATCGTGGGAAAAGCGCGCGAAAGGTGGGTAGAGGCGGGGCAGTGCAAAGGCATTTCCGCGGCGGTGGCGCCTTTTTTCCCCCTCGCATCCCCCATCGTCCTTTGCTAGAAGGCCCGCCAACCGCCCCCGGCTTGCCCCGGGGGCCTTGTCATTGCACACCCTGCCCAGCCCTTTCGGGGATCGTGGCCGGGACCAGCCGGAAAGGACCATCCCATGCAGTTGACCCAGACCCTGAACGAAGGCCTCAAGCGCGCCTACACGATCACCGTAAGCGCCGCCGATCTTGAGGCGAAGGTGTCGGAAAAGCTGGTCGAGGCGCAGCCCGACATCGAGATGAAGGGCTTTCGCAAGGGCAAGGTGCCGATGGCGATGCTGCGCAAGCAGTTCGGTCCGCGGCTTCTGGGCGACGCGATGCAGGAGTCGATCGACGCCGCGATGAAGGGGCATTTCGAGACCAGCGGCGACCGCCCCGCGCTTCAGCCCGAGGTAAAGATGGTGGGTGGCGACAACTGGTCGGAAGGCCAGGATGTTGTTGTCGAGATGGTCTATGAGGCGCTGCCCGAGATACCCGAGTTTGATGCAGCCGTGCTGAAGGTGGAAAAGCTGATCGTGAAGGCCGATGATGCGGCGGTGGAAGAGGCTTTGGCCAATCTTGCCGCATCGTCGCAGAATTTCGAGGATCGCAAGAAGGGCACCAAGGCCAAGGATGGCGATCAGGTTATGATCGACTTCAAGGGCTCGGTCGACGGCGAGGCGTTTGAGGGCGGCGCGGCCGAGGATTATCCGCTGGTGCTGGGCTCCAACTCGTTCATCCCCGGGTTCGAGGCGCAGCTTGTGGGCGCCAAGGCAGACGACGCGCTGGACGTGAAGGTGACGTTCCCGGAAGATTACAACGCCAAGCATCTGGCGGGCAAGGAAGCGGTTTTTGCCTGCACCGTGAAAGCGGTGAAAAAGCCGGTTCCGGCCGAGGTGAATGACGATCTGGCCAAGAAGTACGGCGCAGACAGCCTGGATGCGCTGAAGGGCCAGATCGCGGAGCGGTTGGAGTCCGAATATCAGGGGGCGGCGCGTCAGGTGATGAAGCGTGGCCTTTTGGACCAGTTGGATGCTGCGGTGAAGTTCGATCTGCCGGGCAAGCTGGTGGAAGCCGAAGCCGCGCAGATCGCGCACCAGCTGTGGCACGAGGAAAACCCCGAGCACCAGGGTCACGACCATGGCTCGGTCGAGCCGACGGACGAGCATCTGAAGCTGGCCGAGCGCCGCGTGCGGCTTGGCCTTCTGCTGGCCGAGATTGGGCGCAAGGCCGAGATCGCGGTGTCGGATGCCGAGATGACGCAAGCCGTGATGGCCCAGGCCCGGCAATACCCGGGGCAAGAGCGTGCGTTCTTCGAATTCGTGCAGAAAAACCCCCAGATGCAGCAGCAACTGCGCGCGCCGATCTTTGAGGACAAGGTGGTTGATCACATCGTGGCGGCCGCCGGGGTGACCGAAAAGACCGTGGGCAAGGACGATCTTCAGAAGGCCGTCGAGGCGCTTGACGAGATGTAGCCCGGCCCGCCCGTCAGTTGCTGGCGGGCGGCGGCGGCTTGTGGAACAGCGGATCGCCGGGCGGCCCGGCCTGAACGCCATTGCGCATAAGGAAAGCCCGGTCCTGCGGCGAAATCGGCGTCGGCACGACATTTGCGCAGTCGTCGCCGATGCAGGTGTAGCTCGTGCCGAAGCGGTTGCGCGCGTGCAGGGCGCCGAGGCCGCTTTCCGAGGTGATCTGGCGAGTGGCCGGTTTCCCGCCGCTGCCGGGGAGCGTGTGCACGGGCGCCACGAGGGAGGGGATGGACCTAAAGCCTGCCTGATCGCCTGCAGCGATCGGCCCGCGCACTGTGCGATCCTTGGGCTTGCGGATATCTTGCGCGACGGCGCTCGTGGCGGCGAAGGCTGCAAAGACAAAAGCATGCAAGGGCAGGCTCAAACGCATCGCGAGGTTCCCATGCGAGGCATGCTGCGACAGGGTAGCATGGGGGGCAAAGGTTGTGGGCGAGAAATTGCGCACGCACTGGAAACGCAGCGTTTCTGGCCCTTGGCGGTTGCGACCGCGTGTCGGTTTCGGGCGCTTTCGCCGATGCAGGACCCCGCCGCGCTTGATGGCCCTGTGTGTCTGCCTCGACTGCATGAAAGAGCCGCGCGAGGAGTGCCCCGCGCGGCCTTGTTTCAGCCTTGCGAAGGGGGTCTCAGGCGTCTTCCGACGCGGCTCCGCCGAGATCGTCGAACAGTTCCGCAATCTCGAATTCGGCGGCGGCTTCGGCCTCGGCGGCAAGATCCTGGATGGATTTGCCTGCGGCCTGAAGCTCTGCCTCTTCGGGCGAGCGGGCAATGTTGAGGGTCATCTTCACCGTCACTTCGGGGTGCAGCACAACCGAAACGGTGTGCAGGCCCAGATCCTTGATCGGCTTGTCGAGAACGACCTGAGCGCGATCAACCGTGAAGCCGCCCGCCGTGGCCGCATCGGCCGCGTCACGCGTCGTGACCGAGCCGTAAAGCGCGCCCGCGTCGGAGGCCGAGCGGATGATGATGAAGGACTGACCGTCAAGCTTGGCGCCCACGGCCTCGGCCTCTTTCCGGGTTTCGAGGTTCTGCGCTTCCAGTTGCGCCTTGCGCGATTCGAAGGACGCAATGTTGCCCTCGGTCGCGCGCAGAGCCTTGCCTTGCGGCAAGAGGAAGTTGCGGGCGTAACCGTCGCGGACGTTCACGACCTCGCCCATCTGGCCAAGCTTGGCCACGCGCTGAAGCAGGATGACTTGCATGATTCAGGCCCTCACTTCACGGCATAGGGAAGAAGCGCGAGGAACCGGGCGCGCTTGATGGCGGCGGCAAGCTCACGCTGCTTCTTGGAGGAGACGGCGGTGATCCGGGCGGGCACGATCTTGCCACGTTCGGAGATATAGCGCTGCAGCAGCCGCACATCCTTGTAGTCGATGGCGGGTGCGTTGTCGCCCGAGAATGGGCAGACCTTGCGGCGGCGGAAAAACGGTTTGGTTGCCATGGCTTATGATCCTTTCTTCAACTCAGCGCCGACGGTCGGCGCCGAAGCCGCCGCGATCACCGCCACGGTCGCCGCCGCGGTCACGATCACCACCGCGATCCCGGTCGCCGAAGCTGCCGCGATCGGGGCGTGGGCCACGATCACCGCGGTCGCCGCGATCATCGCGGTCGTCGCGCTTTTGCATCTGGATCGACGGACCCTCGACATGCGCATCGACCTTGATCGTGAGCACGCGCATCACATCGTCATGGAGCCGCATCAGGCGCTCCATCTCCTGCACGGCCGCCGAGGGGGCGTTCGAGCGCAGGAAGGCGTAGTGGCCCTTGCGGTTCTTGTTGATCTTGTAGGCCATCGTCTTGACGCCCCAGTATTCCTTTTCAACGACGGCGCCGCCGTTGTCGGACAGGACTGCGGTGAAATGATCGATGAGGCCCTCGGCCTGCGCGCTGGACAGATCCTGCCGCGCGATGAAGACATGCTCGTAAAGCGGCATGTTCACTCCTTTTCTGGGCGCACTTCATAGGACGGGCGATGAGCCTTCCGCGGCCCGTCCACGAGAGGCTGCGCCGATACGTGGTCATACGGAAGGATGCGGCGTTATAGCGGGGTATGGCCGGGATGCAAGGCTTGGTTTGTTGTGTTTGGGGGTGAACAGGAGGTGTGTGCGGGTGACCAATTGCTGCACGGCGGCATGATGGCCACCTTGGGGCGGTACTGAACCCTGAAGGAGGTTTTTCATGACCCGCTTGCTGACTGCCACTGCACTTACCGCCCTGATGGCCGCACCCGCGTTTGCGACGCCTGCGACCTATGCGCTGGATCCCAGCCACAGCCAGATTGTATTCAACTACAATCACTTGGGATTTTCGACCAGCTACGGGATGTTTTCCGGCTTCGAGGGCACGATTGCCTTTGATGAGGAAGATCCCACTGCGTCGTCCGTTACAGTGTCATTTCCGGTGAAGTCCATGCTGACCGGGTGGGAAGCGCGGTTTCAGCATTTCATGTCGCCCGATTTCTTTGATGCTGCGGACGATGAGATGGTCACGTTCACCTCGACAGCGATCGAAGTGACTGGCGAGAAGACTGCAAAGATCACCGGCGATCTGACCCTGAACGGCGTGACAAAGCCGGTCGTGCTGGACGCGACGCTGACGCAGACGGGCGATCACCCTGTTGAGGGCAAGCCGTGGGCCGGGTTTTCGGCAACAACGTCTTTGATGCGCTCGGATTTCGAGGTCGGCGGGTTCGCCCCCTATGTCTCGGACGAGGTGCAGGTGCAGATTTCCATCGAGGCGATGAAGGTGGAGTGAAGCACAGCCAGAGCAAGGGAGAGGGCCGCCCGAGCAGTCGGGCGGCCCTTTCGCGTTAGTGCGGACGGTCGCTACTTTCGCACTGCTGTGAGTGTGACGTCCACGTTCACCGAAAAGCCCACCGTCTTTTCATCCTCGTAGCGGCCACCAATGCCGAAGGCCCGGCGGTCAAGTTCCGCTTGTCCCGTCATCTGTGCGGTATCGCCGTCGATGGTAAGGGTAAAGGGCAACGTCACAGGTACGGAAGCTCCCGTCAGTGTTAGCGGGCCTTTCGCGGAGTAGCCATCGGGAGTGCGCGAGATATCGGCGATGAAAGTAGCTGTGGGATGTGCTTTCACATCGAGGAATTCACCCCCACGCGCCTGTTCCGTGACCGAGCCGAGCGTGAGGCTTGTCGTGTCGATGGTTACTTCGACACGTCCTGCAAGCCCTTCGGGAGCAGTTTCATCAAAGGTGATTTCGGCGGTCCACGCGGCAAAGCGGCCCTCGATCGTGGCGCCCATCTGGCGGGTCGTGAATGTAAGGTTGCCGTCGGTCACTTGCCAGTTGCCGGATTGCTGAACCGGTGCCGCTGCGGTTACGGGTCCGGGTCCTGATTGGGGCGCGCTGAGCGCGACGGCCAGGCCAGCGCCCGCTGCGTAGAGCGCAAGCGCCGCCAGCAAGGGAGCACGCGTCGGGTGGGGATGCTTTGTGGCGGGTGAGGCAGTACCGCGCAGCATGCGCAGAAGGGTGGCATCACGGTCGATCAGGTGGTGTTTGAGCGCGCCTGCGACATGCAGCAGGATCGATGCGGCGAGGAGTTTGGTGAAAACCCAATGCAGCGATGCGGCAGTGGCTGCAACGCTTTCCGACTTTGGCACAAGGGGAAGGGATTGACCCAATGGCCAAAGGATCGGCGCAAAGCCCGTGGTGGCGGCATGGTGGATCCAGCCCGAGAGGGGCACGGCGAGGAGCGAGATGTAGAGGAGCCAGTGGACCGCTTCGGCAAGCCGCGTTTCGGCAACGCGGTGGGGATGAAGCGGTGCGGGGCGGGTTTGCCCGATGGCCCAGAGAATGCGCGCCAATGCCACGAGAAAGGCCGCGACACCGAGGGTCTTGTGCAGCGAGAAAACCTGCGCCTTCAGGGCCAACGCGTCGCCCGTGTCGTAGGTCAGAGCATTGGCATAGAGGCCGAGGGGGATCGCGGTCAGGATCAGGAAGGCTGTCAGCCAATGGAGGGTGCGGGCGACGGCGCCAAAGCTTTCGGATGTGTTGGAAAGAGGCATGGGGTACTCCGGTTCCGGGGTTGCCCCATGCTAGGCGTGGCGAGCCCCGGCGCAAAGACCGTCGCGCGCACATCAGCTGTTGAGGGATGCGCGAGGTGTTAACGGAAACTTACCGTGGCGTTCGACAACTCTCTGATCGCGCTCGTTTTTTAGCTTGACCCAACGCCCGGTCCAAGGTATAGCTTCAGGCATGCTAGAAGAGGTGGGCAAGCGGCGCGGGGGCAACCCCGGCGCCGCTTTTCTGTTTCTCTTGTGCGGTCAGGCATGAGGGGCGGGTAATCGAGCAGATGACGATCAGAATCTCCGAAGGAGACGGCTTGCCAGTAGATCTGCTGGCGGCAACGGAAGGCTATTACCGGGAGATCGCGGAAGAGTTGGTTCGCGCGATCGAGGACGTCCGAAAGGGCAAATTCTCGGAGATCAAGGCCGCCCAGCAAACGGTCAAGGATCTGCGGCTGCTTTTTCAGATGGTGATGGAAGAAAGGACGAAGGTTGAACGACTTCGCAAACAAGTTGCCGGGGCCGTCCACGGCCATGCCATCGACTTTGACGGCGCACGAAACGAGATCGGGCGCCGCCTGGCTCGCCTCCGCTACACCGGAGGCGATTGATGCCTTTGTCGGGGGCCTGAGCGAGAATGCGCTTCTGGCGCTGCCCTGGCTTTTCGAGTTCTGGGCCCTGCCGCATCAGTTGCCACCGCCTGGGGCCTGGCGGACCTGGGTGATCATGGGGGGGCGCGGTGCTGGCAAGACACGTGCCGGTGCAGAATGGGTGCGGTCGGAGGTAGAAGGGGCGCGGCCGGTCGATCCCGGCCGGTCGGCCCGGGTGGCCCTCGTGGGCGAAACCATCGACCAAGTGCGCGAAGTGATGATCTTTGGCGAAAGCGGGATCCTTGCCTGTTCGCCGCCCGACCGTCGGCCGGAGTGGGAGGCAGGGCGCAAGCGGCTGGTCTGGCCCAATGGTGCGGTGGCACAGGTTTTTTCGGCGCATGAGCCGGACAGTTTGCGCGGGCCGCAGTTCGATGCGGCCTGGGTGGACGAATTGGCGAAGTGGAAAAAGGCCCCGGAAGCCTGGGACATGCTGCAGTTCGCGCTGCGGCTGGGGCCGCAGCCCCGCCAGGTTGTGACCACAAGCCCACAAAACATTCCGGTCTTGAAGGCCATATTGCAGAATCCGTCTACCGTGATGACCCACGCGCCGACAGAGGCGAACCGGGCCTATCTGGCGGAGAGTTTTCTGGAAGAGGTTTACAGCCGGTATGGTTCCAGCCGTCTGGGGCGGCAGGAGCTGGATGGCGAGTTGATCGAGGATGTGGAGGGCGCGCTTTGGACCACTGCGATGGTGGAAGGTGCCCGTGCAGGGGATGACGAACTGGAAGGCCTGAGCCGGATCGTGGTGGGTGTGGACCCGCCGACCACGGGGCGCGAGGGATCGGACGAATGCGGGATTGTGGTCGTGGGTGCAGATACCGACGGGCCGCCGCAACGCTGGCGCGCGGTGGTGCTGGAGGATGCGAGCGTGCGTGGCGTGAGCCCCGAGGGCTGGGCCAAGGCGGTGGTGGCGGCGATGGATCGCCACGGTGCCGACCGCATCGTGGTTGAGGTCAACCAAGGTGGTGACATGGTGGAATCGGTGATCCGGGGCATCGATTGCCTTGCGCCGATCCGCAAGGTGAACGCGACGCGGGGCAAGCACGTGCGCGCCGAGCCGGTGGCCGCGCTTTACGAACAGGGCCGGGTCAAGCACATGCGGGGGTTCCGACAGTTGGAAGACCAGATGTGCCAGATGACGGGGGCGGGATATGTGGGCAAGGGTTCGCCCGATCGTCTGGATGCCTTGGTCTGGGCGTTGACCGATCTGATCGTGGAGCCTGCGATCAAGCGGCGGGGCGAGCCAAAGATGCGGTTGCTCTAGCCCCGTCTGCGGGAACCTTCGACGAGGATATTTTTGCATAGAAGAAGCTGAAAGGTGCGGGCCATGGGCCATGCGCCTTGGGCTTTGCATGAGGAGTGCGGCGATGGTGTTCGACTTTCTGCGGCGGGCAGGGCCGGTGGCGGCAGTGCCCGAGACGAAGGCTTCGGCGGCGGGGCCGGTGCTGGCGTTTCCGGTGTCGGGGCGGGTAGCGTGGAGTGCGCGGGATGCTGTGAGCCTGGTCAAGAGCGGGTTTCTGGGTAATCCGATCGGGTATCGGGCAGTCACGCTGATCGCGGAAGCCGCTGCGGCGTTGCCGCTGATCCTGCAGGACAGCGAGCGGCGGTACGACATGCATCCGTTGCTGGAGTTGATCCGGCGGCCGAACGGGGCACAGGGGCGGGCAGAATTCTTTGAGGCTGTGTACGGCCAGCTTTTGCTGAGCGGAAACGCCTATGTCGAGGCGGTTGCGGGGATGGCGCGTCTGCCTGGCGAATTGCACGTGCTGCGGTCGGACAGGATGGGTGTGGTGCCGGGGCCAGATGGATGGCCGGTGGCCTATGACTATGCGGTTGGGGGGCGAAAGCACCGGTTCGATATGACGAGCGGCGCGCCGATCTGCCACGTAAAGAGCTTTCATCCGCAGGATGACCACTATGGGCTGTCACCGCTGCAGGCGGCGGCGGTGTCGGTGGATGTGCACGCCAGTGCGGCGCGCTGGTCGAAGGCGCTATTGGATAATGCGGCGCGGCCTTCGGGGGCCATCGTCTATCGCGGGTCGGACGGGCAATCCCAGTTGTCGCCGGATCAGTTCGAGCGGTTGAGCGCGGAAATCGAGGCGAACCATCAGGGCGCGCGGAACGCAGGGCGTCCGATGCTGCTGGAGGGTGGGCTTGACTGGAAACCGATGGGGTTCAGCCCGTCCGACATGGAGTTTCACCGCACCAAGGAAGCGGCAGCTCGCGAGATTGCCATCGCCTTTGGCGTGCCGCCGATGCTGATGGGCATCCCCGGGGATGCGACTTACGCCAACTATCAGGAGGCGAACCGGGCCTTCTTTCGGCTGACGGTTTTGCCGCTGGTCGCGAAGGTGACGGCTGCGCTGTCGCACTGGCTGAGCGGGTTTTCGGGCGAGATGGTGGAGTTGAGGCCCGATCTTGATCAGGTTCCTGCGCTGGCGGTGGAGCGGGATCAGCAATGGGCGCGTGTGGGCGCGGCAGATTTCCTGACGCCTGCCGAAAAGCGCGCGATCCTTGGACTTCCGCCCTTGCCGGAGGGGGCATGACTGCGCGGGTTTCCGGGGGGTCACGGTACCTTTTCGACAGTTTCGACGCAGCCTCTGCGCGGATCGAGGCGAACGAGCGCGTGGCGCAGGAGCGTTGGTCCGGATTGGAATACCGGCTTGGCCAGATCGAGGGCGCGCTTGACCGGCTGGAAAAGCGCATCTGGCTGGGGGTTTACGGTGTGGCCGCATTTTTGCTGACGCAAGGGGTGGAGGCTATTCTGGTGGCGGTGACGAGATGAAGGAGATCAAGGCGATGGAGATCATGGGCGCGCCGGAGCGCAAGTTTCACCGGCCCGAGACGGGCATAACCGTATCGGATGGATCGCTGGTGGAGGGTTATGCCTCGCTCTTCGGGCGCCGCGATCAGGGGGGCGATACGGTTGCCAAAGGCGCCTACGGCGGGAGCCTGAAGGCGCTGGGTGCCGCCGGTCGGCGTGTGAAGATGCTGTGGCAGCATGATCCTTCCCGGCCCATCGGAGTGTGGGATGAGGTGCGCGAAGACGAGCGTGGCCTTTATGTGAAGGGCCGGATCCTGACGGATGTGGCGCAGGGGCGGGAAGCGGCGGCGCTGCTGGCGGCCGGGGCGATCGACGGATTGTCAATCGGCTATCGCACCTTGCGCGCGGAAAAGGACGGCAAGGGGCATCGGACCCTGGCCGAAGTGGAGCTTTGGGAGGTGTCACTGGTGACATTCCCGATGCTTCCCGAGGCGCGAGTGACAGCGAAGGGTGACAGCCTGGACACGGAAACCTGGGCTGCCTTGGCGACGGCTTTCGAGACGGCGCGCCGCGCGCTGGCGCGCGCCTGACGGCACGGAGACGAGCAACCTGAAGGGAATTGAGATGACCGAGACGAAGGCTCGGGCCGGGGAAGGTTTGCCCCGCGACCCGCATACCGGGGCGGACGTGACCGCCGCGATGACTGGATTTCTGAAGGAGTTCAATTCCTTCCAGATCGACGTGAAGACCGCTTTGCAACAACAGGAAGAGCGACTGACCATGCTGAACGCGAAAACCATAAGCTATGGCCGCCCGGCCCTTTCGGCGCAGGCGGAGACGGACGCCCCGCACAAGAAGGCGTTCGACGCCTATCTCCGCTCGGGCGATGACGACGGGCTGCGCGGCCTGACCCTTGAGGGCAAGGCGCTTTCCACGGCGGTGGCTGCGGATGGCGGCTATCTGGTGGATCCTCAGACGGCTGATACGATCCGTTCGATGCTGGTGTCCACATCGTCGCTACGCGCGGTGGCCAATGTGGTGCAGGTCGAGGCCACGAGCTTTGACGTGCTGATCGACCGTTCGGAAGTCGGTTCTGGCTGGGCCTCCGAAACTGGCGCGCAGGCCGAAACCGTGACACCGCAGATCGAGCGAATCTCGATCCGGTTGCACGAGCTGAGCGCGATGCCGAAGGCGAGCCAGCGTCTGCTGGACGACAGCGCCTTTGACGTGGAAGGCTGGCTGGCGGGCAAGATTGCCACCCGGTTCATCCGGGCAGAGGCCGCGGCATTCGTTTCGGGCGACGGCGTGGACAAGCCCAAGGGGTTCCTGCTGCCCGCAAAGGTCGCGAATACAAGCTGGACCTGGGGCAGCCTTGGCTATGTGCCCTCGGGGGCGGCGGCGGACTTCCCGACGACCAACGCGGCTGACACCATTGTTAACCTCGTCTATGCGCTGGGCGCTGACTACCGGGCGAACGCGAATTTCGTGATGAATTCGAAGACCGCCGGGGCCGTGCGCAAGATGAAGGATGCCGACGGGCGCTTCCTGTGGTCGGATGGCCTTGTAGCGGGGCAGCCGTCGACCCTGATGGGCTATCCGGTCCTTGTCTGCGAGGACATGCCGGATATCGCGGCCAACGCCTATGCCATCGCCTTTGGCGACTTTGCCAGCGGTTACACGATTGCGGAGCGTCCGGACCTTCGCATCCTGCGCGATCCCTTCTCGGCCAAGCCGAACGTGCTGTTCTACGCGACCAAGCGCGTGGGCGGCGACGTGACCGACTTTGCGGCGATCAAGCTGCTGAAGTTCGCGGTGTCCTGACCTGGTGACAACAATCCGGTCGCGCTTTCGGGTGCGGCCGGGCGGTGGGCGCGCGTGTGGGGTTCGCCCTGTCCGTGCCGTCTAGCATGTCCCTCCGTCCGAGCGGTGCGGGGGCGCGCGCCCATTCCTTCGTAGAAACCGGGCCTGGAGGCCAGGGGAGAGGTTCAAGATGATGTTGACTGAAATCGGGGGCGTGCCACAGGCCGCGCTGCCCGTGGTGTCGTTGCGCGATCATCTGCGGATCGGAACCGGCTTTGCCGACGATAACGTGCAGGACGGGCTTTTGGAAAGCTACCTGCGCGCGTCGCTGGCCGTTGTCGAGGGTCGGACGGCCAAGGTTCTGATCGCAAGATCGTTCCTGCTGGAACTGGCGGACTGGCGGCATTCGGGAGAGCAGCCCTTGCCCGTGGCCCCGGTGACAGAGGTGAGTTCGGTTACGCTTTTCGATGCTGCAAGCGTCGAGGTTGAAGTGGACCCCTCGCGTTACCGTCTGGTCCGGGACGGACTGCGGCCCAAGATCGCGGCCACCGGGCTTTTGCTGCCGATGGTTCCGACGGATGGGCGGATCGAGATTGTCTTCACCGCCGGGTTCGGTGCGACCTGGGAGGCGGTGCCCGGCGACCTCGCGCAGGCGGTGTTTCTGCTGGCCGCCGATTTCTATGAGCACCGGCATGATGGTGCACGCGAAGGCGCCGGGTTGCCGCAGGCGGTGCAGGCGCTAATCGAGCGCTGGCGGACCGTGAGGACGCTTGCGGGGGGGGGGCGATGAGTGCGCCCCGGCTGAACCGGAGGCTTTCGCTGGAGGAAGAGACGGCGCTGCCGGACGGGGCGGGGGGGCTTGTCACCGTCTGGGCACTCGTCGGGCATCTTTGGGCCGAGGTACGCCCGGGATCGGGGACGGTCGCAGACGGTGAAGAGGTGACCCTGAGCCGCCAGCCGTTTCGGGTAACGGTACGCGGCGCGGCGCAGGACGCGCCATCGCGGCCCCGCGCAGGGCAGCGGTTCCGGGATGGCACGCGGATATTCTCGATCCTCGCGGTGACGGAACGGGATGCAGACGGGATCTATCTGACATGCGCTGCGCGCGAGGAGGAACCGACATGAGTTATGGATCGGCGGCCGCGCTGCAGGCGGCCATCTGGCAGCGGCTTTCGACTGCGCCCGCTTTGACGGGTGTTTTGGTTGTTGATGCGTTGCCAAAGGGTGCCGGCAAAGGCGCCTTTGTGCTGATCGGGCCGGAGGAGGTTCTGGATCAGTCCGACAAGACGGGCGGAGGCGCAGAGCATCGCCTGACGATCAGCGTGATTTCCGATGCAACGGGCTTTCGTCCAGCCAAGGAAATCGCCGTAGCGGTATCGGACGCGCTGGTGGATGCTCAGCTTTCGCTTCTGCGTGGTCGGCTGGTCAGCTTGCGCTTTCTGAGGGCGGTCGCGCGGCGTCTGGACGAAGGCGCGGTGCGGCGGATCGATCTTGTTTTCCGCGCGCGAGTGGAGACCTGACTTAGTCTAATCGAACATTCAGGCGCCAGATATTGGGGATAACCCGCGCCTTGGCTTCAAAAATCGGAGAAATGGCATGGCTGTGCAGAACGGCAAGGATCTTCTGGTCAAGCTCGACATGACCGGCGATGGCACCTTTGAGACGATCGCGGGCCTACGCGCCACACGGATCAGCTTTAATGCTGAAACAGTGGATGTGACGAGCCTTGAAAGCCAGGGCGGATGGCGCGAGTTGTTGGCGGGTGCGGGCGTCAAATCTGCCTCAATCTCGGGCTCGGGAATCTTTCGGGACGAAAGTACGGACGCCCGTGCACGCCAGATCTTCTTTGACGGAGAAGTTCCCGGATTTCAGGTCATCATTCCTAATTTTGGCGTGGTCGAGGGACCGTTCCAGATTTCGGCCATCGAATACGCAGGTAGCCACAATGGAGAGGCGACCTACGAGTTGACCATGGCATCGGCGGGTGCGCTGACCTTCACGGCGCTTTGATGGTGAACCCCTGGACGGGCGAGGTGGCGATCTGGCTGGACGGTCAGCGCTACGTGGCCAAGCTGACGCTTGGTGCCTTGGCCGAGTTGGAAGCGGCGTTGGAGGTAGGCACGTTGATTGACCTTGTCGAGCGGTTCGAAGGGGGACGGTTTTCCACCCGGGATGTGCTGGCCCTGATCGTCGCTGGTCTGCGCGGCGGAGGCTGGCAGGGGACAGCGACCGATCTGCGGACGGTGGAGATCGGGGGCGGGCCGGTGGAGGCGGCACGGGCGGCGGCGGAGTTGCTGGCGCGGGCCTTTGCCCTACCGGGCGACCGGTGAACGAAGCGATCGATTGGGCGGGGCTGATGCGCGCGGGATTGCAGGGCCTTGGCCTGACGCCCGAGGCATTCTGGCGGCTGACGCCGGTGGAGTTGAAAATCATGCTGGGGTTGGAGGGTGGCGGAGCCCCCTTGACGCGCACGCGGCTCGACGAGTTGGCGCGCGCGTTCCCCGATGCACGGAAGGAACGAGGAAATGCCGGAGATCGACACGTTTGAGGCTCAGATAACGGCGCTGGAGGCAACGCTGGGTAGCGCGGCCGGGGTGGTTGCTTCCTTCGAAGGGGAATTGTCGCGGATGCGGGACGGGATGACCTTTACCAGCCGCGAGGTGGGATCGCTGTCGAACGGAATCAGTTTTGGCTTGCGGCGAGCCTTTGACGGGCTGGTGTTTGACGGCTTGCGATTGGAGGACGCGCTGAAGGGGTTGGCGCAGTCGGTGGTCAACACGGTCTACAATGTGGCGCTGCGACCCGTGCAGAATGCGGTGGGCGGTGCGGTTGCGCAGGGAATCAACTCGCTTGCGAGCGGCCTTTTGCCCTTTGCAGGTGGCGGGGCGTTTTCTCAGGGCCGTGTGATGCCCTTTGCCAAAGGCGGCGTGGTTGCGGCCCCAACGTCGTTTCCGATGCGGAGCGGGCGCGGATTGATGGGCGAGGCCGGGCCCGAGGCGATTATGCCACTGGCGCGGGGAGCGGACGGCCGACTTGGCGTGCAGTCCGCCGGTGGGGGGCGGCCCGTTACCGTGGTGATGAACATCACCACGCCCGATGTGCAGGGTTTTCAGCGCAGCCAAAGCCAGGTGGCCGCGCAGGCGGCCAGGGCATTGGCGCGCGGCCAACGAAACCGGTGAGGAAAAACCATGCAGTTTCACGACGTTCGTTTCCCGGCAAACCTGAGTTTTGGCTCTGTAGGCGGCCCTGAGCGGCGCACAGAGATTGTGACGCTTGCCAACGGCTATGAAGAGCGCAACAGCCCGTGGGCCCATTCGCGCCGACGGTATGACGCAGGCGTGGGCTTGCGCAGCCTTGATGATGTTGAGGCGCTTCTTGCGTTTTTCGAGGCGCGAAGGGGGCAGCTTTACGGGTTCCGATGGAAGGACTGGGCCGACTATCGCTCTGCGCTCTCCACGCGGGCAATTTCGCCTACAGACCAGCAGATCGGGGTGGGCGACGGCGCGCAACCCGTTTGGCCACTGAGCAAGACCTATCGTTCGGGCGCACAGTTTTACACCCGCCCGATTGCGAAGCCCGTGCTGGGTTCGGTGCAGGTTGCGATCGCGGGTGACAAGAAGGTGGAAAGCATCGAATACGAGATCGATGTAGCCACGGGACTTTTGACCTTTTTCACGCCGCCCGATGTGGGGGCAGTGATCACGGCGGGCTTCGAATTTGATGTGCCAGTGCGGTTTGACACCGACCGGATCGAGACCTCTGTCGCCTCGTTCCGGGCGGGTGATGTGCCTTCCGTACCTGTGGTGGAGGTGCGCCTGTGACCGGGACGGAAGCGCTTTTCGCGCATTTTGAGAGCGGCATCACAACGACATGCCGGGCTTGGGCACTGAAACGCCGTGACGGGCGCGTGTTGGGATTCACCGATCACGATCTGGATCTGACCTTCGAAGGCCTGACGTTTCTTGCGGGAACAGGGCTGTCTGCGGCCAATCTGCAGCAGACAACTGGCTTGAGCGTGGACAACTCCGAGGCATCCGGTGCGCTGAGCGATGCCGCCGTGACCGAGGAAGATGTGCTCGCAGGGCGATACGACGAGGCAGAGGTAACGGCCTGGATCGTCAACTGGGCGGCGCCAGATGAGCGCGTGATGACCTTTCGTGGCTCCCTGGGAGAGATCACGCGCGCTGGCGGTGCCTTTCAGGCAGAATTGCGCGGCATGACGGAGGCGCTCAATCGGCCGCAGGGCCGCGTGATCCAGTCGGCCTGTACGGCGGTACTGGGCGATTCGGCCTGTCGCTTCGATCTGACGCAGGCGGGCTATTTCACCGTACGCGTGGTGGAAAGCGTTGAAGAAGCGCGCGTGCTTCGTTTCGCAAACTTCGCCGGATTTGAGGATCGCTGGTTCGAGCGTGGGCGTCTGGTTGTCGTCGCCGGGGCCGCGAAGGGCGTGGTGGTACAGGTCAAGAATGACCGACAAGTCGGCGCGGGTCGGCAGGTCGATCTGTGGGAACCCGTTGGGCCGACGCTGGTAGCGGGTGATTTGGTGCGGATCGAGGCTGGGTGCGACAAGCGCGCGGAGACGTGCCGGCTGAAATTCGCCAACTTCCTGAACTTTCGCGGTTTTCCGCACGTGCCGGGCGAGGATTGGCTGACATCCTATCCGCAGAGAAACCGCAGCAACACTGGCGGGAGCCTTGGCCGATGACCGGGCATGAGGCGCGGATTGTTGCCGAGGCGCGGACTTGGGTCGGAACGCCCTATGTGCACCAAGCCTCGCTTCGGGGGGCGGGTGCGGATTGCCTTGGCCTTTTGCGGGGTGTTTGGCGTGCGATGTATGGCGTGGAGCCCGTTCCGATGCCTGGTTACACGCCTGACTGGGGCGAAGCCGGTGGGCGTGAGACGCTGAAAGAGGCGGCGGCGCGTTGGTTGCACCCCGCAACGGCCGAAGCGCCAGGGGACGTGATCCTGTTCCGCATGCGAGATGGGCGGGTCGCGAAACATTTAGGTATTGCGACGACGATCGGGTCGGAGGCTGCATTCGTGCATGCCTATGACGGGCATGGCGTTGTGGAGCAGGCGCTGAGTGCACCATGGGCGCGGCGGATTGCGGGACGATTTGTCTTTCCTGAAGGAGCAAAGTGAATGGCGACGATCCTTCTGGGGGCCGCGGGTGCGGCGTT
This sequence comes from Rhodobacterales bacterium, assembly GCA_038251625.1. Taxonomy (GTDB): domain Bacteria; phylum Pseudomonadota; class Alphaproteobacteria; order Rhodobacterales; family Rhodobacteraceae; genus JBBQXK01. Next base: position 43,367 of record JBBSBE010000011.1, read on the forward strand.
GGGTGCAGGGTTTGGTGGCACTGTGCTGGGCCTTTCCGGCGCGGTGATCGGGCGGGCGATTGGCGCAACGCTGGGCCGCGTGATCGACCAGCGGTTGCTAGGTGCGGGCGCAGAGCCAGTGGAAGTGGGCCGGGTCGACCGGTTTCGTCTGATGGGCGCTTCGGAAGGCGCTGGCCTGCCGCTGGTTTACGGACGCACACGTCTGGGCGGGCAAGTTGTCTGGGCAACGCAATTCCAGGAGATCAGAAAGCGTTCGGGCGGCAAGGGCGCCCCGAAACCGGAGGTGACCGAGTTCAGCTATTCGGTCAGCCTTGCGGTCGCGCTTTGCGAGGGTGAAATCGCGGGCGTGGGTCGCATATGGGCCGACGGGATCGAACTGGACACGACGACGCTGGATGTGCGGGTGTATTCCGGCAGCGAGGATCAATTGCCGGACCCCAAGATCGCCGCGGTTGAAGGGGCGGGACTAGCGCCTGCCTACCGCGGGACGGCCTATGTGATGATCGAGAATCTGGCGCTGAGTGCCTTTGGAAACCGAGTGCCGCAGTTTTCCTTCGAGGTTATCCGCCACGTGCAAGGTGGCAGCGATCCTGCGCTTGCGGGTGCCATCCGCGCGGTGGCGCTTATCCCGGGGACTGGGGAATACGCGTTGTCCACGAGCCGCGTTTATTACGAGGACGCACGGCGGAGAAAGCGGCCTGCCAATCTGAATACGGTCACCGGCAAGACCGACTTTGCAACTTCACTGGACCAGTTGACCACCGATCTGCCGCGGGCAAACTCGGTATCGCTGATCGTGTCTTGGTTTGGCGACGATCTGCGCTGTGGGACGTGTACGCTGCGCCCCAAGGTCGAACAGAAGTTGGAAGATGGTCGGCGCATGGCGTGGCGTGCGGGTGGGATTTCCCGCAGCGCGGCGCTGACGGTGCCGAAGCTGGATGGCGAGGCAGTTTACGGTGGCACACCAGCGGACGTATCGGTGATCGAGGGCATCCGGGCGATCCGCGAGAGTGGGCGCGAGGTGATGTTCTATCCCTTCATCCTGATGGAGCAACTGGCTGGAAACGGGCGGTCGGACCCCTACTCCGGTGCGGCCGATCAGCCGTCGTTGCCGTGGCGCGGCCGGATTACCACGTCCCTTGCGCCGGGACGCGCGGGCACACCTGACCAAACGGCTGGGGCCAATGCAGAAGTTGCGGCATTCTTCGGTTCGGCGGCACCGGGCAACTGGAATTCATCAGGCAATACGCTTAGCTATTCCGGGCCGAACGAATGGAGCTATCGCCGTTTCATCTTGCACTATGCGCATCTTTGCAAACTTGCGGGGGGTGTGGACGCCTTTTGCATCGGATCGGAAATGCGCGGGCTGACCCAGATCCGGGGCGCGGGAGACAGCTTCCCGGCGGTCGCCGCGCTGCGGCAGTTGGCAGCTGACGTAAAGACGATATTGGGGCCTTCAACCAAGGTTTCCTACGCTGCAGATTGGAGCGAGTACTTCGGTTATCATGCGGACGGCAATGTCTACTTCCATCTCGATCCGCTCTGGGCTGACCCTGCGATCAGCTTTGTCGGGATCGACAATTACATGCCTCTGTCGGACTGGCGCGACGGGATGGACCATGCAGATGCGGACTTCGGGACGATCCACAACCTTACCTATCTTTCTGGAAACGTGGCGGGAGGCGAGGGGTATGAGTGGTACTATGACAGCCCCGAGGGCCGCGCGGCGCAACGTAGGTTGCCGATCGAGGACGGCGCTTTTGGCGAGCCGTGGGTGTTCCGCAGCAAGGATTTGACGGGCTGGTGGAGCAATGAACACCATGACCGTATCGACGGAGCGCGGTCGCCATCGCCAACTGCGTGGGTGCCGCAGTCAAAGCCGTTTCGGTTCACCGAATATGGCTGTGCTGCCATCGACAAGGGAACGAATGCCCCAAATTTGTTCGTGGACCCCAAATCGTCGGAGTCCGCACTGCCTCCCTATTCAAGCGGGCGGCGCGACGATGCGATCCAGATGCAGTATTTTCGCGCGATGCATCGGCACTATGCGGATGTGGCAAACAATCCGATTTCCGACAAGTATGCCGGCCCGATGGTGGACATGGATCGCGCCCATGCCTGGGCTTGGGATTCACGACCGTTTCCGACGTTTCCAGGCAACGACGTTCTTTGGCGCGATGCTGGCAATTATTACCGCGGCCATTGGCTGAACGGGCGCGCGACAAACCAGCCGCTGGACTTGGTAGTGCAAGAGATATGCGCTCGTTCGGGTGTTTCCGAGATCGAGACAGGTCGACTGGGCGCTGTGGTGCGGGGTTTCGCGACCGACGGCCCAGGCACGGCGCGGGGGGCGATGCAGCCCCTGATGTTGGCATACGGCTTTGAGGCGGTGGAGCGCGACGGTGCCTTGCGATTCCAGTTGCGTGGGGCCGGGCCCGTGGCGGAACTTGACCCCGACATGCTTGTGCTGAGAGAGGGCGAGTCCGGTGCTGTCGAGACGGTACGCGCGGGAGAGGCAGATATGGCCGGGCGAGTGCGGGCGTCGTTCGTGGAGGCGGAGGGCGATTTTGCGCTGCGGCAGGCAGAGGCCGTTTTCCCCGACGAGCGCAGCCTTGCGGTTTCGCAAAGTGATCTGCCGCTGATGCTGACCAACGCCGAAGCGCGCGGGATCACCGAGCGTTGGCTATCAGAGGCACGGGTGGCACGCGACGGCGCGCGGTTCGCGCTGCCACGCTCTTTGGCGCGATTGGGCGTGGGGGACGTCGTGCGCCTTGAAGGTGCATTGTACAGGATTGACCGCTTGGACCTTGGTTCCGCAGCCGAGATTGAGGCGGTGCGGAGCGAGCCATCGGCCTATACCCCATCCGATACGGCAGAAGACCGCGCGAGAGTCAGCGCCTTTACACCCCCTGCATTGGTCACAGTGCAGTTCTTGGATCTCCCGCTACTGACCGGAACCGAAGTGCCATATGCGCCGCATGTGGCGGTGTCGGCACAGCCGTTTCCGGGTACGGTGGCCGTGTGGTCGTCACCCGGGCAAGACGGGTTTGGCCTGAACACCCTGCTGCAGGAAAGTGCTGTCATGGGGGTGACCGACACTGCCCTGCCGCGTGCGCGATCTGGAGTTTGGGACCGGGGCACGCCGGTTCGGGTTTTGCTGGAGTCCGGAATGCTGGCATCGGCAGAAGATGAAGCGGTTCTGAACGGCGCAAATCTGATGGTCATTGGTGACGGGAGTGCGGATGTCTGGGAAGTGATACAATTCGCAACGGCCGAACTTGTTGCCCCTCAGAGCTATGACATCTCGATGCGGCTACGGGGACAGGCGGGGACAGACGCAACCATGCCAGATGTGTGGCCCGAAGGGAGCCGCGTTGTGTTGATGAACGGCGCACCGGACCAGATTTCGCTGAAGCCGGATGAGCGGGGACTTGTGCGAACCTATCGCGTGGGAGCATCGGCGCGCGGGTTCGATGATCCGGATATTGAAGAGCGTGTGCTGGCGTTTGACGGGATCGGACTGCGGCCCTACGCGCCGGTCCACTTGAGGTTGCAGGCTGGCGATCTTGGGGCAGTTGAACTGAGTTGGATCCGCCGAGGTCGGATCGATGCCGACAACTGGAACTCAGCAGATGTGCCGCTTGGCGAGGACCGCGAGGCCTATCTGGTTCGAGTGATTGCCGGGAATGGTGTTGTGCGAGAGGAAAGCGTGTCTGTGCCGCGTTGGAGCTACCCGGAAGCGGCGCGCATTTTGGATGGCGTGGGAGCAGCATTCACCTTGGCGGTGGCGCAAGTGTCAGACCGATTTGGACCGGGTCCGTTTCGGACGCTGGAGGTGACGCTCTGACATGCGCGCTGTCACGCTGGGCGATCTGATAGCGGCCGCGCATGCGTTGCGATCGGTGCCGGAAGAGGACCGGCCGAGGCAAGGGCTGTCGATGATGACACAAGCGCATGCTGCGGATCGGTATCGCAAACGGATGGGCCGCCCGCATTTGAGTTGGGGGTCTGGCACGCTTGCCTCCGTCGCGGGGGGAGGGACAATCAATCCACGGGACCTGGACGATCTGGCGGCGCTTCATGCGGCGCTGACGGCAGTGATAGCATGGCGCGACCGGTTGGACGGGGAGGTTCAGAAGCGCTATAGTGCACTCAGGTTGCAAAAGGAGCACGCCATGCTGGAAAGAGCCCCCCTTCTTGGGTCAGTCGATCCTGTATGGAGCCGCATCTGCGAGGAGGCGGTCGACGCCGTGCGCGCAGAACCTTTGCTGGGCAGTCTGATCCACTCTGGTCTTTTGCACCACGCGACTATGGAGCGGGCGCTTGCGTATCGGTTTTCTCTGAAGCTGGCCAGCGGCGAGATGAGCGAGCAGATCCTGCGTGAGATTGCGGACGAGGCCTATACGTCGGAGCCCGCGCTGGGACAGGCGGCACGCGCCGACCTTATGGCGGTTTATGAGCGCGATCCGGCCTGCCACCGCTATCTGCAGCCGATCCTTTTTTTCAAAGGATATCAAGCGCTTCAGGCTTATCGCATCGGCCATTGGCTGTGGGGCGAGGGGCGGCGGGATCTTGCGTATTTCGTTCAGATGCGGGTGAGTGAGGCGTTTGGTGTGGACATCCACCCTGCGGCGCGCGTCGGGCGCGGGATCATGATCGACCATGCCCATTCCATTGTCATCGGCGAGACGGCTGTTGTGGGTGACAACGTATCAATGCTGCATTCGGTAACGCTGGGCGGCACCGGCAAGGCAGATGGAGACCGGCATCCCAAGATCGGGAATGGGGTTCTGATCGGGGCCGGGGCCAAGGTGCTTGGCAACATCACCGTTGGCCACTGCAGCCGAATCGCGGCTGGGTCGGTTGTGCTCGCCGATGTTCCACCCTGCAAGACTGTGGCAGGGGTCCCCGCGCGAGTGGTCGGTGAGGCCGGGTGCGATCAACCATCCGTGAAAATGGACCAATTGATCTCGGCCGTCTGAGATATGGGTTTGAGAAGAGCCCCGGAAAACCCGGGGCCTTTTTCATTTCAGAGCGTCAGGCCAGCATCGCCAGCGGATTTTCCAGGTTTTCGATGATCGCCTTGAGGAATTCCGCCCCGAGCGCCCCATCGATCACCCGGTGATCGACAGAAAGGGTCATCGACATCACTGTCGCCACGCCAATTGTGCCGTCCTTTTGCACCACAGGCTGTTTTATTCCTGCGCCGACCGCCAGAATTGAGCCGTGGGGCGGATTGATGACGGCGTCGAAATTCTCGATGCCCATCATTCCGAGGTTTGAAATCGCAAAGCTGCCACCCTGATATTCCTGCGGTGCAAGCTTGCGGGTCTTCGCGCGGGCAGCGAGGTCTTTCATCTCCGCGGAAAGTGACGAAATGCTTTTGGATTGGGCATCACGCAGGACGGGCGTGAAGAGACCGCCTTCGATGGCGACAGCTACGGCGACATCGGATGATTTCATCTTCAGGATGCGGTCACCCGCCCAGACAGCATTGGCATCGGGCACCGCCTGAAGTGCAAGTGCGCAAGCCTTGATTATGAAATCGTTGACCGAAAGCTTCACGCCACGGCTGGAAAGCTGCCCGTTCAACGTTTCGCGGAAGGCCATCAGCGCATCCAGCTGAACCGAGCGGCGCAAGTAGAAGTGCGGGATGGTTTGCTTGGCTTCTGTCAAGCGTGCGGCGATTGTCTTTCGCATACCATCGAGCGGCATTTCTTCAAAAGCGCGGCCTTCGAACATTTTCATGACCGTCTCGGCGGAGGCGCCACTGGCCATTGCCGTTGGGGAAACCTTTGGTGAAGCGGCAGATGGGGCTGCGGCAGGTGCATCGACGGCGACGGGCTGTGCACCCTCCACATCTGATTTGACGATGCGGCCGTGTGGGCCGGAACCCTTTACGGTGCTGAGGTCTAGCCCCTTTTCGGCGGCAATCCGACGCGCAAGAGGCGAGGCAAAGACACGGGCTCCTGCAGGAGCAGAGGCGGTCTTTGGTGGTTCGGCCTTCGGCAAGTCCAGCTTTGGCGCTTCTTTCGGTGCTTCAGCCTTTGCGGGCGCAGCTTTGGGAGGCGCATCCCCGCTTTCGCCTTCCTCGATCAGCAACGCGATGGGAGCATTGACCTTCACACCCGCCGTACCTTCAGGGACTATGATCTTGCCCATGATCCCTTCGTCCACGGCCTCGAACTCCATCGTGGCCTTGTCGGTTTCAATCTCGGCGAGGATCTGGCCGGATTTCACGGTGTCGCCCTCTTTCACCAGCCATTTTGCCAGCGTGCCTTCCTCCATCGTGGGGCTGAGCGCAGGCATCAGGATTTCGGTTGCCATGATACCCTCCCTTACCGGTAGCAGACGGACTTGACGGCTTCGACCACCTCGGCAGTGGTTGTCAGCGCGTGTTTTTCGAGGTTTGCCGCATAGGGCATCGGAACATCCTTGCCGGTGCAATTTAGAACGGGCGCATCAAGGTAATCGAAGGCGCGCTGCATGATGACAGCCGCGAGATGGTTGCCGATGGACCCCACTGGGAACCCCTCTTCCACCGTCACGCAGCGATTGGTCTTCATGACCGATGTCAGCACCGTATCGTAGTCGAGCGGGCGCAGCGTGCGCAGGTCGATGACTTCGGCGCTGATGCCCTCGGCGGCCAGTTTCTCGGCTGCGTCCAGAGAGTAGGTCATGCCGATCCCGAAGCTGACAATCGTGACGTCTGTACCTTCCCGCCAAATGCGTGCTTTCCCGAACGGAACGGTGAAATCATCAATCGCCGGAACATCGAACGAGCGGCCATAGAGGATCTCGTTCTCAAGGAAGATCACCGGGTTCGGATCGCGGATCGCCGATTTCAGCAATCCCTTCGCGTCTGACGCGGAATAGGGCATCACGACCTTCAGGCCGGGGATGGCCGAATACCAGGCGGCGTAATCTTGGCTGTGTTGGGCTGCAACGCGCGCTGCAGCCCCGTTCGGACCACGGAATACGATGGGGCAGGGCTGCTGGCCGCCCGACATGTAATTCGTCTTCGCGGCGGAATTGATCAGGTGATCAATCGCTTGCATGGCGAAATTGAAGGTCATGAACTCGATGATCGGGTTCAATCCGCCCCAGGCGGCACCAACCGCGATGCCCGCAAAGCCATGCTCTGTAATCGGTGTGTCCACCACGCGCTTCGGTCCAAACTCGTCCAGCAACCCTTGGGAAATCTTGTAGGCGCCTTGATATTCACCCACCTCCTCGCCCAGCAGAAACACGTTCGGATTGCCACGCATCTCTTCGGCCATCGCCTCGCGCAAAGCCTCGCGCACGGTCATGGTCTTCATCGCGGTGCCTTCGGGCCAGTCGGGTGATGCTTTCGCCACGATGGCCGCAGGCGCTGCAGCAACAGCCGCCTCTTTGGCCGCGGCTGGCGCCTCGGCTTTTGCAGGGGCCTTCGGCGCGGCCGTGGGCGCTGCGTCCGCGCTTTCGCCCTCCTCCACCAGCACCGCAATAGGCGTGTTCACCTTTACGCCGGCGGTGCCTTCGGGGATCAGGATTTTGCCCACGATCCCCTCATCCACGGCCTCGAACTCCATCGTGGCCTTGTCCGTTTCGATCTCGGCCAGGATCTGGCCCGACTTGACTGCATCGCCTTCCTTGACCAGCCATTTGGCCAGCGTGCCTTCCTCCATCGTCGGCGACAGGGCGGGCATCAATACTTCGGTTGCCATGGTGCGATCCCCCCTCAGGCGTAGATGTCGGTCCAAAGCTCGTCGAGTGACGGCTCCGGGCTTTCTTTGGCGAACTCGGCCGCCTCGTTCACGCGCGCCTTGATCTCTTTGTCGATGGCCTTGAGGTCTTCGTCGGTCGCTAGGCCTGCGTTTACCAGAAGGTCGCGCACATGCTCGATGGCGTCCTTTTCGCTGCGCATCTTTTCCACTTCTTCCCGGGTGCGATATTTCGCAGGGTCCGACATCGAATGGCCGCGATAGCGGTATGTCATCATTTCCAGAATGTAGGGGCCTTCACCCGCCCGACAGACGGCGACTGCCTTTTCTGCGGCGGCTTTGACCGCCAGCACGTCCATTCCGTCTACCTGCTCACCCTGGATCCCATAGGCAAGGCCACGGCCGTAGAGGGTCGTGGACTTGGTGGACCGCTTCACGCTCGTCCCCATCGCATACTGGTTGTTCTCGATCACGAACACCACCGGCAGGTTCCACAACTCGGCCATGTTGTAGGTCTCGTAGACCTGTCCCTGGTTCGCGGCGCCGTCGCCAAAGTAGGTGAAGGTTACGTTGTCATTGCCCTTGTAGCGGTCGGCGAAGGCCAGCCCCGCGCCCAGGGGCACCTGCGCCGCCACGATCCCATGCCCGCCGTAGAAATGCTTCTCCCGGCTGAACATGTGCATCGAGCCGCCCTTGCCCTTCGAATAGCCGCCCTCGCGGCCCGTAAGCTCGGCCATGACGCCCTTTGGGTCCATCCCGCAGGCCAGCATATGCCCGTGGTCACGGTAACTGGTGATGCGCTTGTCGCCGTCCTTGGCCGCGGCCTCGAGCCCCACAACCACCGCTTCCTGCCCGATGTAAAGGTGGCAGAACCCACCGATCAGGCCCATCCCGTAAAGCTGCCCGGCCTTTTCCTCGAATCGCCGGATCAGCAGCATTTCGCGGTAGTAATGCATCAACTCATCGCGCGAGACGTTTGATTTCTCGGCGGGTTTCTTGGCAGCCATGGGCCGGGCCTCCCTCGGAACAAAGATCGTTCAACGTTAAACCATCTTTAGCGTATCGGCGAAACAAGGGCAAAAGGAAAACCACCACCGGCTGCACCATCGTCTTCCTGCAGGCGGTTGAGGTTGACCCTACCGACTTTCAGATCGCGGAGTAGATCATGACCGGACCCGTCGACACCCCC
>JBBSBE010000012.1:0-50031 GCA_038251625.1 Rhodobacterales bacterium
GATGATCGTGATCGTGGGCTCGGCCAACGCCGTGAACCTGACCGACGGGCTCGACGGCCTTGCCATCATGCCGGTGATGATCGCGGGCGGCACGCTCGGCATCATCGCCTACGTCGTCGGCAACTTCAATTTCACCGAATATCTGGGCGTCCATTTCGTGCCCGGCACGGGCGAACTCCTCATCTTCGCCGCCGCACTCTTTGGCGGGGGCCTTGGCTTTCTGTGGTACAACGCCCCCCCCGCCGCCGTCTTCATGGGCGATACCGGCAGCCTTGCCCTCGGCGGCGCGCTCGGCGCCATCGCCGTCTGCACCAAGCACGAGATCGTGCTGGCCATCGTCGGCGGCCTCTTCGTGGTCGAGGCGCTCAGCGTCATCATCCAGGTCCTGTACTTCAAGCGCACCGGCAAGCGCGTGTTCCTGATGGCCCCCATTCACCATCATTTCGAGAAGAAGGGCTGGGCCGAACCGCAGATCGTGATCCGGTTCTGGATCATCTCGCTGATCCTCGCCCTGATCGGCCTTGCCACGCTGAAGGTGCGGTAGCCGCGCTCGCGGGCGAGAGGTCCAATCCTGATGAAGGACACCCGTTTCCGCCCGCTTGGTCCGGCCGATTTCGCGGATGCGCTCGCGCTCTACGTCGATCTTGTCGGCGATAGCCCCGTTGCCGTCCATGGCCAGACCCGCCGCCAAAGGGCGTCGTGCAGCTTTTCGACAAAAACTGTTCAAATCCGCATATCCAGCTGTCATGATGTCGTGATAATACCGCCTTAGCCCTCAAGTTGCGGTATTTGCCTGCGGATTATGCGTGACAAGAATTTACCGGACCTTTGATCAATACTTCAATTCCGATCCACGGGTTTCGGTGCAAAGCGCGGGTCTGACAGCGGTCACCGCATCTACACTGACCGAAAGCTCGAACGATATCACCGTGCCAGAGGTTGCGCGCGATGCAGTGCTCCTGTCGCTCAGCGGCAGCGAACACCACCGGGTCCGCATCGGCGATGCCTTCTGCGACTGCCCCACGGCGGTGCATGCCGTGGCGCTTGTCCCGCGCGGGGTCAGCCTGCAAAGCTCGTGGCGCGTATGCGCGCGCGATCTGCAGACCCTGTCGCTGGAATTTGACGACGGCCTCTTTACCGCCTTCACGCCCGAACTCGCCTCCGACCGGTTCCGCCAGGGGCATCTGCGCGCGGCCAATTACGGCTATCGTCCGGGTCTCGCCGCGCTGACGCTGCTGTTTCAGCAAGAGCTTGATCCCGTCCGCCGCAAGGGGCGGATCTTTTCCGATGCGATCACCCGGCTTCTGGCGATGGAGGTTGCCTCCACCTGCTGGTCGGTGCCTGCGCACATGCCGCAAGGCGAGCATCGGCGGGATCGCCGCGTCGCCCGCGCGATCGACTATATCGAGGCGGCGTTCGACCGCGATATCTCGATGATCGATCTGGCAGGCCACGCCTGCATCAGCCCGACAGCACTGACCACGCAATTCCGGCGTGAAACCGGGCTCACGCCCTATGCCTATGTCCTCGAACGCCGTGTGCGACAGGCAGAGCATCTGTTGCGCACGACTGACATGCCGATTGCCGAGGTGGCAATCGCCGTGGGCTTCGCCGACCAACCCCACCTGACCCGCATCATGCGCGCGCGGCGCGGCACCACCCCGCTTGCCGTCCGCAAGGGACATTAGGCACAGCGCCCTCCACCCGCAGATGATGGTTGCCCGCCGGTTCGTCGGCGCAATCTGACATGCCGGGCGGGGGATCGGGCGATCATTCCCGCATTGTGGCGGAATTGCGGCGTCGGCCTGAAACTATCCCGCGTCCGGTCCGTTGCTTGACCATGCCCATTCCGGCATCAGCAAGGGATCAAACGATGTTCACAAGCCTTCTCCGGGCCCTGCAGGCCGGCGCCATAGCGCTTGCCGCGCTTGCCGCCCCCGCGGCCACTGCGGCAACGCTTTCGCTGCAATCCACCTTCACCCTGACCAAAACCGGCAATGGCCGCGATACACCCGGCCTCAGCGGCGCGTCCGTCGTGCTGCTGGCCGACTTTGCCGATGGCACGGTATTCACCCGAAACGGCTTCACCACGCCCCGGGCGGTTGCCTCCAGCGTCAGCTTCACCATCTCTGGCGCGTCGGTCGCGGGCACCAACGGCATCTATGCGCCCTCTGCCCCGCTTGGCCTTTTCGCCACCGGCACGGCGTTCGACGGGCTTCTGACCACAGGCCCCAGCACAAATGTCTTCGTCCCCGGCGCCGATGCCACCTTCTTCGGCATCGCAGGGCTGGCCAACCAGATCCGGCTCGATGCCGGCGGCAGCGTCGGCTCGCGCGCGCTCGGCGATCTGCTGACGCTCGATATCCTGAACGCTGTGCGGCTTGCTTCGGGCGGTGTCGTGCTCTTCTCGCAAAGCGGGTCGGGCGGTACGTCCTATGCCGTCAGCAATGTCACGACCACGGCCTTCAGCGACGTGGCCGCCGTGCCGCTGCCCGCAGGCCTTCCGCTTCTGGCAGGGGCGCTGATGGCCCTCGGCGCGCTCGCTCGGCGCAATCGCCGCAGGATGCCGCTGGCGGTTTGACAAACCCCGGGTGATGCCCCGGTGATCCACCTCTTTCGGGGGTGGTTGACCGGGGCAGGGGGGCGTGCGACACGGGGCGATGTGTGAAAAAAGGGTTAAGGCGAAAAGCCAAGCCCTTGCTTTCATTGACACCGCTGCCTGTCGCACGTGTGGACAAGCCAGCCCCCGATCAAGGCGCGCCAATGACCCGCCCCCTGCACCCGACCGCCCTTGTGACCGGTGCGAACCGTGGCATCGGCCGCGCCATCGCGGCGGGCCTCAAGGCGCGCGGCTGCGCCGTCACCCTGTCGGCCCGGGATGAAGCCGCAGGCCGCGCCGCTGCCGCCGACATTGGCGTCGCCTTCGCCCGGCTCGACCTTGCCGACCCCGACACAAGCTTCGATCTCTTCACCCAGAGCGGCGGGTTCGACATCCTCGTGAACAACGCAGGCATCCTGCACCACACCTCGCTTCTCGACCCCCGCTCGGACTTTGCCGAAGCGATGGAGGTGATGGTCGCCGCGCCGCTCGATCTCATCCGCCTCAACATGCCGCACTGGCGGGAAACCGGCTGGGGCCGGATCGTCAACCTCTCCTCCGGCTGGGGCAGCTTTGCCGAAGGGCTGGAAGGCCCCGGCGCCTACGGCGTGGCCAAGGCCGCGCTGAACGCGCTGACAAAGGCGCTGCCGCGCGACCTGCCGCCGGGGGTCAAGGTGAACGCGGCCTGCCCCGGATGGGTCGCCACGCGCATGGGCGGCGCAGGCGCGCCCCTGACGCCCGAGGACGGCGCCGACACACCCCTCTGGCTGGCGCTTCTGCCCGAAGACGGCCCGACGGGCGGGTTCTTCCGCAAACGTCGCGCGATCCCATGGTAACAGCGCTTTTCACTTTGCGCGCGTTGCGGTGAACGCGCGCCCCGCCGTCTGTCGCCTTGCGGGCGCGGGGCCAAGGGGGCAAGGTCGGCCCCGCAAAACGGGGGGCAGGCATGATTCCGGTACTGGGATACGCGGGGCGGCGGGTGGCGGTGCTGGGGCTCGGCCGCTCGGGCCTTGCCACCGCGCGCGCGCTCGAGGCGGGCGGCGCCGTGGGCCTTCTGTGGGACGACAGCCCCGAAGGCCGCGCGCGGGCGGAAAACGACGGGTTGGCCGTTACCGACCTCACCCGCGCCAATGCGTTCGACGATGTTGCCGTCTTGATCGTCTCGCCCGGCATCCCGCACCTCTACCCCACGCCCCACCCCGTGATCGCCCGCGCCATGGCGGCGGGCGTGCCGGTGGACAATGATATCGGCCTTTTCTTCCGATCCTTCGCCACCGAGGCCTGGGACGCCTTCGACCAGCGCCCCCGGGTGATCGCCGTCACCGGATCAAACGGCAAATCCACCACTACCGCGCTCATCCACCACATCCTCGAAGAAGCGGGGCGCCCCACCCAGATGGCGGGCAACATCGGGCGCGGCGTTCTGGATATCGACCCCGCCGAAGAAGGCGAGGTCGTGGTGCTGGAGCTTTCCAGCTACCAGACCGATCTTGCCCGCGCCCTTACCCCCGACGTGGCGGTTTTCACCAACCTCTCGCCCGACCACCTCGACCGGCACGGCGGCATGGGCGGATACTTCGCGGCCAAGCGGCGCCTTTTCGCGGAAGGCGGCCCCGACCGCGCCGTGGTGGGCGTGGACGAGGCGGAAGGAACCTACCTTGCCAACCAGATGGGCGAGGGGCCGGGCGATGACCGGGTGATCCGCATCTCTTCAGGGCAAAAGCTGGAAGGGTTCGGCTGGTCGGTCTTTGCCCGCAAGGGGTTTTTGGCCGAATGGCGCAAGGGGCGGCAGGTGGCCTCGGTCGACCTGCGCGCCATGCCGGGCCTGCCCGGTGCGCACAACCACCAGAACGCCTGCGCGGCCTATGCCGCCACGCGGGCGCTGGGCGTGGGGCCAAAAGCGATCGAGGCGGCCTTTGCCAGCTTCGCGGGCCTGCCGCACCGAAGCCAGCTTATCCGCACGCGCGCGGGCGTGCGCTTCGTCAACGACAGCAAAGCCACGAACGTCGACAGCGCCGCCAAGGCCCTGCAGGCCTTTGCGCGCATCCGCTGGATCGCCGGCGGCCTTGGCAAGGAGGGTGGCATCGCGTCCCTCGCGCCGCATCTGGGCGCGGTGGCAAAGGCCTATCTCATCGGCCATTCCGCCCGCGATTTCGCGCTGCAACTGGGCGCCACGCCGCACGAGATCTGCGAAACGATGGCGCGCGCGGTGGAACAGGCGGCGGCAGAGGCCGAGCCGGGTGATGTGGTCCTCCTCGCCCCGGCGGCAGCGAGCTTTGACCAGTACCCCAACTTCGAAAAGCGCGGCGAGGATTTCGCCGCGCTGGTGGCGGCGCTGCCGGGCTAGGCGCCCCATTGGTTGCAGAAACGCCCGAGCGCAAATCGCAGGCGCCGATCCGCACCCCACGTCCGGGGCTAAACCGCAAGCGCTTCGCACACGCCCCGGAAAACTTCGCAGGGGGGAAGACCTTCGCGGAAAAGGCGTCGAGGCAGGTAGTCACGGAAACGATCCCGTTGCACGGCATGTACCCTCTTGCCGTGACCGTGCAGGCGAAAGCCGCCAAGCCCAATGCACATCGTCCCGATTGCAGGGCGGGCCGTCCAGATCAGGACGGTCCAGTGTGCCTCATCCCTGCGTCAGCAGCTTCTCCAGCCGATCAAATCCCGTGGCCGTGCCGGGCGCCATCGTGCCCATCGTCGCGTTGCGCGCGGCGGGCGAGCCGAACTCCACGATGCGGCGCAGATGCCCGCGCCCGTCATGGTCGCGCGCTTCCGTGGTCACGCGCATCTCGCCGTGCGTCCAGTCGGGGCGGTGGATTTCGGTGGCCACGATCTTGGCCGGCGCCACATCGACGAAATGCCCCGCCATCCACGCCTCGCTGCCATCGGGCCGCGTCCAGGCCATGCGGTAGCGCCCGCCCGCCCGGGCATCGACCTCGCACACGCTCAGCGGCATGTCCGGCGCACCCATCCATTGCGGCAAAAGCGCGGGGTCGAGCAAGGCGGCCATGATCTTTTCGGCGGGCGCGTCAAAGCTGCGGCGGATGACGACGCCCTGCGGGCCTTCGGGTTTGAGGGTGAAATCGCTGTCGGCCATGGTGTCCTCCGCCGGGAATGGCCCATGGTCGCGAAAGCGGGCGCATCCGTCCAGCCCTGATTGTGCGCCCGGCGGGTAGGGTGGGTGCACCCACCCTACGTGCGGCATCAACGCACAGGTACGGGCGCCAGCGCTATGGTGGCCGTGAACGGATCGCCACAACATCCTGCGCCCCATCGGCATTGAAAACGCTGGCCAGCGCAGGCGTTTGCGGCTACTCTTTTACACAGACCCGGGGGTTACATCCGGGCGCATGAGGCAGACACAGGCAGAGGGGGCAGCAGTCCCATGACGGAAATGGTCTATGGCACCATGCCGCAGCGCATGGCCGAGCCGGTTCTTCCACGCTGGTGGCGGACCATCGACCATTGGTCGATGATGGCCGTGTTCGGTCTTTTCGCGGTGGGGATCCTGCTGGGTCTTGCGGCCTCTGTGCCGCTGGCGCAGCGCAACGGGCTTGATCCCTTCTACTATGTCCAGCGCCAGGCGGCCTTTGGCGGGCTGGCGCTTCTGGTGATGATCGCGCTTTCGATGGCCTCGCCCGCGATGGTGCGGCGGCTTGGGGTGCTGCTCTTCGCGGGTGCCTTCCTGTCGCTGGCGGCCCTTCCCTTTCTCGGCACCGATTTCGGCAAGGGGGCGGTGCGCTGGTACAGCCTCGGCTTTGCCTCGGTCCAGCCGTCGGAATTCCTGAAACCCGGCTTCGTGATCCTTGCGGCCTGGCTCATGGCCGCGAGCCTTGAGCCGAACGGGCCGCAGGGCAAGGCCATCTCCTTCGGCATCACGGTCGTGCTGGTGGGCCTTCTCGCGATCCAGCCCGATTTCGGGCAAGCGGCGCTGGTGCTTTTCGGCTGGGGAGTGGTCTACTTCGTGGCCGGGGCGCCGATGGCGCTGATCCTTGCGGTGATCGGCATCGTGGGCCTCGGCAGCTTTGGCGCCTACAATTCGTCGGAACACTTTGCCCGCCGCATCGACGGCTTCCTGACCACCGATATCGACCCGCGCAGCCAGATGGGCTACGCCACCAACGCGATCCAGGAGGGTGGCTTTTTCGGCGTGGGCGTGGGCGAGGGGCAGGTGAAATGGACCCTGCCGGACGCCCATACCGATTTCATCATCGCCGTCGCGGCCGAGGAATACGGGCTGATCCTCGTCTGCCTCATCATCGCGCTCTACACCACCATCGTGGTGCGCTCGCTCCTGCGCCTGATCCGCGAACGTGACCCCTTCATCCGCCTGGGCGGTGCGGGCCTTGCCTGCATCTTCGGGGTGCAAGCGATGATCAACATGGGCGTGGCGGTGCGCCTTCTGCCTGCCAAGGGCATGACGCTGCCGTTCGTCAGCTACGGCGGATCATCCGTCATCGCGGCGGGCATCACGCTTGGTTTCCTTCTGGCGCTGACGCGGACGCGCCCGCAAGGCAAGATCGAGGATATCCTGCGCCGGGGCAGGCGGTGACAGCGCCGCTCCTCCTCATCGCGGCGGGTGGTACGGGGGGGCACATGTTTCCCGCTCAGGCGCTGGCCGAGGCGATGGTACGGCGGGGCTGGCGGGTGAAGCTGTCCACCGATGCGCGGGGCGCGCGCTATACCGGCGGCTTTCCCCACGTGGTGCAGGTCGATGTCGTGGCCTCGGCCACCTTTGCACGGGGTGGCCTTGCCGCGCGCGCGGTGGTGCCCCTGCGCATCGGGGCGGGCACGATTGCCACGGCCTGGCGCTTCTGGCGCGACCGGCCCGCAGTGGTGGTGGGCTTTGGCGGCTATCCCTCGATCCCCGCCCTGGCCGCTGCGGTGATCCTGCGCCTGCCGCGCCTCATCCACGAACAAAACGGCGTTCTGGGCCGCGTCAACGCCATCTTCGCCCCCCGCGTGATGGCCGTCGCCTGCGGCACATGGCCGACCGCGCTGCCCGAGGGCGTGACCGGCACCCACACCGGCAACCCCGTCCGCCAGACGGTGCTCGACCGTGCGGGCGCCCCCTACATCCCGCCCGGCGACTACCCGATGAGCCTTGTGGTCATCGGCGGCAGCCAGGGCGCGCGCATCCTGTCTGACGTGGTGCCAGAGGCCGTGGCGCGCCTTCCCGATGCCCTGCGCCGCAACCTGCGGGTCGCCCATCAGGCCCGCCCCGAAGATGCCGACCGCGCCGCGACCGGCTATGCCTCGGCAGGCGTGAACGCCGAGGTGCAGCCCTTCTTCACCGATATCCCGCGCCGGCTGTCCGAGGCGCAGCTCGTGATCTCGCGCTCGGGCGCCTCTTCCATCGCCGATATCTCGGTGATCGGGCGCCCCGCGATCCTCATTCCCTTTGCCGCCGCCGCTGCCGACCACCAAAGCGCCAATGCACGCGGCCTTGTTGACGGCGAGGCGGCCATCCTCATCCCCGAAAAGAAGCTTGACGCCGAAACCCTGAGCGCGCACATGGCCAGCGTCCTCGCGCAGCCCAAGGCCGCCACCCGGATGGCCGCCAATGCCCTCGCCCTCGGACGGCCCGACGCCACCGAGCGGCTTGTCGATCTTGTCCTCGGCCTCACAGGAACAACGCCATGAACGCGACCAAACTGCCCATCGAACTTGGCCCCATCCATTTCATCGGCATCGGCGGCATCGGCATGTCGGGCATCGCGGAAGTCCTGATGACGCTCGGCTACCGGGTGCAGGGGTCCGATGCGAAAGCCTCGAAGATCACCGACAGGCTGGTGAAACTGGGCGCGGTGTTCTTCGAGGGGCAGAAGGCCGAAAACATCGGCGATGCGGCGGTGGTGGTGATCTCCTCCGCCATCAAGAAGGGCAACCCCGAACTGGAAGAGGCGCGGCTGCGCAAGCTGCCCGTCGTTCGCCGGGCCGAGATGCTGGCCGAACTGATGCGCCTGCGGTCCAACATCGCCGTCGCGGGCACCCACGGCAAGACCACCACCACCACGATGGTCGCAACGCTTCTCGACAAGGGGGGCTTTGACCCCACGGTGATCAACGGCGGCGTCATCCATGCCTATGGTTCGAACGCGCGGGCCGGGGCGGGCGAATGGATGGTGGTCGAGGCGGATGAAAGCGACGGCAGCTTCAACCGCCTGCCCGCCACCATCGCCATCGTCACCAACATCGACCCCGAACACATGGAGCATTGGCATTCGTTCGATGCGCTCCGCAAAGGCTTTGACGATTTCGTCTCCAACATCCCTTTCTACGGCCTCGCCGTCTGCTGCACCGACCACCCAGAGGTGCAGGCGCTTGTCGGCCGCATCACCGACAGACGTGTGGCAACCTTCGGCTTCAACGCGCAGGCTGATGTGCGCGCGGTGAACCTCAGGTTCGAAAAAGGCGTGGCACACTTCGATATCCTGCTGCAGAACGAACCGGAAGGTTCGAAAATTGAAGGCTGCACTTTGCCCATGCCGGGCGATCACAACGTGTCGAACGCCCTTGCGGCGGTCGCGGTGGCGCGGCACCTCGGTATGAAGCGCGCCGAAATCCGCGAGGCGCTGGCGGGCTTCGCAGGCGTCAACCGCCGCTTCACCAAGGTCGGCGAATGGCGCGGCGTCACCATCATCGACGATTACGGCCACCACCCGGTGGAAATCGCCGCCGTGCTCAAGGCCGCCCGGCAGGCCACGCAAGGGCGCGTGATCGCCGTCCACCAGCCGCACCGCTACACGCGGCTTTCCAGCCTGTTCGAAGATTTCTGCACCTGCTTCAACGAGGCTGACGTGGTCGCCATTGCCGAGGTCTACGCCGCGGGCGAAGAACCCATCCCGGGTGCAAGCCGCGATGATCTGGTGGCAGGCCTCATCGCCCACGGCCATCGCCACGCCCGCGCGATCCTGAACGAGGATGATCTTGAACGCCTTGTCCGCGAACAGGCACGCCCCGGCGATATGGTCGTCTGCCTCGGCGCCGGTACGATCTCGTCCTGGGCCAACGGCCTGCCCGCGCGCCTGATGGGGCAGGCGGCGTGACGGCGGCGGCTGCACCGGGCGCCGCGTCCCCCGCTCGCTGCACAAGGGTGGCCTTGCGGCACCGGGGGGTGCAACCATGAGTGCGCCGATGATCGCCGCCATCTTCTGGGCGTTCGGCGCCACGATCACGGCCCTTCTGCCCTACCGGCGCCAGTTCATCCCGGGGATCATCCTGCTTGTCGCGGCGCCCGCGCTGATCATCTGGGTTGGCGCCGTGCACGGCTGGCTGGCCGCTGTCTTTGCCGTGGCCGCGTTCCTGTCGATGTTCCGCAACCCGCTGATCTACCTCGCCCGCCGTGCCACCGGCCGCACCGTCACCCGCCCCGACCAGATGGAGCCGCGCGAATGATCCGACTTTTGTCAGAACCCCTGCTTTGGGCCGGCCTCTGGCTTGTCGCGGCCAATCTGGTTGCCTTTCTGCCCTCGCGCGACCGGCACTGGACCAACGCCTATATCCTGATCGCCATCGGCATCCCGCTTCTGGGCTGGGTCACCTGGACCCATGGCCCCACGTGGGGCCTCGCACTTCTGGCCTGCGGGGCGAGCGTGCTGCGCTGGCCGGTCATCTATCTCTGGCGCTGGATGAAGGCGCGGACCGTCGGGCCTGCCGAATAGGCGCATCGATTCGCCCGTTGCAGGTTAACGCGCCGCGCGTCCCGACACTGTCGGTACAGCAAACCGACGCGAAACCGACGGCAGCGGGACGGATGCAGGCACCCTGAAATGACGCTGATTCATGGGGTTAACCTGCCGCACGCCGCGCCTTGCGCGAAAACAGCCGCCCCGCTACTTCTTCCCCGATGACCGATCTTCCCACCCCGCGCGGCCCCCTCACACCCCAACGCCCCCTCGCAGACCTTACATGGCTGCGCGTCGGCGGCCCGGCGGATTGGCTCTTTCAGCCCGCCGACGAGGCCGACCTTGCGGCTTTCCTGCGCAATCTCGACCCTGCGATCCCGGTCTTTCCGATGGGCGTGGGATCAAACCTCATCGTGCGGGATGGCGGCATCCGGGGCGTGGTGATCCGCCTTGGGCGGGGTTTCAACGGCATTGAAATTCAAGGGGATAGCGTCACCGCCGGCGCCGCCGCGCTCGACGCGCATGTGGCGCGGAAAGCGGCGGAGGCGGGGGCCGACCTCGCCTTTCTGCGCACCATCCCCGGCTCTATCGGCGGGGCGGTGCGGATGAATGCGGGGTGCTACGGCGCTTACGTCGCCGATGTGCTGACAAAGGTGCGTATCGTCACAAGGGAAGGCATCGTGGAAACCCTTTCCGCCGCCACGCTCGCCTTGCGCTACCGCCAGTCCGATCTGCCGCATGGCGCCATCATCACCGCCGCCATGTTCCGCGCGCCGCTTGGCAACCCGATGGAATTACATGCAAAAATGGCGGATCAGATTGCCCGGCGCGATGCAAGCCAGCCTACAAAAGACCGCAGCGCAGGCTCCACTTTCCGCAATCCGCTGGGCCGATCCTCCACTGGAAGGGCCGATGACACGCACGAGTTGAAGGCCTGGGCCGTCATTGATGCCGCTGGAATGCGCGGCGCGCGGCAGGGCGGGGCGGTCATGTCCACCATGCATTCCAACTTCCTGATCAACGCAGGCGGCGCCACCGCCGCTGATCTCGAGGGCTTGGGCGAATCGGTACGAAAAAAGGTTTTCCAACACAGCGGGATCACGCTAGAGTGGGAAATCATGCGGGTGGGCGAACCGGCCGCACAAGAAGAATAAGGGCCGCAACCGGCCCAGAGGCAGTGATGGCGGGCATGTCGAGCAGGGCAGCCCCCAAGGTGGCGGTTCTGATGGGTGGCCCTTCCGCAGAGCGGGAGGTCAGCCTGTCGTCCGGGCGCGAATGCGCCCGCGCCCTGCGGGAGGCGGGATATCGGGTGGTCGAGGTCGATTGCGGCCCCGACCTGCCTGAGCAACTGCATGATATCAAAGCCGATGTTGCCTTCAACGCGCTGCATGGCCGTTGGGGCGAGGATGGCTGCGTCCAGGGCATTCTGGAATGGATGCGCATCCTTTATACCCATTCGGGCGTGCTGGCCTCGGCGCTGGCGATGGACAAGGCGCGCACCAAGGAGGTGTATCGCGCCGTCGGTCTGCCGGTCGTCGACAGCGTTCTTGCCAGCCGCGAGGCGGTCGAGGCCGCGCATGTGATCCCCCCGCCCTATGTGGTGAAGCCGAATAACGAAGGCTCGTCCGTTGGCGTCTATATCGTGCGCGAAGGGGCGAACGCGCCGCGCCTCGCCGCCGCGATGCCGCGTCAGGTGATGGTCGAAGCCTACGCCCCGGGGCGCGAGATGACGGTCACGGTGCTCGGTGACAGGGCCCTTTGCGTGACCGACATCCTGACCGATGGCTGGTACGACTATGATGCAAAATATGCCCCCGGCGGGTCGCGCCATGTGTGCCCCGCCGCGATTCCGGACGTGATTGCAGAGGCTTGCCGCGACTATGCGCTGCGCGCGCACCAGGCGCTGGGCTGCCGTGGCCTGACGCGCACCGATTTCCGCTGGGATGAAGCGCGCGGTCTTGCGGGCCTGATCCTGCTGGAAACCAATACCCAGCCGGGGATGACACCCACCTCGCTGGCCCCGGAACAGGCGGCGCAGGCGGGAATGTCCTTTCCCGATCTCTGCCGCTGGATGGTGGAGGACGCCTCATGCGATCGTTGAGCCTGCGCCGCGCGGTGCCCGTGCTTCCTCTTCGGCGCGATCCGGCGCCGTCGCGGCTGACTTACCGGATGCACCGTCTGTGGCTGACGCCGCTTTTCCGGCGGTTGATGCGGCTCGGGGTGCCGGTGTTCTTGCTGACGTTCGCGGTCGGTATCTACCTGTCCGATCAGGGCCGGCGCGATGCGTTGACCGAAACGGTGGCGTCCTTGCGCAACGATGTGAAGAACCGCCCCGAATTCATGGTCACGCTGCTGGCCGTCGAAGGCGCCGCGCCGGAAGTCGCGGAAACGGTGCGTGCGGCGCTTGCGCTGCCCCTGCCGGTCAGCTCGTTCGACCTTGATCTTGCGGCCGCACGGGCGCGGGTCGAGGCGATCCCTGCCGTCCGTTCAGCCGAAATCCGGGTGCAACCGGGTGGTCTTTTGCAGGTGACAGTCGAGGCACGCGAACCTTCGGTGGTGTGGCGCGGGCCCGAGGGGCTTTTCCTGCTCGATGCCGAAGGCAAGCGCACGGCGCAACTCGGTGCCCGGCTGGAACGCCCTGACCTTCCACTGATCGTCGGCGATGGCGCCGAACGCGCGGTGCCCGAGGCCCTGCAGCTTATCGCCGCCGCCGGGCCGCTTCTGCCACGGTTGCGCGGTCTTGCGCGGATCAGCGAACGGCGCTGGGACCTTGTGCTTGACCGTGACCAGCGGATCCTTCTGCCAGCTGACCGCCCCGTGCGCGCGCTTGAGCGTCTGATCGCCATTGATGAGGCACAAGGATTGCTGGCGCGCGACATTCTGGCGGTGGACCTGCGCCTGCCCGAGCGTCCGGCCCTTCGTCTTGCCCCCTATGCCCTGACCGACATGCGCCGCCAGCGCGGCATCATCCCTTCGGAGACCGACCTATGACCGATCTCTATCAGGCCCAGCGGGCCATGCGAAACATGCGTCGCGCCGCCATGCAGCGCGGCGTGATCGCGATCCTCGAGGTGGGGTCCTCCAAGGTGGCCTGCTTCATCCTGCGCTTCGACGGCGAGGCCGCCATGCGCGAGGCGGATGGCGTGGGGCCGATGGCGGGCCAGTCGCAGTTTCGCGTGATCGGGGTCAATGCCACGCGGTCGCGCGGGGTGCGCTTTGGCGAAATCTCGATGATGAACGAAACCGAGCGTGCGATCCGCACCACGCTGCAGGCGGCACAGAAGATGGCCGATGCGCGTGTGGATCATGCCATCGTCTGCTTCTCGGGCGGCGATCCCCGCAGTTACGGCCTGGCTGGCGAGTGGGAACTGCAAGACACGGTGGTGACCGAGGAAGACGTGGCGCGGGTGCTATCGGCCTGCGATGTGCCCGATATCGGTGGTGGGCGCGACGTGCTGCACGCGCAGCCCGTGAATTTTGCGCTGGATCACCGCACGGGCCTTGGCGATCCGCGCGGCCAGATCGGGCACCGGCTGGCCTGTGACATGCACCTTCTGTCGGTCGAGGCGCCGGTGGTGCAAAACCTGATCCACTGCATCAAGCGCTGCGATCTTGAAATCGCGGGTCTTGCCTCCTCGGCCTATGTGGCGGGGATTTCCGCGATGGTGGAGGATGAGCAGGAACTCGGCGCCGCCTGCATCGACATGGGCGGCGGCACCACGGGCATCTCGATCTTCATCAAGAAGCACATGATCTACGTCGATAGCGTCCGGATGGGCGGCGACCATGTGACGTCGGATATCTCGAAGGGGCTGCAGGTTCCCCTGGCGGTCGCAGAAAAGATCAAGACCAAGCACGGCGGCGTACAGGCGACCGGCATGGACGACCGGGACATGATCGAAATCGGCGGCGACAGCGGCGATTGGGAAAAAGACCGCCGCGCCGTCAGCCGGACCGAACTGATCGGGATCATGCGGCCAAGGGTCGAGGAAATTCTGGAAGAGGCGCGCGCGCGGCTTGATGCGGCCGGGTTCGAAAGCCTGCCGTCGCAGCAGATCGTGCTGACCGGCGGCGCAAGCCAGGTGCCGGGGCTCGATGCACTGGCCGCCCGCATCCTTGGCCAGCGGGTGCGGCTTGGCCGCCCCCTGCGCGTGCAGGGCCTGCCGCAGATGGCGACGGGGCCGGAGTTTTCCAGCGCGGTCGGTCTGTGCCTCTTTGCCGCCTACCCGCAGGACGAATGGTGGGATTTCGCAATTCCAATGGAACGCTACCCCGCCCGATCGCTGAAACGGGCACTTAGATGGTTCAAGGACAACTGGTGACCCCAATATCCAGAGGTTCGGCCGAAATGACGCGGAATTCCGCCACAGTGGGGCCATATTTTGCGGTCTTTGCGCGTTTTTTTGGTGACGCGGGGGCGGTCTGTGGATAGATTCGGCGAAATTTGGGACGGGAAGCGCCACCAATAGGCGCAGGCGGCACACAAAAGGGCGGGCGGATCAGCTATGGCACTCAACCTCACGATGAATTCTCAGCGCGAAGAGCTGAAGCCTCGCATCACCGTCTTCGGTGTTGGCGGCGCAGGCGGCAACGCGGTCAACAACATGATCGACAAGAACCTTGAGGGTGTGGAGTTCGTGGTTGCGAACACCGACGCTCAGGCGTTGCAGCAAAGCCGGGCCAATGCCACGATCCAGATGGGCGTGAAAGTGACCGAGGGTCTTGGCGCGGGTGCGCGGCCAACGGTTGGTGCTGCGGCGGCGGAAGAATCGATCGAATCCATCGTGGATCATCTTGCTGGCGCGCATATGTGCTTCATCACCGCCGGAATGGGCGGCGGCACCGGCACGGGTGCGGCCCCGATCATCGCGCAGGCCGCGCGCGAGCTTGGCGTTCTGACCGTCGGAGTGGTCACCAAGCCATTCCAGTTCGAGGGCAACAAGCGGATGCGGCAGGCTGAAGAGGGGATCGAGGCGCTGCAGCGCGTCGTCGATACGCTCATCATTATCCCGAACCAGAACCTCTTCCGGCTGGCCAACGAGCGCACGACCTTTACCGAGGCGTTCGCGATGGCCGATGATGTGCTTTACCAGGGTGTGAAGGGCGTGACCGACCTCATGGTCCGCCCCGGCCTGATCAACCTCGACTTCGCCGACGTTCGCGCGGTGATGGACGAGATGGGCAAGGCTATGATGGGAACGGGCGAGGCCACGGGCGAGGATCGCGCCGTACAGGCGGCAGAAAAGGCCATCGCCAATCCGCTTCTGGACGAAATCAGCCTCAACGGTGCCAAGGGCGTGCTGATCAACATCACGGGTGGGTATGATTTGACGCTCTTCGAGCTGGATGAGGCTGCCAACATCATCCGCGAGAAGGTGGACCCCGACGCCAACATCATCGTGGGCTCGACCCTCGATACCGAAATGGAAGGCGCCTTGCGCGTGTCGGTGGTGGCTACGGGCATCGACGCCTCTGCCTCGAACCGTGCGGAAACGCCGTCGCGCCGTCCGATGTCGATGGCAATGCCGCCGGTTGCTGCGGCACCGGCTTTCGTGCCGCCCGCCCCGGCACCCGCTGTCGAGCCCGTTTCGATGGTTGTCAAAGCGGAAGACGAAAGCCCCGACCTTTTCGAGGCGCTGCAGGACGACGCCGAATTCACCGAGACCGCAGAGGAAGAAGAAGACGATTTGATGCCTGCGCCGGTGTATCGCCCGCAAGCCGCAGCCGCAGCCGCCGCCTCGGCGCCGCGCGCCCGTGTCACACCCGAACTGCAGGGCGCCGAGGCTTTTGTCGCCCCGCGCGCGCGGTCTGCAGGAAGCCCGTCGCCCGAAGCGATGGCCCGGCTTCAGGCCGCCGTTTCCAAGTCACCCGCAGCCCGCGCTGCGATGTCGGCACCCGTGGCCCAGGCGCGACCCGCGGCGGCAGGGCCCGCGGATGCTCGCCCCCGTTTTGGACTTGGTTCGCTGATCAACCGGATGTCCGGCCACGGCGAAGCGGCAGAGCGGCCCGCAGCCCCACGCCAGCAACCGCCCGTCGCCGCATCCTACGACGACGAGACAGAGATGACGCCCGAGCAGGAACGGATCGAAATTCCGGCCTTCCTGCGGCGCCAGGCGAACTGACGGCACGTTTCAGAGCGCTCAGACAGGGGCCCGCAATGCGGGCCCTTTTTCTTTTTACATCAGTATGTTAATGGCGTCGTTTCGACTGTTACACTAGGTCACAAAGAGTGAGTTGTTCCCCGACTGCCTGTCCCTTACCTAAACTTGCAAGAACTTCTGTCGTGAACGCGAGGCGCCTCTGGTGCAACATACGCTGAAAACTGCTGTTACCTTTACCGGCACCGGGTTGCACGGCGGTCTGCCTGTGCGCATGACCGTCCGGCCCGCTTCCGCCGACTACGGCATCTGGTTCCGGCGCAGCGATCTTGCGACGGGCGACCCGCTGATCCCTGCGCGGTGGGATGCGGTCGTGCCATCCAGGCTTTGCACGCTGATCGAGAATGATGATGGGGTCCGCGTATCGACCATCGAGCACGTGATGGCGGCGTTGGCAGGGTGTGGCATTCACAACGCCCTGATCGAGATTGATGGTCCCGAAGTGCCGATCCTTGATGGCTCTGCGGTGCCTTTCGTGCGCGGATTTCTGCGCGCGGGTCTGCGGTCGCAGATTGTGCCCGTGCGTGCGTTCCGCATTCTTGCGCCCATCGAGGTACACGACGGATCTGCGACAGCGCGGCTTGAGCCTTCCGACATGCTTGAGATCCACTTCAGCATCGACTTTGCCGCGCCCGCCATCGGCACGCAGCACAAGGCGCTGCGCATGTCGAACGGTGCCTTCGTGCGCGAACTTTCTGACAGCCGCACCTTCTGTCTGCAGGACGAGGTAGACAGGATGCGCGCCCAGGGGCTGGCGCTTGGCGGCAACTATGAGAATGCGGTCGTGTTCGACGGCGATCAGGTCTTGTCACCGGGCGGTCTGCGCCATGCAGACGAACCCGTGCGCCACAAGATGCTCGATGCGCTGGGGGATCTGTCGCTTGCGGGGGGGCCGATCCTTGGCCGCTACACCGGCAACCGGGCCGGGCATGCGCTGACCAACCGTCTTTTGCGGCGCCTTTTCGCCACGCCAGAGGCGTTTGCGATGGTGGATTGCACACAATCAACGGGTGGAAAGCTGCCCGGCATGGGCGTTGTGCGTGCCGATGTTCCGCAACACGCCTGACCGTGCCGGAAAGAGGTAAAGGCGTTTTGCGCCCCGGATTTTTCTGTGCTAGGACAAGCCGAACCCTGCTTCGGCAGGCGACGACGAGCTTGAGGTAAGCAGAAGATGGCAGTCGGCAAGGCGGGCGCACGCATCCTGGGGACGGCGCTGATCGTCCTTCTTGTAACGGGGTGCAGCGCATTCCAGCGCAAGCAGGAGGTGCCTCTCGACAGCCTGACGGCTGAGGATATCTTCAAGCGGGGCGAGGTAGCCCTTGATACCGAAAAGAAACCGGACGAAGCGATTCGGCTCTTTTCGGAAGTCGAGCGCCTCTATCCATATTCCTCGTACGCAAAGCGCGCGCTGATCATGCAGGCCTTTGCCCTGCACAAGGCGAAGAAGTACGAAGAGGCGCGCGCGACGGCGCAGCGTTTCCTCGATTTCTACCCGGGCGATGAAGATTCGGCCTATGCCCAATATCTGCTGGCGCTGAGCTACTATGACCAGATTGACGAGGTTGGGCGCGATCAGGGCCTGACCTTCCAGGCGCTGCAAAGCATGCGTTCGGTGATCGAACTTTATCCCGACAGCGATTATGCACGCTCGGCCATGCTGAAGTTCGATCTTGCCTTCGACCATCTGGCTGCGAAGGAAATGGAGATCGGGCGTTACTACCTCAAGAAAGGGCACTACGCGGCGGCGATCAACCGCTTCCGCACCGTGGTGCAGGACTTCCAGACCACCACCCATACGGCCGAGGCATTGCACCGTCTGGTCGAGGCGTATCTCGCGCTTGGGCTGACGGATGAGGCGCAGACCGCTGGTGCCATTCTGGGCTTCAACTACCAGTCGAGCCCGTTCTACGAGGATAGCTACAAGCTCTTGACCGCCCGCGGGCTGGAACTGAAGCCGCGTGGCGACAGCTGGTTGTCCAAGGTTTATCGCCAGGTGGTGCGGGGCGAATGGTTGTAGGGTGGGTGCACCCACCCTACGAATGACGCCTCATGCTCCACAGTCTTGAGATCCGCGATCTGTTGATCATCGACCGGCTGGCGCTTGCCTTTCAGCCGGGCCTGAACGTGTTGACCGGCGAAACCGGGGCGGGCAAATCGATCCTGCTGGATGCCTTGGGCTTCGTTCTGGGCTGGCGTGGCCGGGCAGAGCTTGTTCGGCAGGGGGCAGAGCAGGGCGAGGTGACGGCCGTCTTTGATTTGCCTGCGGGCCACGCTGCCTTGGCGGTGCTGGAAGAAGCGGGCATCGCGCCGGATGATGCGCTGATCCTGCGTCGGGTGAACCATGCGGATGGGCGCAAGACGGCCTGGGTCAATGATCGGCGCGTCAGCGGCGAGGTGCTGCGGGCGCTTTCTGACACGCTGGTGGAACTGCACGGCCAGCACGACGACAGGGGACTTTTGAACCCGCGCGGGCATCGCCAGATGCTGGACGCGTTTGCAGGCGCAGATGTTGGCCCCGCGCGTGCGGCCTGGGCGGCCCTTGCCCGCGCCCGGCGCGCCAAATCCGATGCAGAGGCGGCGCTTGCCGCGGCGCGGGCAGAAGAGGAATTCCTGCGCCATGCGGTTGCCGAACTCGACAAGTTGAACCCCGAGCCGGGCGAGGATGCCGCGCTCGACGCGCGGCGCCGCGCGATGCAGGGCGCGGCACGTATCCGCGACGATATCGCCCGCGCGCATCAGGCCCTGTCCGAACAGGGCGCCGAAGGGCAGATGACTGACGCAATGCGCTGGATGGAGGGGGCTGCCGACCGGGCCGAAGGGCGGCTTGAGCCGCCGCTCGCTTCGCTGTCGCGGGCGCTGATCGAATTGCGCGATGCGCATGCAGGGGTCGAGGCTGCGCTTGCCGCGCTCGATTTTGATCCACATGAGCTGGAGGCGATCGAGGAGCGACTCTTTGCCATCCGGGCGCTGGCGCGCAAGCACGGCGTTTTGCCCGATGATCTTGGCACGCACGCAGAGGGTCTGCGTGCGCGTCTGGCGGCCCTTGACGGCAGCGCCAATGGGCTTGCGGCGCTGATGCGGGCGGTAAGCGACGCGGAGGCGGCATACGACGGCGAGGCTGCGCGCCTGTCGGGGATGCGGGCCGAGGCGGCAGGGCGTCTCGATACCGCCATGGCCGCCGAACTTGCGCCCCTGAAGATGGAACGCGCGCGCTTTGTGACGGAGATTTCTGCCGCCGAGCCTGGCCCCGAGGGTGCCGATACGGTGGCCTTTACCGTGGCCACCAACCCCGGCGCCCCGGCAGGCCCGCTGAACCGGATCGCCTCTGGCGGCGAGCTGTCGCGGTTTCTGCTGGCGCTGAAGGTTTGCCTGACGGGCGATACGCCCGGCCTGACGCTGATTTTTGACGAGATCGATCGCGGTGTGGGCGGTGCAACGGCGGCGGCCGTCGGGCGTCGGTTGAAGGCACTGGCATCGGGGGCGCAGGTTCTGGTCGTGACCCATTCGCCGCAGGTTGCTGCGCTAGGGGGCCACCACTGGCGGGTGGAAAAGCGCGTGATGGGCGAGATGACCACCTCTGCCGTCATCCCGTTGGGGCCGGAGGACCGGGTTGAGGAAATTGCCCGGATGCTGGCGGGCGACACCGTGACAGATGCGGCGCGAGAGGCGGCACGGGCGCTGATCGCGGGTTAGCCCTGCGCCAGACGCAAGGCGGGATCACGCCGAATGCCCCTTTCTCGACAGTTCTGACGTCTTACATGTTGCGCAGGGGGGGCAACCAGAAGGAGTTGTCCGATGAAAGACATCGTCCAAAGATTAATCGGGGCGCTTCGGTTTCCATCGGTCGAAGCGCAGGAACGTGACTACCTGAACGACGCAACTGACCGGGTGGACCTTGAACGCCGCGAGCGTCAGATCGACCGGGGCCTGTTCCGTCAGCCCGTGATGCCCATGTTTCGGCCGTCCATGCGCTGACCAGCGCGCCTTATGTCCGCACCATCTTGCCGGGGTTCATCAATCCTTTCGGATCAAGCGCGCGTTTCAACGCGCCCATGGCATCCCAGGCCGCGCCATGTTCGGCCTCCATGAGGTCGAGCTTGCCAAAGCCGATGCCGTGTTCGCCCGTGATCGTACCGCCAAGGCGCAAGGCCCGTTCTGCCATGCGGTGCGACAGCGCTTTGGCGATGGAAAGTTCGGCGTCGTTTCCGCGCTCGACCAACAGGATCGCGTGAAAATTGCCGTCGCCCACATGGCCAAGGATGGGGCCGGGCAAGGGGTGGGCGGCGATGTCGGCCCGCGTTTCCTCAACCGCCTGCGCAAGCCGCGAGATCGGCACGCACACGTCGGTGACAATGGCCGTGGCACCGGGGCGGAGGGCAAGGCAGGCGTGATAGGCATCGTGCCGCATCTTCCACAGCCGCGCGCGGTCTTCGGTTGCATGCGCCCACCGGTAGCCTTCCGACCCGTGGTCGGCGGCGATTTCGCCAAAGCGGGCCACTTCCTCGGCCACGGCATCGGGCGCACCATGAAATTCGAGCAACAACTGCGGACGTGGCGGCAGGTTCTGGCCTGAATAGGCGTTGCACGCAGCCACCGCCGCCTCATCCAGAAATTCGATGCGGGCCATGGGGATGCCCGTCTGGATGGTGGTGATCACGCAATCCACGGCCGCCGCAATGGTGGGGAAGGCGCAAACGGCGGCGGCGATGGTTTCTGGCTGGCCATGCAGCCGCAGCGTCAGTTCCGTGATCAGGCCAAGCGTGCCTTCGGCGCCGACGAACAGGCCGGTCAGATCATACCCGGCTGCGCTTTTTGGTGCGGCGCTGCCCGTTCGGATGACCTGCCCATCGGCCAGCACCACCTCAAGCGCCAGCACGTTGCCACGCATCGTGCCGTAGCGCACCGCCGTGGTGCCCGAGGCGCGGGTCGAAGCCATGCCGCCGAGCGAGGCATTGGCCCCGGGATCGACCGGGAACATGAGGCCCGTGGCGCGCAATTCCGCGTTCAGCCCCTCGCGGGTCAATCCCGGCTGTACGACGACATAGCGGTCTTCGGCGTGCAGGCCGAGCACCTGATCCATCTGCGCGAAATCGACAGTGATGCCCCCTTTTG
Organism: Rhodobacterales bacterium; assembly: GCA_038251625.1. GTDB lineage: Bacteria > Pseudomonadota > Alphaproteobacteria > Rhodobacterales > Rhodobacteraceae > JBBQXK01. The sequence goes on from JBBSBE010000012.1 coordinate 21,498, forward strand.
CGGCCAGCGCATGCCCCTCGAGCGAGGTGCCTGCACCCCAGCCGACCATCGGCACACGATGCTGGGCACATATCCGCGCCAATGCCGACACTTCAGTCGTCGCGCGCGGAAAGGCCACGGCATCGGGAAGGCCCGCGCCGATCCATGTCTCGCTTTGCGCGTGTTGGCCCCGCAGCGCATCGGATGTGCCAAGCCGTTCACCCAACAGGGTTTTCAGTTCGGCCAGTGCTGGCTGAATGTTCATGGCGCTTTCCCCCCGCAATGCCACTTTGGCGCGAGGGGCTGTGGCGGTCAATCGGCGGTGGCGAGGAACGGCGCCAGATCGCCGTATCCGGTAAAGCGCCGCTCATAGGCAAGGCCGAGGCGTTCGGCGCAGGCGCGCGCCTTCTCGTCGAGCGCCGGGTCGTCGGTCTGAGCCTGATAGATCAGCCGGTCGTAGTTGCCAAAATACATGTCGCGCAACTCGGGATGGCGGTCGAGGCCCATGGGGCGCCAGACGAAGGCATCGAACTGTCGCACCAGAAAATCGGTCAGGTAGAATGCCGTGAATTCGGAATCAGCCTTGGCCAGGAAAGCGGCATTGCCTTCGAAAAACGAGTAACAATGCGGGCCTTCGATCATCTCTACCCCGAGTTCCTTGCACTTTTCCTGCAAAATCCCCCCGGTTCCGCAGTCAGCATAAAGTATCAGGATCTTCTCGTAAGCGCCGCGATGCCTGATCACTGCCGCCTGCACCGCTGACGGGATGCGATCGGGCCAAAGATGCAGGTTCGCGGGCAGGCATTGCAGATCGAGATGATTCCATCCGTTCAAGCGCTTGAGCGCCAGAACCTCATGCGCCAGCGCGCCGCAGGCTATGGCCAGAACGCGGCCTTGCCCTTCGGGTGCCAGCCCCGCCTCCGTCAGAACCGTATCGTTGGGAAGAGCGGTCATTTCCAGCGCCGGAGGCCGGGCCAGAGGCTTGCAGCCAGCGCCGCGAGCCCGACCGCCACGAGGGGCAGACCAGCCCAGAACGCCAGCGCAAGGGTTGCCCCGGCGGCCAAGATGACGAAAGCGATCAGCAGGGCGAAGGTTCTGGCGGGCATCGGCAAGGCCTTTCATCACGTCTGGCGGCCGTCCCGCCCGCGTATGGCAAGCGTATGGCATCCGTCCCTACAAACGTAGGGACGGATGCCGCGCGTTCCAACCCCTGCGCCCTTAGCGCGCGGCGGCCTGATTGTGCTTGCGCAGGATGAAGCTTTTGGCCGTTTCCACCGCAACGGCAGCATCGCGGCAATAGGCATCGGCACCGATGGCGCGGCTGAATTCTTCGTTCAGGGGCGCGCCGCCGACCAGCACGATGTAATCCTCGCGCATGCCTTTTTCCTTCAGCGTGTCGATCACGACCTTCATGTAAGGCATGGTCGTGGTCAGCAGGGCAGACATGCCGAGTATATCGGGCTGCTCTTCTTCCAGAGCGGCCAGATACTTGTCGACCGAGTTGTTGATGCCAAGATCGCGCACCTCGAACCCCGCGCCTTCCATCATCATGGCAACAAGGTTCTTGCCAATGTCGTGGATATCGCCCTTGACGGTACCGATCACCATCTTGCCCATGCGGGGGGCCCCGGTTTCGGCCAGAAGGGGTTTCAGGATGAACATCCCCGCCTTCATCGCATTGGCCGCCAGTAGAACCTCGGGCACGAACAGGATGCCGTCGCGGAAGTCGGCGCCGACGATCGTCATGCCCGCAACCAGCGCTTTCGTCAGCACTTCATAGGGTGTCCAGCCACGGCCAAGCAGGATGTTGACGCCTTCCTCGATCTCTTCCTTCAGGCCGTCATAGAGGTCGTCATGCATCTGGAGGACCAGTTCGTCATCGTCCAGGTCGGAAAGGATGATCTCGTCGTCGGCCATGGGTCGCGCCTTTCGGGGAATGCCTCTCGCCTCAATGGGCGCAAAGGGTTGCAGGGACTTTTCGGATTGCGACATGGGGCCGGTGAAAGCCGACAGGGGCGTGTCGCAGACGCCGAATCTCTGGTGTTTGTTCGTGTCTTGTTCTAGTTTGGGTGCATGGGTAATGGCATCCTTCCCGGTGTGGCAGCCAAGGGGCGCGGAGCGGCGTCAAACGTGGCGAGCCGGTTTGAAGGCGCCACGCGCGAAGCCGTGGATGACGGCTGGGAGATGGATGAAGAGGTCAGGGTTCTGCGCACCGAAGTTTCGGTTGAGCGGGCACGGTCGGCACTGAGCTACAATTCATCGCCCGACCTTGGGTTTGATCGGGCCGTGAACCCCTATCGCGGGTGCGAACACGGCTGCGTCTATTGCTATGCCCGGCCCACGCATGCGTTTCTTAATCTTTCGCCTGGCCTTGATTTCGAGACGCGGCTGATCGCGCGTCCGGGGATCGGTGCGGTTCTGGCCCAGGAATTTTCAGCGCGGGGATATGCGCCGAAGGTGCTGGTGCTGGGATCGAATACCGACCCCTATCAACCGATCGAGGCGAAATATCGTGTGACACGGGAAGTTCTGGAGGTTGCGCAAGCGTTTCGCCACCCCGTGGGCATCACCACCCGTGGCAGTCTGGTCGAGCGCGATCTGGATATTCTGGCGCCCATGGCAGCCGAGGGATTGCTGCGGGTCGGGATCAGCCTGACCACGCTGGATGCAGGGCTTGCGCGCAAGATGGAACCGCGCGCACCCGCGCCTGCGCGGCGGCTGATGATGATCAGGCGGCTGAGCGAGGCGGGGGTGCCGGTGCGCGTGATGGCCTCGCCCATGATCCCGGGTCTGACGGATCACGAGTTGGAACGGGTACTCGACGCCGCGAAGGAGGCAGGCGCGGTTGCCGCAAGCAGCATCAACCTGCGCCTGCCGCGCGAGGTGGCGGGGCTTTTCCGCGACTGGGTGGAAGCGACGTTTCCTGACCGGGCTGCCAAGGTGATGGGCCGGGTGCGCGAATTGCACGGCGGGCGCGACTATGACCCCGCGTTCGGCACACGGATGCGGGGGCAGGGGGTCTGGGCGGATCTGATGCGCAAGCGGTTCGACGTGGCGGTGGCCCGGCTGGGGCTTGCCGTAAGGGTGCCACCGATGCGGGTGGATTTGTTTGCCGTGCCGCAAAAGCCCGGATATCAGCTGAGCCTTTTCTGACGGGCGGGTTTGCGCGTTACTCCAGCCGCGCGGGAAAGCCTGGGGCGCGCAGGGGGGTTTCAAGCACGTCTTCCAAAAGCTTCACGATCTGCGTGGATTGCGCGTCGCCGCCATAGGCGGCTTTGCCTTTCAGAAAGGTTTGCGCCGTCAGGCTGGCCAGATCGAGCGGCACGCCGAATTCGCGGCCAAACCCCATGGCAAAGCCCAGATCCTTCAGCGCAAGGTCCATCGTGAAGGCGATATCGTAGGAACCGTTGAGGATGAGTTGCCCTTCGGTTTCATGGACAAAGGACGAGCCGGAGGATGCGGCAATCGCCTCCCACGCTGTCTTGAGGTCCAATCCCCCTCGCGCGGCCAGCATCAGCGCCTCGCCATCCGCCACAAGGTGGATGAAGGCCAGCATGTTCGTGATCACCTTGATTACCGCCGCCGATCCGAGCGGCCCCATGTGGAAAAGCCGGTTCCCGATCGCCTCCAATGCGGGGCGGTGCAGCGCGAGGAGGTCCGCATCGCCGCCCGCCAGCACCGTGATTTCCCCCCGCGCGGCAAGGTGGACACCGCCGGTGACAGGCGCCTCGAGCATGCGGATGCCATGGGATGACGCCAGCGAGGCCAAGGCCAACACATCATCGCGGCCAAGGGTGGAGTTTTCTACCCAGGTGGCCCCCGTTGGCAGTGCTGGCAGCGCCTCGGCCAGCACGATCTGCGATACGGCGGGCGATGGCAGGCACGTCATCAGATGATCGACCGCCGCCGCCACGTCTGCAGGACTGGCCGCCGGGGTGGCACCGAGTGCCGCAAGACGCGCGACGGCGGCGGGATCGCGATCATAGACCGTGACGACAAATCCTGCACGCAGCAGGCTCGCCGCAAGATGGCCGCCAAGATTGCCAAGACCAATATAGCCGTAGTGCATCAGCCGTGTCCTATGATGGCCTTGATTTCACAGAAATCATGGATGCCCCAATCTGCGTATTCACGCCCGTTGCCCGATTGCTTGTACCCGCCGAAGGGGGCGAAGGTATCCCAGGGAGGGCCGTTCAGGCTTATCTGACCTGCGCGCAGCCGACGCGCGACGTCGATGGCTTCACGGGTCGGGCCCTGCACGAACGCGGCCAGGCCGTAGGGCGTATCGTTTGCCATCTCGACGGCTTCATCGACCGTGTCGTAGGGCAGGATCGAAAGCACCGGGCCGAAGATTTCCTCGCGCGAGATCGTCATGTCATTCCGAACATTGCCAAAAACGGTTGGACGGACGAACCAGCCACGGTTGAGGCCCTCGGGGCGGCCTGGTCCGCCGGTGACCAGCGTCGCGCCCTCGGCAATGCCCGCTTCGATCAGGCGTTGCGCCTTTTCCCACTGCGTGCGGCTGACAAGGGGTCCAAGCGAGGTGGCCGCGTCCTTCGGATCGCCCGTCACATTGGCTTCAGCGGCAACCTTTGCAATCTGAAGCGCCTCGTCGTGTTGGGCGCGGGGCACGAACATCCGCGTGGGCGCGTCGCAGGATTGCCCGGTGTTGCCAAAGCACCCTTCGACGCCGCTGGCCACCGCGACCTGCAGATCGGCGCCGGGCAGGATGATGTTGGGGGATTTGCCGCCCAGTTCCTGCGTCACACGCTTCACGGTCTTGGCCGCCGCCTCGGCGACCATGATGCCTGCGCGGGTGGAACCGGTGAAGCTGACCATATCCACATCCGGGTGGGCCGCCATGACTGCGCCCACGTCTTGTCCGGTGCCGTTGATCAGGTTGAACACGCCCGGGGGCACGCCTGCCGCGTGGCAGATTTCAGCCCAGACAAGACCGGAAAGCGGGGCGATTTCTGACGGTTTCAGCACCATCGTGCAGCCTGCCGCGATGGCAGGGGCGACCTTGCACACGATCTGGTTCATCGGCCAGTTCCACGGCGTGATCAGTGCGCAGACGCCGATCCCCTCGCGCAGGATACGCGTGCCGCCGCGCTGTTCCTCCCAGTGGAATTCCTTCGCCGCCTTGATGGTGCTTTCCAGATGCACCCGGCCAGCCCAGACCTGCGCATCATGCGCCCAGGTGATGGGTGCACCCATTTCCACCCGCATCGCCTCGGCCAGCCGATCCTCTGCCTTGTTGTAGGCGGCAAGGATGGCCTCGAGGATTGCGATGCGATCGGCCACCGGCATCAGCGTGAAGGCGGGGAACGTCGCCCGGGCGGCCGCCACCGCACGGTCAACATCGGCGGCGCTGCCGAGGGCAATCTGGCCCACGATTTCTTCCGTGGCGGGGTTTTCCACGTCCATGCGTGCCGATCCCTGAGGATCGACCCATTCCCCGCCAATGTAGAATTTGTGCAAGTTCAGATCATCCATCAAGGGCCTCAGTTAAAGTATATGTTGAATTTTGACCGGATGAGGGCGTCAAGTTCCGGATCGATCCGGCTGCCCGCCTTGGCGAGAATGGCATTCTTCCGCGCGATGGCACGGTCGAGCAGCAACGGTTTGCCCGCCTCTACCCATTCCTTGGGGCTCATCCGGTTGCCGACGACGGGGTAGATGTATTCGGTCTGCATCAGGCTGAGCGTCTGGTCGGAGCCGAGGTAGTGGCCGGGGCCACCCATGCAGACCGCCTTCATCGCCTCGATCGACACCTTGTCTTCTGTCACCTCGATCCCGCGTACGCATCGCAAGACCTGCCCCAGTATGTCATCGCCAAGCACAAGGGATTCAAGGCAGAAGCCCAGAAGTGAGGCATGCATCCCCACCGCCTCATAGCACATGTTGAGGCCGGAAAGGCCTGCCAGCACATTGGTGATTCCCTGCTCCCATCCCGCCTGCATGTCGGGCAGTTTGCTGTCGCTGATCCCCGAAGCCGCCCCCCCCGGCAGGCCGTAGAAGTGGTGCATCTGCGCGCAACCGGCGGTCAGAAGTGCCTGTTCGGCGCTGCCGCCCGACATGGCACCGGTCCGCAGATCGGAAACGAAGGGCCATGTCCCGAAGATCGCCGGATGCCCGGGTGCGATGGAATTGACGTAGACGACGCCCGCCAGACATTCCGCCACGGCCTGCACGATGGCCAGCGCGATGGGCGCGGGTGCAGTAGCCCCGGCTTGCCCCGCACTGAGCAACAGAACCGGCATCCCCTCGCGGATGCAATGCTCCATGGTCAGGCAGCTTTCCTCGGCGAATTTCATCGGAGGGACGACGAAGCAGTTGGAATTGCTGACGAAGGGGCGCGCTCGCCAGGCGGCCTCGCCCCCCGCCACCATGTGCAGAAGGTCAAAGCATCCCGCCACGTGCGATGGGTCGCTGAACGACGTGCCGACGTGTTTTCCGGTGCCCGAGAGGCAGGCGTAAAGCGTGTTGATATCCATCTCGAAGTTATCCAGCACGTCGCGGCAGACCATGGCGCGCTGGAAGAAGTGCACGTTGTCGAGGTTATCGGTCAGTCGCGCGGCGTTGTAGAGATCCTGCGCGGTGGAATCGCGGTACTCGTTGCGTTCCAGATCCACGATGTGTACCGCCGCACCCGCCGTGCCGAAATGCACGTTCGATCCGGTGAGGTGGAGGTTGTGCTTCGGGTCGCGTGCATGCAGCGTCAGATCGCGGCAGGCCAGTGCCAGCATGTCCTCGACCAGCGCGCGCGGAAACCGCAAGCGCCCGTCCTCGCCCGGTATGGCGCCCGCGGCCACCATCGCGTCGAACCCGGATTTCGGCGCCTGCGAAAGCCCGATCACCTCCAGCGCCTCCAGCGCCGCCTGGTGAATGCGGGCCATGCCCGCTTCGGTCAGCGGCTTGTACTGCCCGCCGGGCATGCCCGCCCGCACCGGGCGCAGCCCTTCTGCCAGCGGCGCCGCCCGCTCGGCCACACGGGCAGCCCGCCCCCCCCGCGCGCGTTTCGGCGCGCAAACGTCGGCAACATCATCCATCGCTCAAGCCCCTTTTTCCGTTTGCAATTATCCCTGGGGTCCGGGGGCTGGCCCCCGGGTCCGCCGACTTTTACGCGCGCAACCGTTCGCCTTTCGGATCGTGCATTGGGGCAAGCGAGGCCACCGCCGGCACCCTGACCCCCGCAACCTCGATCTCATAGGTCGATGCCATCACCGACTCGGCGCTTTCGCCTGCGCAAGGCACGTATCCCATCCCGATCGCCCCGCCGAGGAAATGGCCGTAAGCGCCACTCGTGACCGGCCCCACGATCCGGCCATCGCGCACGACGGCCTCGTTGTGAAAGAGCAGCGGTTCGGGATCGGTCAGCCGGAACTGCAACATCCGTCGGTCAAGCCCCGTCTCGCGCTTTCTGACCACCGCGTCGCGGCCGACGAAACCGGGCTTTTGCGTGCGAACGGCAAAGCCGAGGCCCGCCTCCAGCACGTGATCTTCGTCGGTGATGTCGTGGCCCCAATGGCGGTAGGCCTTTTCGATCCGACAGGAATCCAGCGTGTGGAGGCCGCAGAGCGTAAGGTCCGGCGCGGCCTCGAGAAGCGCTTCGAACACATGCGCGGCCTGATCGGTGGGCACGTAAAGCTCCCACCCCAATTCGCCCACGTAGGACACCCGATGCGCCCGCGCCAGGCCCATGCCGATCTCAATTTCCCGTGCCGTGCCATAGGGATGCGCGGCATTGCTCAGGTCATCTGGCGAGACGCGCCCCAGCACGTCGCGCGCCTTTGGGCCCATCAGGCAGAGGACGGCCTCACCTGCAGTCATATCAGTGATGACCGCGAAATCATCGCCCAGATGCCGTCGGAGCCAGGCCAGATCGCGCTGCAAGGTGGCGCCCGGGACGACAAGGACGAACGCGGTTTCGGAAAGGCGCGTGACGGTCAGGTCGCTTTCGATGCCGCCGCGCGGGTTCAGCATCGGGGCATAGACGATGCGGCCTACGGGCACGTCCACATCGCCCGCGCAGACGCGGTTGAGGAAGCGGCAGGCGTCGCGCCCCTCGACGCGGATCTTGCCGAAGGATGTCATGTCGAAAAGGCCCACGCTGGTGCGGATGGCCATGTGTTCGGCGCGGTTGTTCTCGAACCAGTTCTGCCGACCCCAGGCGTATGCATAGTCCGGTGTCTGGCCGGGCGTGGCGAACCAGTTGGCGCGCTCCCAGCCTGCGACCTCGCCAAAGACAGCGCCACGTGCCTTGAGGTGGTCGTGAAGCGGCGAGCGGCGGATGCCGCGCGAGGTGGCCATCTGACGGTAGGGCCAATGGTCGGCATAGAGCAGACCCAAGGTTTCCGAGACGCGTTCCTTCAGGTATCGGCGGTTCTTCTGGAAAGGTTGGGCGCGGCGGATGTCCACCTCCCAAAGGTCGAACGGCGGCTCGCCTTCGGTGATCCAGTGGGCGAGCGCCATGCCCGCGCCGCCGGAAGAGGCGATGCCGACCGAGTTGTACCCGGCGGCGATCCAGTAGCCGCCAAGCTCCGGTGCTTCCCCAAGGTAATAGCGGTCGTCGGGGGTAAAGCTTTCGGGGCCGTTGAAGAAAGTATGGATGCCCGCAGTCTCGAACAGGGGCAGGCGGTTTGTGGCCATCTCGAGGATGGGGGCGAAGTGGTCCCAGTCTTCGGGCAGCGTGTCGAAGGCGAAATCGGGGCGGATGCCGCCCATTCCCCAGGGCTTTGCCTTGGGCTCGAACGCACCGACCATCATCTTGCCTGCGTCGGACTTGTAGTAGGCGCATTCGTCCGGAACGCGCAGGACGGGCAGATGGCCGAGGCCCGCAATCGGTTCGGTGATGAGGTAGAAGTGTTCGCAGGCGTGCAGGGGCAGGGTCACACCCGATTGCGCGGCCAGGTCGCGACCCCACATGCCGCCGCAGTTGATGACGATATCGGCGGCGATGTGGCCCTCTGCGGTGTCGGAAGCCCAGTTGACGCCCGTCACACGGCGGTTTGCCTCGGTGACGGCCGTCACCCGAACGCCTTCGATGATCTTGGCGCCGCGCATCCGAGCGCCTTTCGCCAGCGCCATGGCGATGTTGGCGGGGTCGCATTGGCCGTCGAGCGGCAGGTGCACGCCGCCGACGGCCCCGGCGATGTTCAGATGCGGATACATCGCCTTGATTTCGCTGGGTGAAATTTCAGCAACGTCCACATCGAAGATGCGCGCCACCGTCGCCTGTCGCCGCAACTCTTCCATCCGCGCCGCCGTCAGCGCGACAGAGATGGAGCCGACCTGCCGCATCCCTGTAGCGACGCCCGTTTCCGCCTCAAGCCCCACATAAAGCCCGGCGGAGTAGCGCGCGAGGCGGGTCATGTTGGCTGACCCGCGCAACTGGCCGATGAGGCCCGCGGCGTGCCAAGTGGTGCCGCAAGTAAGCTGCTTGCGCTCCAGCAGCACGATGTCGGTCCAGCCTGCCTTGGCCAGATGATAGGCCACCGAGCAGCCGGAAATACCCCCGCCGATGATCACCGCGCGGGCATGGCTGGGAAGGGTCATGCGGCAAGCTCCGGTGGCAGAAGAACGAGTTTTCCGGGGTAGCGCCCGGCGGTCAGGTCCGCCTGCGCGCGGGTGATGTCGCGCAGGGGGTAGGTTTGCGAAATCACGGGGTGCAAACCGCCTTCGTTGATAACGTCAACGAGCGCAGAAAAGCCCGCCTCGGACTGGTTCGTGCAGCCGAAAAGCGTAAGGTCTTTCAGATAGATGACGCGAAGATCACCGGTCACCTCCGGCCCCCCCACTGCACCCGCCGTCGCATAGCGCCCACCGGGGCGAAGCGCGTTCAGCCGCGCGGCCCAGCCTTGCCCACCAACAAGGTCTATCACAACGTGAAAGCTGTCAGCAGCGGGCACAGCGTTGCGGTCGATGACGGCGGCCCCTGCATCGGCCACCGCCCCGGCCTTGGGCGCAGAGCATTGCCCTGTCACCGCCGCCCCGCGTGCCACCGCAAGCTGGACCGCCGCCAGCCCCACGCCACCAGATGCGCCTGTCACCAGCACCCGCTCGCCCCGCAAGAGCCCCACGCGATGCAGCATGTTGTTGGCGGTGCCGTAGGCGCAGGGCATGCCGCCGATTTCGATGTCCGACAGAGGCGAGGCGCTGACGTCATGCAGGTATCGCGCACGAACAGCACAGAACTGCGCGAAGGCGCCATCAAACTCTGACCCGATCACATTGATCGCCATCGGATTTTCCCCGGTTGGTTCCGGCTGGCAGGTCGCGCAGATGACCCTTGCGCCAAGCGGTGGCGCGGTGACACCTGCACCATGCGCGACGACAAGCCCGCACAGATCCCCGCCTTGAATACGGGGCAAATCCATCGCTCCTGCCCAGCCGCCCTGACCATCGGCCGCATACCAGCCAACGCGGGTGTTCACGTCCGTCATGTTCACACCCGCCGCCAGCACGCGCACCAGCGCCTCGCCCGGGCCGGGCGGGGGCACGGGCAGGTCGTCGCGCCACTGAAGGCACTCTGGCCCGCCATGTGCCACGAGCTGCACTCCGGACATGGTGGCGGGCAGGGTCATGCGCGCAGCCGTTCGTTGCGCGCGTCCCAAAGCGCGCCGTCGCCCGCCACTTCTGCGGCTAGCCTTTCCCCGAACACCTCTACCTCCAGCATGGTGCCGGGTTGCGCCAGATCGGCGCGCAACATGCCAAGCGCCACGACGCCACCGACACGGTGGCCCCACGCGGCAGACGTGATCTCGCCCACCACGTTGCTGCCGTGCCAGAGGGTGGACATGTAGGGTGGATCGCACTCGCCCGTCGCGATGCGCAGGCAGACGAATTGCCGTGTGGGGCCCGCCTGCTTTTCGGCCTGAAGCGCCGCACGGCCCCGGAAGGCGGGTTTCGCCCAGTCGACAAAGCGTTCCAGTCCGCCCTGAAGGACGGTGTAGTCGGTGGACAGATCGCCCTTCCAGGCGCGGTAGCCCTTTTCGATGCGCAAGGCATCCAGCGCGAACATGCCGAAGGGGCGCAGGCCATGCGGCTTACCGGCTGCCATGATCGCTTCCCAGATGGCAGGTGTATCGGCGCGGCGGGAGTGCACCTCCCACCCCAGTTCGCCCGCAAAGGATACCCGCATCATCCGTACCAGGCGGCCCGCAATGCGCGCTTGCTGTACGGTCAGCCACGGACGGGTCAGATCGGCCTCTGCAAGCGCCAACACCTCACGCGCCTTGGGGCCGGTAACGATATGGCAGGACCACTCGTCCGTCTCATCCGACAGGGTCAATTCCTTGGGCATGCTTTCCAACAGCCACTCGCGATCGTGGACTTGTGCGGTGCCTGCGGTGATGAGCCAGAGGTCATCTTCGCCGAGGCGAGCCAGTGACATCTCGGTGACGATCCGGCCCTTGTCATCGGCAAAATACCCAAGGCCCACACGGCCGACCTGCGGTACCTTGCCGGTGATTTGTCGGGCAAGCCAGTCGGCCACACCCGGCCCCGTCACGTGGAAGCGCGAAAACCCGGGCAGGTCGAGGATGCCGCAGGCATCGCGGACTGCGGCGCATTCCTCTGATACTGCGCCCGACCATGGGCCATCGCGCCGCCAAGTTTCCGTGGCCGCTTCCGAGGTGTCATCACCGGGGCGGGCGTACCACGCGGCGCGTTCCCAGCCGTTCCAGGCACCGAACTGCGCGCCGAGTGCCGCCACGCTGTCGTGCACTGCACTTCGTTTCTTGCCGCGTCCGGCGGGCCAGAAATGCTTGGGAAAGTGCATGGCATATTCGTGGCCGTACACCTCCATCCCCTTTTGCACGCAGTAATCCTGATCCTCGAACCCCGTGAAGCGGCGCGGATCGCAAGACCACATATCCCATTCCGTGCCACCCTCTGTCACCCATTCGGCCAGCACCTTGCCCGCGCCACCAGCCTGACAGATGCCAAAGGTGAAGACGCACGCCTCATAGGCCCCCGGCACGCCCGGCATCGGGCCAATCAGGGGATTGCCGTCGGGGGTATAGGGGATCGGGCCGTTGATGACCTTGGTCAGGTTGGCCTTTTCCAGCAGCGGCACGCGGGCCATCGCGTCGGCGATGTGCCATTCGATCCGCTCAAGATCGTCGGGGAAAAGCTGGAAGCTGAAGTCCGCGGGCATCGGATCGTCAGGGGTCGCCCAATGCGCGCGGCACGGGTTCTCGTACGGGCCGAGGTTGAAGCCCATCTTTTCCTGCCGCAGGTAGTACGAGCTGTCGACGTCGCGCAGCAGGGGCAGTTTTTTCCCCTCGGACTTCGACCAGGCCTCAAGCTCGGGGATCGTGTCGAACAGCAGATACTGATGGCTCATCACCATCATCGGCACACGCCGACCGAACATGGCTCCCACTTCCGCAGCACGGTAACCAGCGGCATTCACAACCTTTTCGCAGCGCACCTCGCCCTTCGGCGTGGCGATCACCCAGTCATCGCCCTCGCGCCGCACCGCTGTGACCGGGCAGAACCGCTCGATCCTCGCGCCCATGTTCCGCGCGCCCTTGGCCAGCGCCTGGGTCAATTGCGCGGGGTCTATGTCGCCGTCGTAGGGGTCGTAAAGCGCCCCGGCCAGATCGTGCGTTTCGAGAAAGGGATAGCGGGTGGCAATCTCGGACGCAGCAAGGATATCCAGATCCATCCCCTGATAGCGCCCCATGCCGACGACGCGCTTGAACTCTTGCAGCCGCTCTGCCGAGTGGCCCAGCCGGACGGACCCCGTGACGTGGTAGTTCATCGGATAATCGGCCGCCGCACCAAGGCCGCGGTAAAGCTGCGCCGAATAGCGCTGCATATTCATGATCGACCAAGACGCTGAAAACGTGGGTACATTCCCTGCTGCATGCCAGGTGGAGCCGGCAGTCAGCTCGTTCGCTTCAAGCAAAAGCGCGTCGGTCCAACCGGCCTTCGCCAGATGGTAAAGGCACGACGCCCCGACCGCGCCCCCCCCGATGACAACGACCCTCGCCTGCGTTGGAAAATCCGCCATGCCCGTCCTCCGATAGCGCGCGATCATCTGCCGCAATCGCTTGCCTTTCAATTCGGTGTCAGGGCCTCTATTGATCGATAAACTCGATCACGTCGTCATCTTTGACCAGATATTGCAGACCTCTCCCTCCCCAACGGTTCAAACGATGCATCCAGACCAGATCGCCACCTTTCTTGACCTTTGCGACAGCCGCAGTTTTCATCGCACGGCCGAGCAGTTGGGCATCACGCAATCAACGGTTTCCGCCCGCATCGCAGGGCTTGAAGCGGCCCTTTCGGCGCGGCTGTTCAACCGATCGCGGGCCGGGGCGGAACTGACGACCGAGGGGCTGAAGTTCGCGCCTCATGCCCGGGCCCTCGCCCATGCCATGGCGGAGGCACGCAGGGCAGTCACCCCGACGGGCGAGGCGGCGGTGGAATTGCGCATCGGTATCCAATCGGACCTCGCGGCGGGGCGTACGGGGGCGTGGGTGCAGGGGTTTCGCCGCCTGCTGCCCGATTGCGCCTTCTATCTGGAACCCGATTTTTCGGCCCAGATGTGCCGGGATGTGGCGGCAGGCGTGATGGATTTTGCGGTTCTCTATACGCCGCATCCCGCGCCGGATCTGCACTTCGCCACGCTGGGTGAGGCGCGGTACCGTCTGGTGTCTTCCGACACCGACCGGATCGCCGGATTGTCACCCGCCCGGCTGGTCAGGGCCAACTATGCACCGGCCTTTGCCACCGCGCAGGCCGCGGCGTTGCCAATCATGGCCGAAGCGGCCCTCGCCTCCGGGCAGAATGCGGCCGTCGCCGGGATCCTGACTACCTTGGGTGGAAGCGCCTATGTGCTGGAGGATACGGCCGCAGCCCTGGTGGAAACGGGCTTTCGGATGGTGACCGATGCGCCGCCGATCGGTCAGCCCGTCCACGCGGCGATGCATCTGCGCCATCGCACCTCGCCCCTTCATCGCGCGCTCTTCCGCGTCGTGCGAGAGGCTTTTCCCCGCTAGAGGATCCCCGGCAGGCGCAGGCCCATGGCCACGGCATGATCCCGAGCAACCGGATAGCCTGCATCGGCATGGCGCATCACGCCCGTAGCGGGGTCATTCCAGAGCACCCGCTCCAACCGTCGGGCGGCATCGGGTGTGCCGTCAGCGACGATCACCATGCCCGCATGCTGGCTGAACCCCATGCCCACGCCGCCGCCATGGTGCAGGCTGACCCAGGTGGCGCCACTGGCGGTGTTCAACAGCGCGTTGAGTAGCGGCCAGTCCGACACCGCATCGGAACCATCCTTCATGCTTTCCGTTTCGCGGTTGGGGCTTGCGACGGAGCCTGAATCGAGGTGATCGCGGCCGATCACGATGGGGGCCTTGAGTTCACCGCTCGCCACCATCTGGTTGAACATGAGACCCGCGCGGTGCCGGTCGCCAAGGCCGATCCAGCAGATACGCGCGGGCAAGCCTTGAAAGGCGATGCGCTCGGCGGCCATGTCGAGCCACCTGTGAAGGTGCGCGTTTTCGGGGAAAAGGCGCTTCATTGCGGCGTCGGTGGCGTGGATGTCGGCGGGGTCGCCCGAGAGCGCGCACCAACGGAACGGGCCGATGCCCTTGCAAAACAGGGGCCGGATGTAGGCGGGAACGAAGCCGGGAAACGCAAAGGCGTTCTCCAGCCCTTCTTCTTGTGCCACCTGGCGGATGTTGTTGCCGTAATCGAGCGTGGGCACGCCCGCATTCCAGAAATCGACCATTGCCGCCACATGCGTGCGCATTGAGGCGCGGGCGGCCTTCTGCACCACCTGCGGGTCGGTTTCCTGCTTCGCGCGCCATTCCGCAATGCCCCAGCCCTGGGGCAGGTAGCCGTGCAGGGGATCATGCGCCGAGGTCTGGTCGGTCACGATATCGGGGCTCGGCCCGCCCGATTTCATCCGGGTGACGAGTTCGGGAAAGATGTCGGCGGCATTGCCGAGAAGCCCCACAGACTTTGCCTCACCCTTTGCTGTCCAGTCTGCGATAAGCGCCAAGGCTTCATCCAGAGTCTGAGCCTTGGCGTCCAGGTATCTGGTACGAATACGAAAATCGATCCGCGTCTCATCGCACTCAACGGCCAAGCAACAAGCCCCGGCCATCACTGCGGCCAGCGGCTGCGCGCCACCCATGCCGCCAAGGCCGCCGGTCAGGATCCACTTTCCCGTAAGACTGCCGCCATAGTGCTGACGCCCCGCTTCGGCGAATGTCTCGTAGGTGCCCTGCACGATGCCTTGGGTGCCGATATAGATCCAGCTTCCGGCTGTCATCTGGCCGTACATCATCAGGCCCTTGCGATCGAGCGCGTTGAAATGATCCCAGGTCGCCCAATGCGGCACGAGGTTCGAGTTGGCGATCAACACGCGGGGGGCATCGGCATGAGTGCGGAAGATGCCCACTGGCTTGCCCGATTGCACGAGGAGGGTTTCGTCGGCTTCAAGGTCACGCAACGCGGCCACGATCCTGTCGAAATCTTCCCACGTCCGGGCCGCGCGCCCGATACCGCCATAAACGACCAGTTCATGCGGATTTTCGGCCACATCCGGGTGCAGGTTGTTCATCAGCATCCGCATCGCAGCCTCGGTTTGCCAGCTTTTGGTGCTGATCTCAGGGCCGGTGGGGGGGTAAACGTCACGGGTGTTGTGGCGGCTGTTCATGGGCGGCTCCGATTTGACGGAGAGCCCGGGGGCCAGCCCCCGGACCCCCGGGATATTTCAGCAAAGGAGAAGGGGCAGGGGCGTTTCAGCGGCCGCAGCGAGCGTTCCATCGGCGACAAGGCGGGCGGCTGCGGTGAGGTCGGGGGCAAGATAGCGATCGGCTTCCAGACGAGGAATGTCGCGCCGCAGATGCGCCACGACACGCGAGAGCGGCGCTGAGGTGGTAAGGGGCGCGCGGAATTCGATCCCCTGAGCCGCGCAGATCGCCTCGACACCAAGGATGACCTGCAGGTTTGCGCACATCGGCATCAGGCGCCGCGCGCCGTGCGCCGCCATTGACACATGGTCTTCCTGATTGGCGGAGGTCGGGGTGCTGTCGGTCACCGTTGGATGTGCGAGATGCTTGTTTTCGCTCATCAATGCGGCAGTCGTCACTTCCGCGATCATCAGGCCCGAGTTCAGTCCGGGCGCGGGCGTCAGGAACGGAGGCAAGTCGAAGCTGAGGGTCGGGTCAACCATCAGTGCCACGCGGCGCTGCGCGATGGCGCCGATTTCGCTGAGGGCAAGCGCGATCATGTCGGCGGCAAAGCCCACAGGTTCCGCATGGAAATTGCCGCCCGAGACGATCTGCCCGTCGGCCAGAACAAGCGGGTTGTCGGTGGCTGCGTTTGCCTCGGTTTCAAGCGTTCGAGCGGCCATGCGCAGCACATCCATCGCCGCGCCCGTGACCTGCGGCTGGCAGCGGATGCAGTAGGGATCCTGCACGCGGGTATCGCCGTCCCGGTGGCTTTCGCGGATTTCCGAGCCGTCGAGAAGCGCGCGCATGGTTGCTGCCGCTTCGATCTGGCCCGCGTGCCCGCGCAAAGCGTGGATATCGGGGTGGAGGGGCGCAGTTGACCCCATGATCGCGTCGGTGGACAGCGCCGAGGTGACCAGCGCGGACTGCGCTGCCCGCCATGCCTCGAATAGCCCGGCGAGGGCGTAGGCGGTCGAGAATTGTGTGCCGTTGATCAGCGCGAGCCCCTCTTTCGGGCCAAGCGTGACGGGTACCAACCCGGCACGTGCCATGGCCTCGCGCCCCGGCAGGATATGGCCTTCAAGCTCTGCCTCACCGTGGCCGATCATCACGGCTGTCATATGTGCAAGGGGGGCGAGGTCGCCACTGGCGCCGACGGAACCTTGCGCGGGGATGACGGGCGTGACGCCGCGTGCCAGCATACCCTCCAGCAGCGCCACAACCGCCCACCGCACGCCCGACGCGCCGCGCCCGAGGCTGAGAAGCTTCAGCGCCATCATCAGCCGGGCGGTGGCGCGCGGCATCGCAACGCCAACGCCACAGCAATGACTGAGGATCAAATTTTCCTGAAGTTTTGCAGTATCTTGCGGCGCGATCTTCAGGTTTGCGAGTTTGCCAAAGCCGGTGTTGACCCCGTAGACGGCGACACCACCTGCCGCCGCCTCAGCGATGCGCCGGGACGCGGCCTCGATCCCTGCGCGCGCACCGGGGGCAAGCGTTGCGGGTGCCTCAGTGCGCCAGAGGCGTTCAAGCTGGGCAAGCGTCGTGGCACCGGGAGTGAGGGTTTCAGGCGTCAAACCGGCCTCCGAACATGCGGGCGTGAAGGAGGGTGGCGCCGATGCGCCATGACAGTTCGGCGGGATGTGCCGCCTCCCAAACCGCGAGGTCGGCGCGTTGGCCGGGCGCAAGCGTTCCGTGTTCGGACAGGCCAAGGGCGCGGGCGGCCTGAATTGTAACGCCAGACAGCGCTTCTTCCGGTGTCAGGCGGAAAAACGTGCAGGCCATGTTCATCGCCAGCGTCAGCGACGACATGGGCGAAGACCCCGGGTTGAAATCCGTTGCAACGGCCATCGGCACGCCAGCGGCGCGCAAGGCATCGATGGGGGGGTTTTGCGTTTCGCGCAATGTATAGAACGCGCCGGGAAGGATCACGGCGACAGTGCCAGCTTTTGCCATTTCGGCAACGCCCGCGTCATCAAGATATTCCAGATGGTCGGCGGATAGGGCGCCTTGCCGCGCCGCCATCGCCGCGCCGCCGAGATTGGACAACTGTTCCGCATGCAGCTTGACCGGCAGCCCCAGAATTCGCGCTTCGTGGAAGACCTGCGCGACCTCTTCAGGAGAGAACGCGATACCCTCGCAAAAGGCATCCACCGCATCGACCAGACCTTCCGCCACGGCTGCGCGCAAAGACGGTATGACCACCTCTGCGATGTAGGCAGCTGACTTTCCGATATATTCCGGCGGGACGGCATGGGCGGCCAGATGCGTTGTGCGGATCGTCAGCGGTCGCAAAGTAGACAGTCTTCGTGCGGCCCGCAGCATCTTCACCTCATCCGCCACTGTCAGACCATAGCCGGATTTCACCTCGACCGCTGTCACACCACCCGCGATCATCGCATCAAGCCGGGGCAGGGCAAGGGCTACAAGGTCATCCTCGGTGGCCGCACGCGTGGCCCCGACGGTCGAGAGGATCCCGCCGCCTGCCCTCGCAATCTCGGCGTAGGTGGCGCCTTTCAGGCGGGCCTCGAACTCTGTCGCGCGCGAGCCCGCGTGGATCAGGTGCGTGTGACAATCGATCAGGCCGGGCGTAACGAGGCGCCCGCCAAGATCTCGGCGCGGCAGGGCGCGGTGAATGGCGGGCATGGCGGCCTGTGGTCCCGCCCACAGGATGCGGTCCCCCTCGATCACAAGCGCACCTTCAGGGATCAGCCCGTAGCCGGCGGTCATCGTGGCGAGGGTCGCATTGGCCAGAATCATCGCTTGCCTTATGTGTGCTGTTATCGCAAATATGTATATACATAATGGGCGAGTCAACGGGTCATGGAACAAACGATCTGGGCAGAGACGGCGCTGTTGCAGGGGGGCTGGGCGGCGGATGTGGCTGTTGATGTGGCCGGCGGGCGAATCGTCCGGGTGGCCACGGGAGCGCCGCAAAAGGGGCGGCGGGTAGCGGCACTTTTGCCCGCACCCGTGAACCTGCACAGCCATGCGTTTCAGCGTGCGATGGCGGGACTGACGGAAGTGCGCGGGCAGGGGCCCGACAGTTTCTGGACGTGGCGCAGCCTCATGTACCGGTTTTTGGAACATCTGACGCCCGAGGATACGGAGGCGATTGCTGCGTTTGTGCATATGGAGATGGCCGAGGCTGGTTTCGCGGCGGTGGCTGAATTCCATTATCTGCACCATGCGCCCGGCGGGACGCCCTATGCCAACCGGGCCGAAATGGGCGCGCGGATTGTCGCGGCCTCTCACACGTCCGGGCTTGGATTGACGTTGCTGCCGGTCCTTTACAGCCAAGGCGGCTGCGACGGGCGGGCGCTGGCGGGTGGGCAACTTCGGTTCGGCAACGATCTGGATGGTTTTGCGGCGCTCTTGGGGGCACTACCCACGCTTCCCGCTGACGGTGTGCTGGGTGTGGCGCCGCATTCGCTGCGTGCCGTCTCACCGGATGCGCTGGCAGACGTAGCGCGCCTGCGCCCTGGGGCGCCGGTTCACATCCATGCCGCCGAGCAGATGGCAGAGGTGGAGGAGGTGCGCGCACATCTTGGCGCGCGGCCGGTCGAATGGTTGCTGGGTCAGGGGCTTGATGGGCGCTGGTGTCTGATCCATGCCACCCAGATGGAACCGTGGGAGACCGAGTCGCTCGCGGCCTCGGGCGCCGTCGCGGGGCTTTGCCCGATGACCGAGGCGAACCTTGGCGACGGTATCTTTGATGGCGCGCGGTATCTTGCGGCGGGGGGGCGGATCGGTGTGGGATCAGACAGCACCGTACTTGTATCGTTGACGGAAGAGTTGCGACTTCTGGAATACGGCCAGCGTTTGCGTGATCGGGCGCGGGCCGTGCTGGCGGCGCCCGGGCAATCGGTGGGGCGCAGGCTTTACGACGCCGTGTGCATGGGTGGCGCGCAGGCAGCGGGGCGTCAGAGCGGGGCGATCCGAGTGGGGGATTGGGCGGACCTTGTGGCTTTGGATATGGACAATCCGGCGCTTGCGGAGCGGGCGGGTGATGGCCTCCTTGACGCTTGGATCTTTGCGGCCCCTCGCCCGGTTGTGGCGGAGGTCTGGAGTGCAGGGCGGCATATTGTGACCGGCGGGCGCCATGTCGCGCGAGACGGGATCGTGGCGGGCTGGCGTGCGGCCTTGAGCCGGCTGAAGGCGCGGATGTGAGCGGGTGGGAGGATATCCGCGCCGCGATCCGTGCGCGGATCGAGGCGCGCGACTGGGTGCCGGGTGCCTTGATCCCCAACGAGGCCGATCTGGCAGCCGAGTATGGCGTCGCGCGCGCGACGGTGAACCGCGCGCTGCGCGATCTGGCCGAAGGGGGGCTTCTGGAACGGCGGCGGCGGGCGGGCACGCGTGTCGCGCTGGCACAGGTGCGCCGTGCGGTGCTGGCCATTCCGGTGATCCGGCGCGAGGTCGAGGCGGCGGGCAAGGCGCACGCATTCCGGTTGCTTGAAAGGGTTGAAGCGGCGCCGCCCCCGGTGCTGGCACTGCGGATGGGCGTAGCGCCCGGCGCGCGGCTTTTGCGCCTTGAGACACTGCATCTGGCGGATGGACGCGCCTTCGCGCTGGAGGCGCGCTGGTTGAACCCGATGGCGGTCCCGGGGCCCTTGCCGGATTTCACACAAGTTACCGTCAACGAATGGTTGGTGGAAACGGTGCCCTACGCGACGGGCGAGATCGAGTTTCTTGCTGAACCTGCAAGCACGCGAGAGGCGGCAGTGTTGGGCTGCAAGGAAGGGGCGGCGCTGTTTGTGACAGAACGCGGAACGCGGACCGAAGCTGCTTCGGTTACCTTCGTGCGGCTGGCACATGCCCCGGGATACCGCATGCGCAGCGTCCTTTGAGGCGGCGCCAAACCGGCGTGCCTCAGGCCAGATCGACGCTGTAGGTTTCAATCACTGTATTGGCGAGCAGTTTTTCGCACATGGCGCGCACCTCGGCCTCTGCCGCCACACGGTCGGTGGCGGCAAGGTCAAGCTCGATCACCTTGCCCTGACGCACGGCATCAACGCCGGTAAAGCCGAGCGACGACAAGGCATGCCGCACAGCCTCGCCCTGCGGGTCAAGCACACCTTGTTTCAGCATCACGTGGACGCGGGCTTTCATCGGCGGCCCCTTCTTTCAGTTGATCAGTGTGGGCTTCGGCGTATGCGTCACATTGGATGGCATCACGCCCAACCGTCGCGCGAGTTCTGTATATATGTCGCCGGGATCGCCCATGCTGCGCGCTGCACCATCGGGCAGAAGGGTGCCATCGGGACCGCGCAGATCCCACAACCGGCAACTGTCAGGCGATATCTCGTCGGCCACGATCAGGCGCATGAAATCGCCCTCCCACACCCGGCCGACCTCGATGCGGAAATCGGCAAGGCGGACGCCCACGCCCATCATCACGCCCGACAGGAAATCATTCACGCGCAGCGCAAGCGCGATCATATCGTCCAGATCCTGCTGGTTGGCCCAACCAAAGGCCACGATATGCTCTTCCGCGACCAGAGGGGACGACAGTTTTTCATCCTTGTAGTAGTATTCCACGATCGGCCGGGGGAGCGCCGTGCCCTCGGGGATGCCAAGGCGGGTCGAGATGTCACCGGCGGCGAAATTGCGTACGACGACCTCAAGCGGGATGATCTCGACCATCCGCACCAGTTGTTCACGCATGTTCAGGCGGCGGATGAAATGCGTGGGCACCCCGATCGCATTGAGGCCTGACATGAAGAATTCGCTGAGGCGGTTGTTCAGAACGCCCTTGCCTTCAACCATAGCGCGCGGCTCGGCTGCGGCTGGCGCGGTGCCTTCATCCTTGAAGTACTGAATCAACGTTCCCGGTTCGGGGCCTTCGTAGAGGATCTTGGCCTGGCCTTCGTAGATCTTCTTGCGGCGTGCCATGCGGGCTCCTTGCGGCGGCGGGGCTGCGGCGCCTGTCAGCGCGGGATATACGCCATGGCCAGCGATGCCGCAAGGTGAGCCTCGGCTCAGACGCGATCAAGCATTGCGGTGACTTCCAGGATTGCAGCCAACTTTTCGGGTAGCACGCCAAGGCGGTCGGCCAGAACATCCAGCAAGGTCGCCGACTGGATCGACAGGTTCCCGCGCTGGCGGGCGATGCGCGCGGCATGGCAGAGCGCGGTTTCCGCGTCGGGGGCCGACAAATGCGGCAGTGCGGAGGTCAGAACGGTCGACGGGCCGGCGATCGAGATGTTGCGCAGCGTGAGGGTTGCCAGTTCCGACAATGCGGCGTGGGGCAGGCTGCCACAGGCCGGATGCTCGGCCAGTCGGGCAAGAGCGACAGCCAGAAGAGTGGGGGAAATCGTGCCGCCGGGGGCAAGAGGGATCAGCGCGACCGTGAGCCAGGCCCTGGCCCGCGCGATCTGGCGCGGATCAAGCGGGCCGATGCCGCCCTCTGCATGAAGTTCGCCGTGATGGCCCATCGCTGCGTTCCGCACCCCTTGTACGAAAGGTCAGGATCGCTTGCAAAGGAGGCAGCAATACGCCCCGGACGCGGCGAATTCAGAGTTGTTCACGCCGCCGATGCCCTTGCGGCGAAGGCCCGGCGGGGGCATATAGACCGCGATCCAGGGTCTGCCGCAGGAGTGACGCCGTGACGAGCTTTGACGACCGCGAGAAAGCCTTCGAAAACAAATACGCCCATGATGCCGAGATGCAATTCCGAGTCGAAGCCCGACGCAACAAACTTGTCGGCCTTTGGGCGGCGGAGCTGATGGGCATGTCCGGTGAAACCGCCGCCGCCTATGCCCGCGATGTGGTCGCCTCCGATTTCGAAGAGGCAGGGATCGAGGACGTGGTGCGCAAGGTCAAGGCGGACGTCGGCGACAAGGCCAGCGCAGATGACATTCGGGCCAAGATGGCGGCAATGCTGCCAGTGGCAAAAGCGCAGCTGATGCAGGAATCGTCCTGAGCCGGAGCAGCTTTTGCCCGATGGCGTGACGCACGGTAAATGCTTTGTGGCCTTTGGGCCGTGTCTTTGTTTTTCAGGGTCGGTGAGCCCATTTGGGAAGGATTTCCGATGACAGACGCATTGTCGCGGCTTTTGGCCGACAGGGATTGGATTCTGGCCGACGGCGCCACGGGGACCAACCTTTTCAACATGGGGCTGACCTCGGGCGACGCGCCAGAGATGTGGAATGTCGAGCACCCGGAAAAGATCAAGGCGCTCTATGCGGGGTCGGTGGATGCCGGGTCTGATCTTTTCCTGACCAACAGCTTTGGCGGCAATGCGAGCCGACTGAAGCTGCACGGGGCGCAGGGCCGCGTGCATGAGTTGAACCGCATTGCCGCCGAGATCGGGCGCGAGGTGGCCGATTCTGCCGGACGCCCGGTGGTGGTCGCGGGGTCGGTGGGTCCGACAGGCGAGATCTTCGAGCCGATGGGCAGCCTGACCCACGCGGTAGCCGTGGAGATGTTCCACGAGCAGGCCGAGGGGCTGAAGGAAGGCGGGGCCGATGTGCTCTGGGTCGAGACGATCTCGGCTGTGGAAGAGTTCAAGGCAGCGGCCGAGGCCGCGCGTCTTGCGGGCATGCCCTGGTGCGGCACGATGAGCTTTGACACGTCAGGGCGGACGATGATGGGTATCACGTCGGCTACGCTTGCCGATCTGGTGGAAAAACTGCCCCATCCTCCGATTGCCTTCGGTGCCAATTGCGGCGTGGGGGCGTCGGACCTGCTGCGCACGGTGCTGGGTTTCGCGGCGCAGGGGTCCGAGCGGCCGGTGATCGCCAAGGGGAACGCCGGCATTCCCAAATATCATGACGGTCATATCCACTATGACGGCACACCCGCCCTGATGGCCGAATATGCGGTGCTGGCACGCGACGCGGGTGCGCGGATCGTGGGTGGATGCTGCGGCACGATGCCAGAGCATCTGCGCGAGATGCGTGCAGCACTGGAAACGCGGCCCAAAGGTGCGCGGCCCACCTTGGAAAGGATTGCCGAACTGATCGGCCCGTTCTCCTCGGCCTCTGATGGTACGGGTGAGGGCGAGGGCGCACGACGCGAACGGCGTGGGCGGCGCGGCTGAGGGCGGCCTTGCGTTTTTACCCGGGCGCCCCGAGGGTAGCGCAAATGGGGGCGCTTGATGCATCTGGATGACGAGACCGGGCGGCGGCTGGCTGCCATGCTGCACCACAGGTCCAGTGGGCTGGCAAAGGGCGCGGCCGTGGCGCCCGCGATTGTACCCGCCACAACCTTTCATCTTCCCGAAGTGGCGGGTGCCGCGCATATCTATGGCCGAAATGGCCAGCCCACGTGGGATCTGGTCGAAGACCAGCTGTCGATCCTCGAAGGCGCGCCCTGCGTGGCGTTCCCCTCTGGCATGGCCGCGATCGCGGCCGCGCTTTTCGCGACTTTGAAGGCCGGGGCGACGGTGGTGATCCCGGCGGACGGCTACTATGTCACCCGTGTGTTGTCTCAGGGCTTTCTGGCGCCGTTCGGTGTGACGGTTCGCGAAGTGCCGACGCTGGACTATGAAACGGCGGATTTCAGCGGCGTCGACGTGGTCTATTTAGAAAGCCCTTCGAACCCGGGCCTCGACGTGATCGATATTGCGGCGGTATCCGCCCGCGCCCATGCCGCAGGGGCGCGGGTGGTTGCCGACAATACCACGATGACGCCGCTTCTGCAGCGCCCGCTGGATCTTGGTGCCGATCTGGTGGTGGCTGCCGATACCAAGGCGCCTGCGGGGCATTCCGATGTGCTCTTCGGTCATGTCGCGGGGCGGGACGAGGCGCTGATGGCGCGCGTGCGCGATTGGCGGCGCATGTCCGGCGCGATCCCCGGCCCGTTTGAGGCGTGGCTGGTGCATCGGGGGGTCGAGACGCTGGAGCTGCGCCTGGCGCGCATGTGTGCGTCCGCGCAAGTGATCGCCGCGCGTCTGGCTGCCAATCCTCGGGTGCAAGCGTTGCGCTATCCGGGATTGCCCGGCGATCCCGCACACGCCATCGCCCGAAAACAGATGGCAGGCTTCGGCTTTCTGATCGGTTTCGAACTGGAAGACGCCGCCCGGGCCGAGGCCTTTCTGGCGGCCTGTCCGCTGATCGCGCAAACCACAAGCTTTGGCGGTACTCATTCCGCAGGCGAGCGTCGCGCGCGCTGGGGGGACCCGGTGGCGGAGGGCTTCATCCGGCTGTCGGTCGGCTGCGAGCCGGTCGAGGCGCTTTGGGCGTCGATCGACGGCGCGCTCTAGCTGCCCAGGATGACCAGAACGTAGTTTTTCGTCTCGGCAAAAGGCGGGATGCCGCCGTGCTTGTCCACGGCTTGTGGACCCGCATTATAGGCGGCAAGCGCCAGCCGCCACGATCCGAACTTGTCATACATCATGCGCAGGTAGCGCGCGCCGCCATCCAGATTCTGATGCGGGTTGTTGATATCGACGCTGAGAAGACGCGCCGTTTCGGGCATCAGTTGGGCAAGGCCCGTGGCCCCCTTGATCGACCGGGCATTGGGATTCCATCCGCTTTCCTGCTGCACAAGGCGCAGGAAAATGTTTTCGGGAATTCCGTGGCGGCTGGCTGCAGCCTTGGCAACCTCCAGATACTCGCCCTTATAGTTGCCCCGGTAGTTGGGTACTGGACCGTCGGACGCACCCTTTTCGGTTTTGGGTTTCAGACGGGCAGAAGCCTCGTATTGCTTGGCGAGTTTCGTATCCAGAAGGCGCGTCTGCTGTGAGAAGAGCGATTTTCGTGACTTGTTGGACCCCGACAGGATCAATCCTTCGGCGTCCGCCGGTATGCCGAACCCAAGGCTCGACAAACAGATTGCTACGACCAAGCCCCGCATGTGCCCCACTTCCCCGCTGACGCGCGACTATACCCAAAACCGGGAACGGTTCCAGTGACAGCGGCCCATCGGCAATTTTCCGCCGAAACATCGGATCTGTTTTGCGGGCCGGGGCGAGTTGCGGGACGGTGCCAGCGGCGTTATAGCCTTTGTTAACCAGCTTCCGCCAGATTGGCCGGAAAGCGCGCGACAAGATGGGGAGCATCATGGCTGGATCAGTGAACAAGGTTATCATTGTGGGCAACCTTGGGCGCGACCCCGAGGTGCGCAGTTTTCCCAACGGTGGCAAGGTTGTGAATCTGCGAATCGCGACGTCTGAAAACTGGCGTGACAAGCAGTCGGGCGAGCGGAAAGAGCGTACGGAATGGCACTCTGTGGCCATCTTCAACGAGAACCTCGGCAAGATCGCCGAGCAGTACCTCAAGAAAGGCTCGAAGGTATACGTCGAGGGCCAGCTTGAAACGCGGAAGTGGCAGGACCAGTCGGGTGCCGATCGGTATACGACGGAAGTGGTACTGCGCCAGTTCCGGGGGGAACTGACGCTGCTGGATGGCCGCGATGGCGGAAGCGGCGGCGGTGGCGGCGGTTACGATGACCGGGGCGGATATGAAGATGCCCCGCGCGGCGGGTCGGGCGGCGCCGCGCGCAGCGGTGGCGGCGGTGGTGGCGGTGGGCGCGCCGACATGGACGACGAGATACCCTTCTGATCCATCAGTCGGCCGGGACAGGGGCTGGACGGAGGCGGGGCCATTCCCTATATAATTGGTCAACAACTCCGCCGGGGACCGCATGAACCAGCCGCAGGAAAAGCTCGAAGGTGCGCCGCTGATCCGGCCGTCAACGACCGGCCATCCGCTTTATGAGCAGGTGGTTGAGGCGTGCCGCACGGTCTATGATCCTGAAATTCCCGTAAATATCTACGATCTCGGGTTGGTTTACACCGTAGAGATCAGCCCCGAAAACGAGGTTGGCATCGTGATGACGCTGACCGCGCCCGGCTGCCCTGTTGCCGGCGAGATGCCTGGTTGGGTGGCGGATGCAGTGGAACCTTTGGCGGGGGTCAAGAACGTGAATGTCGAGATGACGTTCGATCCGCCTTGGGGGATGGACATGATGTCTGACGAAGCGAAGCTGGAACTTGGGTTCATGTAAGCCCCCTTGGCGGTGGCGTTTTGAGCGCTTACGTTGAGATCGAAGGAGATCACGCATGTTCGGCATTCCAGGCAAGGCCGCTGTCACGCTCACCCCGGCCGCCGCGCACCAGATTGCGCGTCTGATGGACCGGCAGGGTTCAAAGGGACTTCGCATCGGTGTGAAAAAGGGCGGCTGCGCGGGCATGGAGTACACCATGGACTATGTGGCCGAGGTGAACCCGCTGGATGAGACGGTCGAACAGGACGGCGCGCGGGTGATGATCGCGCCGCTTGCGCAGATGTTCCTTATCGGCACCGAGATCGACTATGAAACCTCGCTGCTGGAGGCGGGCTTCAAGTTCCGCAATCCCAACGTGGCCGAGGCTTGCGGCTGCGGTGAATCGATCAAGTTCAAAGACGCATCCGAGGCCTGACCCCTATCGTGGCTGGCAGCCATCGCGTATCCCTTGGATAAAACCCCTGGGGAGGATGCGATGAGCGATCAGAAACGCAAGCTGGCGGTCGGCAACTGGAAGATGAACGGCCTGCTGGACGATCTGGAGCAGGTGACGGCACTGATCGCGGCGCATCCTCAACCTCAATCCGAAATGGCGCTGTGCCTGCCCGCCACGCTGATTGCGGCGGCAAGCACGCTGGCGGCAGGATCGATGCTGTGGATCGGTGCGCAGGACTGCCATGCTGCCGTCAGTGGCGCCCATACAGGTGATCTTTCGGCCGCGATGCTGCACGACGCGGGGGCACGGTATGTGATCCTTGGCCATTCCGAACGGCGCGGCGATCATGGCGAGACGGATGCGATGGTGGCCGCCAAAGGCACGGCTGCGCTGGCCGAGAACATGACCGCAATCATCTGCATTGGCGAGACACTGGGGGAACGTGAAGCGGGGCGAACGCTGGACGTGGTGCTTGGACAGCTCGACGCCTCGGTTCCGGAGGCGTGCCAAGGACTGTGGAACCTTTCCGAGCGGCTGGCTATCGCCTACGAGCCGGTCTGGGCGATCGGCACCGGCCGCACGCCAACGCTGGACCAGATCGCCGAAGTACATGACGCGCTGC
Source organism: Rhodobacterales bacterium (assembly GCA_038251625.1). GTDB lineage: Bacteria > Pseudomonadota > Alphaproteobacteria > Rhodobacterales > Rhodobacteraceae > JBBQXK01. The sequence continues at coordinate 49,189 of JBBSBE010000012.1, forward strand.
GTGGCCGTCTGGTGGCACGCCTTGGGCCGACTGCCGGGCCGGTGCCCCTGCTTTATGGCGGCTCGGTGAAGCCAGCCAATGCGGCTGAGATTTTCGCATTGGGCAACGTGAATGGTGCGCTGGTGGGGGGGGCAAGCCTCAAGGCGGCCGATTTTGCCCAGATCGTAGAAGCGCTGAACGCGGCCTGAGAGCGGCAGCCCATGTCGCGCGGGTGCCAGACCGGGGGCATACCGGCATGAGAGAACGTGCCATGACCGCGCTTTCCCCTGCTTCCGTACCGCCCGGCGCGCTGACGGCAAACCTGATTTGCATGGCCTCGATGCTCGTCTGGGCGGTTGGGCTGCCTGCGGCCGATCTTTTGATCCCGCTGATCCCCCCGGTGCCTCTGACAGCCTTGCGGGCAGGGTTGGCGGCGGTATTCCTGCTGTTGCTGTGGTGGCTTGCCGAGGGTTCAGAGACGATCCGCCGCGCGAACTGGGGCAGGGCAATCGTGGTTGGCGGTATCTGCATGGGCCTCGGTGCCGTGCTTTTGGTGATCGCGCAGGCGCGCACCGATGCCGTGACCGTGGCTATCATCACCGCGATGGCGCCGGTTGTGGGCATCGCGCTTGAATGCCTGCTCGACCGCCGGCAAATCACCCGACGTCTGATCCTTGGGCTCGGCCTCAGCCTGGCTGGCGGGTATCTCGCCTATGCAGCGGGGAAAGGTGCCGTGGTGTTGGGGCTGGGGGCGATAGCGGCTTTTGGTTCGGTTGTGGCGTTCACATGGGGGTCGCGCGCGACGGTTACCGCGTTTCCGTTGCTGACACCGCTGGGGCGCACGGCAATCACGGTAAGCGGCGC
>JBBSBE010000013.1:0-49267 GCA_038251625.1 Rhodobacterales bacterium
CAGCACCTTTACGCTGACGGGCAAGCTGCAACCCACGGTGATCGACATCCTCAAGGATGTGGATTTCCACGCCGAGGAGCTGCGCCCCGAAGACTTCGTGACCGTGGGCTTCAACGGCGTGATGTGCATCGAGGCCGGTGGTCCGCCTGCAGGCACAGGCTGCGGCGGCTATGTGGTGGGCCAGACGGTGAAACTGCTGAAGCAGCATCACCTTCTGGAAGACACCGATGTGGTGATCTTCGACGTGCTCGGCGATGTGGTCTGCGGCGGCTTTGCGGCCCCCCTGCAGCACGCCGACCGGGCGCTGATCGTCACCGCCAACGATTTCGACAGCATCTACGCGATGAACCGCATCATCGCGGCCGTTCAGGCCAAGTCGTCCAACTACAAGGTGCGGCTGGCGGGGTGCGTGGCCAACCGCAGCCGCGAGACGAACGAGGTGGATCGGTTCTGCGAAAAGGTGGGCTTCAAGCGCATCGCCCACATGCCCGACATCGACGCGATCCGCCGCAGCCGTCTGAAAAAAAAGACGCTCTTCGAGATGGATGCAGATGACGACGTGATGCTGGCGCGCACCGAATACATGAGCCTTGCCAATGCGCTGTGGCGTTCGGTCGGCGAGGCGCCCCTGACGCCCGATCCGCTGCCCGACCGCGAGATTTTCGAACTTCTGGGGTTTGATTGACATGACCGACTACGCCAACACCCGCGCCCGGGTCGAGGATTACTTCGATCGTACCGCCACGGACGCCTGGGCGCGCCTGACCACCGATGCCAAGGTCAGCCGCATCCGGCAAACCGTGCGCGCGGGGCGGGATGCGATGCGCGCCACGATGCTGGCACGGCTGCCGGCAGACCTGCGGGGCGCGCGCATCCTTGATGCCGGGTGCGGCACCGGGCTGATGACGGCCGAACTGGCCGCACGCGGCGCCGATGTGATGGCCGTGGATATCTCGCCGAAACTCGTTGGCATCGCGGCCGATCGGTTGCCCGCCGCGCTGCAGCCCAAGGTGACGTTCCGCGCCGGCGACATGACGGACGCCAAACTGGGCCGGTTCGATGCCGTCATGGCGATGGACAGCCTGATCTACTACAACGAAGGCGATCTGGTGGACGCCCTGTCGCGCCTGTCTGACAGGGCCGGGCAGGTTGTATTCACCGTCGCCCCCCGCACCGCGTTCCTGATGGTCTTCTGGGGCATGGGCAAGCTTTTCCCCCGGTCAGACCGCTCGCCCATCATGGTGCCGCAAGCGCATGCGCGGCTTGCGCGTGCCGTGCCTGGTCTTTCACGCGTCGCGCGCGTTTCGCGTGGTTTCTACATCTCGGAATGCCTGGAGGTGCGGGGATGATCCTGCGGAAGCATCAACTGAAAAGCCTGCCTGCCTCATGGCTGCCTTTCGCGGATGCGGCCTCTGAAGGGCTGCCGATGGGGCAGCTTTTGCGGCTGTCGCTCTTTCAGGTCTCGGTCGGCATGGCCGCCGTCCTGCTTCTCGGCACGCTCAACCGCGTGATGATCGTCGAGCTTGCGGTGCCTGCCAGCATCGTCGCCATGATGATCGCGCTGCCGGTGATCTCGGCGCCCTTCCGGGCAGCACTGGGGCACAAGAGCGACAATCACAAAAGCTGGATCGGCTGGAAGCGTATCCCCTACCTCTGGTTCGGGTCGCTGTGGCAGATGGGTGGTCTGGCCATCATGCCCTTCGCACTGATCGTGCTCTCCGGCGACCAGATCCATGGGCCGGAATGGGCGGGTCAGGCGCTTGCGGGCGTCGCCTTCCTGATGACCGGCATCGGCATGCACATGACGCAGACGGCGGGCCTTGCGCTCGCGTCCGACCGCGCGACCGATGAGACGCGACCCCGCGTCGTGGCGCTTCTCTACGTGATGTTCCTGCTGGGCATGGCTGTCTCTGCCGTCGTTCTGGGCTGGCTTCTGCGCGATTTCAACCAGATCACCCTGATCCGCGTCGTGCAGGGCTGCGCCGTGGTGACGATGGTCTTGAACATGATCGCGCTCTGGAAGCAGGAAAAGGTGCGCCCGATGACGGCCGCCGAGATGGAAGAACAGCCCCCCGTGTTCTTTGAAGGCTGGCGCGATCTGATGGCGGGTGGTGTGGCGGGGCGGCTCTTGCTGGTCGTCATGCTGGGCACGATGGCGTTTCAGATGCAGGATGTGCTGCTGGAACCCTACGGCGCCGAAATCCTGCACCTGTCGGTCGGAAACACCACATGGCTGACCGCCGCCAACGCGATGGGGGCCCTAGTGGGCTTTGTCCTTGCGGGCCGCTGGATGACGCGTGGGTTTGATATGTTCCGCATGGCCGCACGCGGGCTTCTGGTCGGCGTCGCCGCCTTCACCGCCGTGATCTTCGCGGCACCCTTGGGTTCGGTGGTCATGTTCTACATTGGCGCCGCCGGAATCGGGCTTGGTGCGGGTCTCTTCGCCGTCTCCACCCTGACTGCCGCAATGTCGCTGCCCGAACAGGGCATGGCGGGGCGCGGTCTGGTGCTGGGCGCCTGGGGGGCGGCACAAGCCACCGCAGCGGGCCTTTCGATCGCCATCGGCGGCGCGCTGCGCGATACCGTTGGCAGCTACGCAATGGCCGGGCACCTCGGCGATGCTCTTGCCACCCCCGCTTTTGGCTATGCCTTTGTCTACCAAATCGAAATCGTGGCGCTCTTTGTCACGCTCCTTGCTCTTGCCCCGCTTGTACGGGTCATGCCCTACGTTCCGCAATCCAAGACCAGCGCCGCCCGTGTGGGCATCGTTGAATTCCCCACCTGACCCCGGGAGGATCAAAAAAATGGTTGGTGTAACCTTCTTCGGCAACTTCGATCTCGCAAGCCTTGCGATCTGGATGTTCTGGGCGTTCTTCGCCTTGCTCATCTTCTACATTCAGCGCGAAAACATGCGCGAGGGCTATCCCCTGGAAACCGAGGACGGTGAGGCTGCCCCGAACCAGGGCCCCTTTCCGCTGCCCTCGCCCAAGACCTTTCTCCTGCCGCATGGCCGGGGTGAAGTGACCGTCCCCAATGGCGAGCGTGAGGCGCGCGAAATCGCGATGGCCCGCACCGCAGGGTCGGACGGCTTTCCGCACATGCCCACGGGCGATGCGATGGTCGATGGCGTGGGTCCTGCAGCCTGGGCGCCGCGCCGCGACGTGCCGGAACTGGACGGTCACGGCCACAACAAGATCGTCCCGATGGCACGCGCCGAAGGCTTCATGATCTCGGCGGGCCGCGATCCTCGCGGTCTTCCGGTGCAGGGCAATGATCTTGCCTATGTCGGCACCATCTCCGACATGTGGGTCGACGCGCCCGAGCAACTGGTGCGCTACCTGGAAGTGGCGCTCGAGAATGGCTCCAAGCGCCTGATCCCGATGCCGATGGCCAAGATCCAAAGCGACCGCGTGGTTGTCTCGGCCCTTTCGTCGGACCTTTTCGCAGGGATCCCCGCCACCCGGTCCTCGACCGAGGTGACGCTGCTCGAGGAAGACAAGATCTCGGGCTATGTCGCTGGCGGCATCCTCTACTCTGCCGACAAGCGCGCCTCCAAGTGGCGTGCGCTTGGCCAACTCGTCTGAACGAAAAAACACAGGGAGGGCCGCGCCATGGCCGATGACGACTTCAACTTCGAGCCGGTTCCCGGCCTTCCCGCTTTGCCCCCCAAGGGCGAGACGATCCTCTGGCAGGGCCGCCCGTCGACCCTGCGGCTGGCCCGCGAGGCCTTCGGGCTCGACTGGCTGGCGTTCTACTTCGCCGCACTCGTGTTCTGGCGCGCCTCGGTGGGCTTTGGCGAGGCGGGTTTGGCTGGCGCGCTGGCCTACGGCCTCCCCTACATCCTGCCCGGCCTGATCGCGGCCCTGATCTTGCTGGCGATGGCCTGGGCACAGGCCCGCGCCACCGTCTACACGATCACCACCTCGCGGGTCGCGATGCGGATCGGTGCGGCCCTCAGCGTCACCTTCAATATCCCCTTTCCGCAGGTGGCTTCCGCCTCGCTTGACCTGCGCAAGGGCGGTTCGGGCACCGTCGCCCTGAAACTCGCACCCGAGGCGCGGATTTCCTACCTGATCGCCTGGCCCCATGTGCGCCCGTGGTATTTCGTGACCCAGCCTGCCCTGCGCTGCATCCCGGATGCCGAACGTGTGGCAAAGCTGCTGGCTCAGGCCGCCGAAACCCGCCTGTCGCGGCCCGAGGTGATGGCGATGCCCACCTCTGCCGTCGCTGTCGCGGCAGAATGAAAAGGAACGCGCCATGACCCAGTTTGACACCACAGCGATGCCCACCGCCACCGAAGCCGACAAGATCCCCGTTGGCCTCTTGCGCGCGATGCTGCTGCTTGTGGTCTGCACGCTGACCCTCGTTACCGCTGCTGTGGTCAGCGGCCGCGACACCGTTGCCCGCCCCGAACCCGCCGCCGTTACCGCCGAGCGCGACATCCGCCTGATCGGCGGCGGCGCAAAGGCCGTGACGGTACTTGATGCCGATGGCACTCTGCTGGCAGACTTGGCGCATGGAGGGTTTGTGACGGTGGTGCAGAATGCGCTGGAAACCGCCCGTCATCGCCACGGTGTCGATCCCACGCTGCCCGTTCGCCTTGTTCGCTTTGCAAACGGGCGCTTTGCGGTGGAAGATCCGATCACCGGATGGAGTGTTGAGCTTTACGCCTTCGGAGCCGACAATGAGGCGGCGTTCACGCGCCTTCTTGCCGAGTAAGACCAAGAACAAGACGACAAAATAAAAAAATCTAGGGAACCAAGATCATGGGAATATTCACGAAAGAAAGGGAAGAGGTGCCGGTGACCGTCGAGGTCTCGCACCGCTTCGAAAGCCTGCACGCCCACGTTCGCTTCAACAATGGTGCCGTGATCTACCCCGGCGACGAAGTGCAAGTTCACGGCACGCCGGTTCAGGCGGCCTGGGGCGAGCTGATCGTCGAGGACCGCACTGCCACGATCACCCGCGCGAGCCTTCTGGAACGCCTCTGGACCCGTCTTACCGGCGATTTCGAGGTGATGGAGCTTTGCGAATTTTCCTTCTCGGATGAGGTGCTGTCATGAACGCGCACGCCACGACCCACGACGAACTGCACGCCGAGATTTCGGGCACGTTCGACACCACGGCAATGGCCACCGAGACCACGCTGCTGAACCCGCGCTTCTACACCACCGATTTCGACGAGATGGACCGCGTCGACGTCACTCCGGTGCGGGCCGAATGGGACAAGCTGATCGCGCAGATGAAATCGGACCCCAACAAGGGCCATTTCAAGAAGAACGCCGACTGGGACAAGGTGGACTGGGACGGCATGGAACCGGGCCTGCGCGCCGAATTCATCGACTTCCTGGTTTCCTCCTGCACCGCCGAATTCTCCGGCTGCGTGCTTTACAAGGAAATGAAGCGCCGCGGTGCAAACCCCGACATCTGCGAGCTTTTCAGCTACATGAGCCGGGATGAGGCGCGGCATGCGGGCTTTATCAACGACGCGCTGCGCGAGGCGGGTGTTGCGGTGAACCTTGGCTTTCTGACCAAGGCAAAGAAATACACCTACTTCCGGCCAAAGTTCATCTACTACGCCACCTACCTGTCCGAAAAGATCGGCTACGCCCGCTACATCACCATCTATCGCCACCTCGAGGCGAACCCCGATCAGCGGTTCCACCCGATCTTCAAGTGGTTCCGCGAATGGTGCAACGACGAGTTCAGCCATGGCGAGGCCTTTGCCCTGCTGATGAAGACAGACCCCAAGCTGACCACGAGCTTTGTCAACAAGCTCTATATCCGCTTCTTCCTCACGGCGGTCTATTCCACCATGTGGGTGCGCGATCACGCCCGGCCGAAGTTCCACGAGGCGCTGGGGGTCGATATCGAATGGTATGACCAAGAGGTGTACCGCAAGACCTCTGCCATCGCGCGCCAGATCTTCCCGATCGAGATCGACATCGACCATCCCCGCTGGTTGCCGAACCTGCGCCGGATGAACGCTGCGTTCCTCGCGATGGATGCCGCGCGCAAGCAGGGCGGGCTGATGGGCAAACTCAAGGGCTTTGCCGCAAGCGCAAGGGCCCTCCGCGCCTTCGCCACCCTCTACCTGATCCCGGTCAAGCACCAGGATCTGCCCCGAGACGTGCGGCTGGAGCCGGCCTACTAAGGCCCTCCCCGTACCCCGGCGGGGGCATGGGCGCGTGCCCCCGCCGGAACTTCACACAGGAAAGGAGACGACGTGGAAAACCCTTGGATCGCGGCCCTGACGGCGCTGTTCCTGTGGTGGTTTTCCACAGGCGCCCTGATGCTGCGCGTCCGTGTGGCCGACAATCAGGGGGGCGAGGCGCATCTGTGGTCCTGCCTTCTGGCGCTGCCCCTGCTGGTGGGGGGCGTCTTCGGCATCCACGAAACGGCGGGCGACACGTCGCCGACCGGCGCCTATCTTGCCTTTCTGTCCGCGCTGGCCATCTGGGGCTGGATCGAGCTTGCGTTCCTGTCGGGCCTCATCACCGGACCGAACACCACGCCCTGCCCGTCCGGCATCGGCGAGGGGGAACGGTTCCTGCGCGGGTTCGGCACCGTCGCATGGCACGAACTGGCCCTCGTGACAGCGCTCCTTACGCTTTGGCAAATCACGGCCGAAGCCGCCAATCCCTTCGGCTTCTGGGCCTTCGCGGTTCTTTTCTTCGCCCGTGTCTCGGCCAAGCTGAACCTTTTCTTCGGCGTCCCCCGCATCCACACCGAATTCCTGCCCCGCACGCTGTCGCATCTGTCCAGCCACTTCCGTCGCGCGGGCATGAACGCCTTCTTCCCCGTCTCGGTCTCGGTCCTGACCTTCGCCACCTATTGCTGGCTCGAGCGTCTTGTGAACACCGAAACGCCCGGCGAAACCACCGGCCACGCGCTTCTTGTGGCCCTCACTCTTCTGGCTCTCCTTGAACACTGGTTCATGGTGATACCGCTTCCCGATCAAAAACTCTGGCGCTGGATGATGCCCGCGCCGAAACCCTTGCCCAAAGACTGAAAGGCGCGCGCATGGATTTCCAAGGCTACTTCACCCAGGAACTCGACCGCCTTCGCAACGAAGGCAACTACCGGATTTTCGCCGAACTGGAACGCCGCTGCGGGCAATTCCCCAAGGCGATCCGCTACACCGAAACGGGCGAGACGGAAGAAATCACCGTCTGGTGCTCGAACGATTACCTCGGCATGGGGCAAAACCCGACCGTCGTGCAAGCGATGGTGGAAACCGTGCAGTCCTGCGGCACGGGTGCCGGCGGCACGCGCAACATCTCGGGCACCAACCACTGCCATCGCCTGCTCGAGGCTGAACTCGCCGATCTGCACAGCAAGGAAGATGCGCTGCTCTTCTCCTCCGGCTATGTGTCGAACTGGGCCGCGCTTGGCACACTGGGCGCCAAGATCCCCAATGTGGTGATCCTGTCGGACGAGAAGAACCACGCCTCGATGATCGAAGGCATCCGCCATTCCCGCGCCGACAAGGTGCTGTGGAAGCACAACGACTGGCGCGATCTGGACCGCAAGCTGCATGCGGTAGGCGATCGGCCCAAGCTGGTGGCCTTCGAGAGCGTCTATTCGATGGACGGCGACATCGCCCCCATCCGCGAGATTGTCGAGGTGTGCGAGGCGCATGGCGCCATGAGCTACATCGACGAGGTGCATGCCGTGGGCATGTACGGGCCGCACGGCGGCGGCGTATCGGAACGCGAGGGGCTTGCCCACCGCATCGACCTGATCGAAGGCACGCTTGGCAAGGCCTTCGGCGTGTTCGGTGGCTACATCACCGGCACCGCGGCCATGTGCGATTTCATCCGCAGCTTTTCGTCCGGCTTCATCTTCACCACCGCCCTGCCCCCCGCCGTCGCCGCAGCGGCCACAACCTCGATCAAGCATCTCAAGGGGTCGGACGCCGAGCGTTTGGCACAGCGGGCGAATGTGGCCAAGGTCCGCGCACGGCTTGACCGCGCTGGCATCCCCCACATGGCCAACGACAGCCACATCATCCCGGTGATGATCGGCGACCCGGTCAAGTGCCGCATGATCAGCGATATCCTGATGCGCGACTGGGGCATCTACGTGCAGCCGATCAACTATCCCACCGTGCCCAAGGGCACAGAACGGCTGCGCATCACCCCCTCGCCGCTCCATTCCGACGCCGACATCGACCGTCTGGTGGGGGCACTGGCCTCGATGTGGAAGCACTGCGCACTGGCCCACGCGGTGGCGTGAGGCTGGGGCAAGGCGCCGAAAAACAGATGTTGTCAGGGTCCGTTTTCCGCAAGAGAAACGGCACTTGCGCGCGCACCTGTTCCAAGGATCATCGGCAGCAGACTCGGCCAATGTATTGAGAAACGGTTAAATCGCTCTCGCAAGCCATTGATTTTGAACGGCCCGGAAATGTCGCACGTGTGGACAAGGGCAGCGCCCCCCTTGCCTCACACCCATTTCGCCAAGGGCGGCAGGCTCATAAGTACCGCGTTCGCATCGTGCCCGGTGGCCAGGCCGAACTTCGTGCCACGGTCATAAACCAGGTTGTATTCGGCATAAAGCCCCCGGTGGATCAGCTGGATATCCTTCTCCGCCTCCCCCCAGGGCATCTGGGTCCGCCGCTCCACCAGCGGCACATAGGCCGGCAGGAAGGCCCGCCCGATATCCTGCGTCAGGGCGAAATCGGCCTCCCAATCGCCGGTGTTGCGGTCGTCCATGAAGATGCCTCCCACCCCCCGCGCCCGGCCCCGGTGGGGGATGAAGAAGTATTCATCGGCCCAGTCCTTCAGCTTGGGGTAAAGGTCGGCACCATGGGGGTCGAGATGCGCCCGCTGCTGGGCGTGGAAATGCGCGGTATCCTCGGCATATTCGATGCAGGGGTTAAGGTCCGACCCGCCCCCGAACCACCAGGCATGCGGGGTCCAGAACATCCGGGTGTTCATGTGGACGGCGGGGGCATGGGGGTTCTGAAGATGCGCCACAAGGCTGATTCCGCTGGCCCAGAAACGGGGGTCGCTCTCCATCCCCGGTACGCCACGCGCCGCCATCGCCTTTTGCGCCTGCACCCCCAGCGCGCCATAAACGGTGGAGACGTTCACCCCCACCTTCTCGAACACCCGCCCCCCGCGCAGCACGCTCATCAGCCCGCCACCGGCATCCGATCCATCCTCGGCATCCCGGCGCGTTTCCGTCACCTCGAACCGCCCCGGCGCGGCACCGGCCGGATCACGATCCTCCAGCGCCTCGAACGCGGCCACAATATCGTCGCGCAAGCGGCGAAACCATGCTGCCGCCCGTGCCCGTTCGCTTTCCAATCCGCCCTGCATGCCGCCTCCGCTTTCCGTCGGCCCGACAGTATCAAACGGCCCGCCGCTCACAAGGCCAGCGCGAAGCGAAGCCCGTCATAAATCGCCGCATGGATGTTGCGCGAGGCGACGGCATCGCCAATCCGGAAAAGGCGGAACTGCCCGTCCGGGTTCGGCGCCAGTACCTGCGCGCGGCCTTCGGCCAGCGCCGCGTGATCGACCTGCCCGAGGTTGGACGACAGCGGCTTCAGCGCGACGTATAGATCGTCCAGCGGACGCGTGCCGTGGTTCACCACCACCTGATCCACCCGGCGTTCCTGCGTCGCGGGCCCGTAATCCGAGCCTAGCACCGCCACCAACCGGTTCCCCTCGCGCCGCACTGATCGCAGTCGCCAGGTTACACCAAAGACCGCGCCCCTTGCCTGCAACGCCTGCACGTAAGGAGAAAGGCTCATCCCCATCACCTCGGGCGCGAAGCTGCGGTCGGGGGTCATCACCTCGACCCTTGCGCCGGCATCAGCGATCTTTTCGGCAGCCTGCAACCCCGCGAAATCGCCCGCATCATCATAGACCAGCACCTCCTGCCCCGGAGCCACATCGCCTGACAGGATATCCCAGGCTGATACCACAAGGTCCGCGCCGTCGGAAATCACACCGGTAAAGGGCATTCCCCCCGTGGCCACGATCACCGCATCGGGGGAAAGATCCAGCACCGTGTCCACCTCGGCCCAGCAGTTGAACCGGAACGCCACACCAAGCTTTTCGCATTGGGCCATGCGCCAACCGGTGATGCCAAGGATCTCGCGCCGCCGGGCACTGGTGGCGGCCAGCCGCACCTGTCCGCCGGGCTGATCGGCCGCTTCCAGCACCGTCACCCGGTGCCCCCGCGCCGCTGACGCCCGCGCCGCCTCAAGCCCCCCCGGCCCGGCACCCACGACCACCACATGCAATGACGCCACGCCCTTCGCCACCTCTTGCGGCAGCGCAAGCTCCCGCCCCGATGCCGGGTTGTGGATGCAATAGGCGGACCCTCCCTGATAGATACGGTCAAGGCAGTAGTTCGCACCGACGCAGGGGCGGATATCCTCTTCCCGCCCTTCAAGGATTTTCCGCACGATCAGGGGGTCCGCCAGATGCGCCCGGGTCATCCCGACCATATCGAGCTTTCCGCTCGCAATCGCATGACGCGCCGTCGCCACGTCGGGGATCCGCGCAGCGTGGAAGGTGGGCAACCCGATCTCGGCCCGGATGCCGCCCGCGAAATCAAGGTGTGGTGCCGACCGCATGCCTTGCACCGGGATCACCGTCGTCAGCGCGGCATCGGTATCGATATGGCCACGGATCACGTTGACGAAGTCAATCATGCCGCTGTCGCGGAACGCACGCGCAATCGCGAGGCCCTCTGCAGGCCCGATACCGCCCCGCACCATATCGTCGCCCACGTAGCGCAAGCCCACGATGAAACCCTCACCGACGCGTCGCCGGATGGCCCGCAGCACCTCCATCGAAAAGCGCAACCGGTTTTCCAGGTTCCCGTTCCACGGCGCCTCCAGATCGTTGGTCAGGGGCGACCAGAAGGCATCCATCAGATGCCCGTAACTTTCGATCTCGATCCCGTCCAGGCCAGCAGCCTGCATCCGTTCGGCGGCATCGGCATAATCGCCGATGATACGGTCGATATCCCAATCCTCCATCAGCTTGGGAAACGCCCGGTGCGCCGGTTCACGCGCGTATCCCGGCGCCACCACGGGCAGCCAGTCGCCCTTGTCCCAGCGCGTGCGGCGGCCAAGATGGGTCAACTGGATCATCACCGCTGCGCCATGGTCGTGGCATTCATCGGCCAGACCCTTCATCCAGCCCACCACCTCATCCTTCCAGGCGAGGATGTTGTTGAACGCAGGCGGGCTGTCGCGGCTGACGCTTGCGGATCCGGCCGTCATCGTCAGCGCAATCCCCGCTTTTGCCCGCTCGGCGTGATAGGCGCGATAGGCCGCTTTCGGCATGCCATCCTCGGCATAGGCGGGTTCGTGCGAGGTGATGAGGATGCGGTTGCGCAACGTGAGGTGCTTCAGTTGGTAGGGCTGAAGAAGGGGATCGTTCAACATGGCAGGGCTCCGTTTGCGCCGCGTCAGCATAGGGTGCCTGTGGACAGGCACGCAGACCCGTGAACGACGCCACCATGTCGCCCCGCGTCAAACGAAGAGGGCGGCCCCGCACAACGGGGCCGCCCTTTCGGCAATGGATGGTGGGCGATAACGGATTTGAACCGCTGACATCTTCGATGTGAACGAAGCGCTCTACCGCTGAGCTAATCGCCCGGTGGCGGGGGTATTAGTCCGCTTCGGCGGGCTCTGCAAGGGGTTGCTTGGCCTTCTTGGCTTTCCCGGCGCCCGCAGCCTTGACCGGCTTTGCGGGTTTGGCGGCTGCAACCTTGGGGGCCTTTGGCGCCTTCTCGATCCGGCCGGGCTTTGGGCCCCGCAGCATCACCCGCATGCCCGATCCGGCCGCCTCATCGGCATCCTTGCGCACGCGCGCGTTGCCAAAGGGAGGCAGGCGCAGCATTTCGCCCGCCTTCAACGCATCGCCCATGACCGTCAGCGTGGCCTCTACCACGGCCTTAACATCGCGCATCTTGCCGCCGGTGATCTTGTGCACGCGCTCCAGCAGAAGCTTGCGGTTCATCGCAGCACCCTTGTCCTTGCCCTTTGTCGCGCCGTCCTCGTTTTCCGACATTCGGTTCGCCTTCTCCTGATGATCTTGCCCCGGCTCAGCCGTTGGTGGCAGCCCATTGAGCAATCGTGCCCGATGCGCAGAAAATTACCGGATCATTGCGCTTGTGGAAACATTCATCTGTGCTGCGGGCACTCAGCCCGGCAAGCGCGCCGTTACGTCGATCTCGATCTTCATTTCGGGTTCCTGCAACCCCGCGACGATCATCGTGGCCGCAGGGCGCGCGGCGGCGAAGGCTTGCGACGTCAGAGGCCAGCACGCGGGCCAGTCTGTTCTGTCGGGCAGGACGTAGCGCACCCGGACCACATCATCCATGGTGGCACCTGCTTCAGCCAGCGCACGCCCGATCGTGGCGAACGCGTTGCGGCACTGGTCCTCGACTGCGGCGGGCATCGTCATCGTGGCGTAATCATAGCCGGTGGTGCCCGCCACGAACACCCAGCCGTCGGCCACGACGGCGCGGGAATAGCCGATGGCGGCCTCGAAGGGCGAGCCGGTGGAGATGTGTCTGCGGGTCATCCTTCGCTCCCTGCCTTGGCCCAAGCAACGATGCCCCACTTCGGCGCATAGAGGCTCCACTGGTCATCGACACGCCCGCGTTCCCGTGGGACGGAGGCCCAATAGGAGCCCGGCTCTGCCAGCGCGCGGTCGGCCCTCGCCTTCATGTCCCCTGGCCACAGCACGCTGCACGCTGACGAAAGCCCGCCCAGATCTCGCGGCATCGGCGTCGGTTGCCATTGGCCCCCAAACTGCCGCCTGTCGCCCGGGATTTCGGACATCGCAAGCGGCGGCGCCATCGGCGCCCCGGCCGAAAGATCGGCCACTGCTGTCACGCAAAGACCCGCATAGTCGGGAACGCCGTCGGGAGGCTTATTCTTGGATAGCCGGACATACCGAATGCTGCCGAGACCTTCGACCCCAACACAAAGACCGCGGGCATAGGCGTAATTGCCGTGGCGCCATGCGCTCACCGCCAGAACACCCAAGATGGCCCCACACGCAACGACACGAACGACAAGCCCTATGAGGTTCAGCAGAAACCCCATCAGCAAACGCGACAGCGTCACGCGCTCGTCACCGCCTTCTTCTTCGGCGTGGTTTCGGTGTGCACCAGAAGCGGCTTCGCGCCGCCGTTCACGGCCTCTTCGCCAACCACAACCTCTTGCACACCATCGAGGCCCGGAAGCTCGAACATGGTATCCAGAAGGATATCCTCCATGATCGAGCGCAGGCCCCGCGCACCGGTCTTGCGCTTGATCGCGCGCTTGGCGACGGCGGACAGGGCGTCGGTGGTGAAAGTCAGGCCAACGCCCTCAATATCGAACAGGCGCTGGTACTGTTTCACAAGCGCGTTCTTCGGTTCGGTCAGGATCGTGATCAACGCCGCTTCGTCCAGGTCTGTCAGGGTCGCGATCACGGGCAGGCGGCCCACAAATTCCGGGATCAGGCCGAACTTCAGCAGGTCTTCAGGCTCAAGCTCCTTGAAAAGCTCACCCACGCCGCGTGCGTCCGGGTCCTTCACATCGGCACCAAAGCCGATGCCCGAGCCCTTGTTGCGCTGCGCGATGATCTTTTCAAGACCAGCGAAGGCACCGCCGCAGATGAAGAGAATGTTGGTCGTATCCACCTGCAGGAATTCCTGCTGGGGGTGCTTGCGTCCGCCTTGCGGGGGCACGCTGGCCACGGTGCCTTCCATGATCTTCAGAAGGGCCTGCTGCACACCTTCGCCGCTCACGTCGCGGGTAATCGAAGGGTTGTCGGACTTGCGGGTGATCTTGTCGACCTCGTCGATATAGACGATCCCGCGCTGCGCCCGCTCGACGTTGTATTCACTGGCCTGAAGCAGCTTGAGGATGATGTTCTCCACATCCTCGCCCACATAACCGGCTTCCGTCAGGGTGGTGGCATCGGCCATCGTGAAGGGCACATCAAGAATGCGCGCCAGCGTCTGCGCCAGCAGCGTCTTGCCACAGCCGGTTGGGCCGATCAGCAGGATGTTCGACTTCGACAGTTCGATATCGGTTTTCGACGAATGATTGAGCCGCTTGTAGTGGTTGTGGACGGCCACCGACAGCACGCGCTTGGCATGGACCTGCCCGATCACATAGTCATCGAGCACCTTGCATATATCGCGCGGCGTCGGCACGCCGTCCGAACTTTTCAGGCCCGTCGACTTGGTCTCTTCGCGGATGATGTCCATGCAAAGCTCGACGCACTCGTCGCAGATGAACACCGTGGGTCCGGCGATCAACTTGCGCACCTCGTGCTGGCTCTTGCCGCAGAAGGAGCAGTAGAGGGTGTTCTTGCTGTCGCTGCCCGAATTCGTCGCCATGCCGATCCTCTGCCCTTCGCGCCCCGGCGGGGATGATCCTATAAAGTCTAGGCCAAGCCCCGCCCCGCCACAATGTCAAATCGCCCCCCATATTTAGGGGCGATGCAGTCTCGCCTCACTTCCCCGTGTCATCCGCTTTGGGCCGCGATCCCATCACTTCATCGACCAATCCCCATGCCTTGGCCTCGTCGGCGGTCATGAAGTTGTCGCGCTCCAGTGCCGTTTCGACCTTTTCGTAGTCGTTTCCGGTGTGGCTGACGTAAATCTCGTTCAAACGGCGCTTCAGCCGCTCGGTTTCGCGTGCGTGGATCAGGATGTCGGTCGCCTGCCCCTGATACCCGCCCGACGGCTGGTGCACCATGATCCGGGCATTCGGCAGCGAAAAGCGCATGCCTGGCTGACCAGCGGCCAGGAGGAGAGAGCCCATGGAGGCCGCCTGTCCGATACACACGGTCGAGATCTTGGGCTTGATGTACTGCATCGTGTCGTAGATCGACAGGCCAGAGGTCACGACACCCCCGGGGCTGTTGATATACATGGAAATTTCCTTGGACGGATTCTCCGCCTCCAGAAACAGCAGCTGCGCCACGATGATCGTGGCCATCTCGTCCTGTACCGGACCCGCGACAAAGATGATCCGCTCCTTCAGCAGCCGCGAGAAGATGTCATAGCGGATCGAGCCGCGCGCGTTCGTCTCCTCCACCGTCGGGATGATGAAGCTGGTGAGCGCTGATAGGGGGTCTCTCATTTGCGGCCTGCCTGCATGTTATGGGGAATGGGTACGACGCACATATTGAGGGAATGTTAGTGGCGCGGTCCGGGGGCTGCAAGGGCAGCCGGGAAAAGAGCCCGCCGTCCGGCGCGAAAGGATGCCACCGCCGTGCCACCACCTTGCCATATGCAGGCCACAAGCCGCAGTGACCCTTGTGCATCTGTCTGACAAAGCACTTCGGTGGTGATTGGCGAGATTTTCGATCTTTGCTAGTGTATCCTCCGACCGAACAAGGATGATCCGATGCGTTCCATCGCTCTGGCCTTTTCTGCCGTCCTCGCCGCCACCGTATCCGCGACTGCCGCTTACTCCTGCAATCTGCCCTCGAATGCGGCGGCGCTGCGGGAAGAAGCTGTCCAGCTCATCAATGCACAGCGCAAGGCAGCCGGGCTGTCTTCCGTGCGTCCGTCGAATGCCCTGTCGAGAGCGGCACAGGGCCACGCCTGCGACAGCGCCATGCGGCGCAAGATGAGCCATGTGGGTTCGGACGGATCGAAATTCACCACCCGTATCCTGCGAGCGGGCTATTCCTATGCGGGTGGTTCGCCCAATGAAAACGTTGGCTGGGGTTACAACACCCCGTCGGGCATCGTGCAGGGCTGGATGGAATCCAGCGGGCACCGCAAGAATATCCTGTCGGGCAAGGTTCGCGAAATCGGTATCGGGGTCGCGGCTGATGCGAACAATCATCTTTACTGGGTCATGGTGGCGGCCAAGCCGGGCCGCTGATCCGGTCAGCATCAGGGCAGCCCGACCAGGGTCAGCTTGCGATCGCAACACTCCCTGCGGATCAGCGGAAAATCTGCGGGTAGAACGGAAAGGACGGCCAGCCGCGAGGCAGGGCCGTCCAGCGCCCGCGCGGCGGCAGGCAGGCGTTCCCGCCCTCTAGCGGGCGATCTGCAATTCGGCCCTCAGCCCGCCCAGCCGTTCGCTTGCCAGCAGGCGCAACTGCCCACCGTGGCTGCGGGCCACATCCGCCGCGATGGTCAGGCCAAGACCGACGCCGCCCCCGTTGTTTGGGTCGCGCTCGGGCTCGAGCCGGGTAAAGGGGCGCAGTGCTTCATCGCGTCGATCGGCCGGGATGCCCGGCCCGTCATCCTCGACCACGAAACGAAGCGCACGGTCGGACCAAAGCAGCGACACCTCGGCAACTTTGCCAAACCGCACAGCGTTGCCGATCAGGTTTTCCAGCGCCCGCGCGACGGCCTGTGGGCGCAGCCGCACCGGGCCGTTGCTCTTGGCGACCCCAAGACGCACGCAATGGCCTGCGCGCCGTGCATTTTCCACCACCGCTTCGGCCAGTGCGACCGGGTCCGCCACCTCTGTCTCTTCCATCGCATCACCGCGGGCGAAGGCCAGAAACTCGTCCACCATCCTTTCCATCTGTGCCACATCCCCCATCAGCGCCTGCGTCTCGCCATCTTCGGGCAAGAGCGCCAAACCCAGACGGAGCCGCGTGAGCGGGGTGCGCAAGTCATGGCTGACGCCCGACAGCATCAGCGTGCGCTGTTCGATCTGTCGCTCGATCCGCGCGCGCATATCCAGAAAGGCCGTACCCGCTGCCCGGACTTCGGTGGCGCCGCGCGGCCGATATGGGATGGTTTGGCCCTTGCCAAAGGCATTGGCCGCCTCGGCCAGTCGCGTGATCGGGCGCAACTGCGCACGCAGAAAGTAATACGCAACCAGCGTCATCAAGACGGACGTGAAGATCATCAGCACCAAGAGCTGATGCGGGTTGGACGCCGACATCCGCCGGCGCGGCACAGACACCTGAACGATGCCCTCGTTGCTGGAAAACCAGATGCGCACCTCGCTTTCTTCACCATCGAAGTTTACCGCCAGCAGCCCCGGCAGCACTTTCCGCAAGGATTCTGTCACTTGACGCCCGGAAAGATCGTACCAGTAGCGCCCGTCATCCGCTGGCAGCGGCCCGACAGCAGGGCCGACGTCATAGTTCAGGGATCCGGCAAGAACCGCCGCCTCCGCCCAGGCAGCATCCGCATCGGGCGCTGCGTCGATCTGGTCCCGGATCAGGCGGATCTCTTGCGCCACGGCCACGGTCATCTGTTGCGTCACCCCCTCGAAGTGGCGCTGGATGAAGGCTATGGACACAACAAGCTGGATCGCGACGACGGGCACGACCAGGATCAGCGCCGCACGCCCGTAAAGACTGCGCGGCAAAAAGGATTTGAAGCTGGGCATCATGGGGCAAAGCCTATCCCTGCCCCGGCCACAACGCAAAGGGTCTGCCATGGCAGCGCCACCTATCGCCGAACCCGTCTGGCTGGAGCCGGGATTGCGCCGCGTTCTGGCGCCAAACCCCTCGCCTATGACGGCGGAAGGCACCAACACCTATATCCTTGGTGAAGGATCCGTCGTGTTGATCGACCCCGGTCCTGCCCTGCCCGCTCATGCCAGTGCGATCCGCGCGGCGCTGTCACCGGATGAGCGGGTATCGCACATCGTGGTCACTCATGCGCATCTTGATCACTCTCCCCTCGCGCGAAGGCTCGCCGATGAGTGGGGCCTGCCCGTTCTGGGGTTTGGCCCGCCAGAGGCGGGGCGCAGCCCTCTGATGGCGGCCTTGGCCGCGCAAGGCCATGCGGGCGGCGGCGAAGGGGTCGACGCGGCCTTTGCACCCGACGTTTGCCTAGGGGACGGCGACCGCATCGAGGGCGCGGGCTGGGCACTGCAGGCGCTGCATACGCCCGGGCATTTCGCGGGGCACCTTTGCTTTGCCTGGGGCGACCGGCTTTTCTCGGGCGACCACGTGATGGCCTGGGCACCCTCCCTCGTCTCACCACCCGACGGCGAAATGGGCGCCTACATGGCATCGCTGCGCCGTCTTGCCCTGATGGGTTTTACCCGTGCCT
This sequence comes from Rhodobacterales bacterium, assembly GCA_038251625.1. Lineage (GTDB taxonomy): Bacteria > Pseudomonadota > Alphaproteobacteria > Rhodobacterales > Rhodobacteraceae > JBBQXK01. Next base: position 18,010 of record JBBSBE010000013.1, read on the forward strand.
ACCCCGGCCACGGCGCCCCGGTAGACGAGCCCACCACCCGGATCACCGCGCTGATCGCCCACCGTGAGGGCCGAGAAGCCGCGATTTTGGCCGCACTTGACGCTGGGGACGAGACGTTGGCGGCAATCACTGCACGCGTCTACGCCGACACTGCCGCCGCCCTTCTGCCCGCCGCGGCCCGCAACGCCTTTGCGCACCTCATCGACCTCTGCGACCGCGGCCTTGTCACCGCGAGCCCCACCCTCAATCCGTCCGCACTTTTCTCGCGATAGGAACTGGACGCCCCCTGAAGTGCTTGCTATACGCGCCTCCGGTGTTCCGGCGTAGCTCAGCGGTAGAGCAGTTGACTGTTAATCAATTGGTCGTAGGTTCGATCCCTACCGCCGGAGCCAATCCTTGAAATAAGTGTTTGACGGCCAAGCGTATGTCGCCGGTGCCCGCGCGTCTCAGGCGCCCAGTCCGCTCGCCGCGATGTCCCTGATCCGCTCTACCATCGCGCGCAGTCCGTTGGACCGTTGGGATGACAGGTGATCGTTTAGCCCTAGCCGGCCCAATTCAGCCGTGGCATCCACCGCTCCCACCTCAGCAAGGCTTAGCCCACCGTACAGCGCATGCAGGATCGCGATCAGGCCACGCACGATCATCGCATCGCTTTCGCCCTCGAAATCGAACCGCCCGCCTGCAACCTGCGGGCGCAGCCAGACCTGGCTTGCGCAGCCATCGACCTTGAAGGCGGGCACCCGAAACGCAGGATCAAGCGGCGCCATCTCGCGGCCCAGTTCGATCACGTGGCGGTAGCGGTCTTCCCAGTCGTCGAGGAAGGCAAAGGTTTCGGCAATCTCTTCAAAGGCGGGGGTGGCCATGGCTTTTCTCCTTGGGGTTCAGGTAATGCGACCGACCGCCCTCGTCCAGCGCAGAGCGGCTTTTCAAAGCCGCAGGCATCGGCTACCCAAGGGGGCAGGTTGCGAGGGAACGGACTATGAGGATACCGCTGCTGGCCGGCCTTGTGCTGGTGATGACGCTCACCGCTTGCGGGCGGCTGCGCGAGTCGCGCATCAACCCGTTCAACTGGTTCGGCCGCGGGGAACGCGTTCAGACCACCGATATCGCGGCGCCCGCCAAACGCCAAGACGGGCGGCAGCTTGTGGCAAATGTCACGTCGCTGGTGATCGACCGGACCAAGGGAGGGGCGATCATCCGCGCCGTCGGACTGCCGCCAACGCAGGGCTTCTGGGCGGCTGAACTGGTGCCGATCGAAGGGTCGGACGCGGAAAGCGGCGAGTTGGTCTATGAATTCCTGATCTTTCCGCCACCCAAGCCACAGCAAGTATCCACGCAGCGTTCGCGCGAGATCACGGTTGCCGCCTTCCTTCCGGACAGCCGCCTGAACGAAATCGCCCGGATAACCGTGCGGGGCACAGCCACATCGCAAAGCGCGCGGCGCTAGACGGGCAGCCGGATCACCCGCACCTCGGCCCCCTTGGCCGTCAACGCGATCTCGCCCCGGCAAAGGCGCAAGGCCTCCTCGCCAAAAGCCTCGCGGCGCCATCCCTTCAGACTGGCAAGATCGCGCGCGCCCGCAGCGATCTGATCGAGTTCGGATGTCGGCGCAATCAGCCGTGCCGCGACACCAAGGGTTTCTGACTTGGCTTTCAGAAGCACACGCAGCAGATCTGCCAGTGCCGGATTTACCTGAACCTGCTCCCGGTCCATGTCAGGCTTTGGCAGCGCGTCATGCGGCATATCAAGACCCGCCTTGACTGCCGCAAGAATCCCGTCCGCGATATCGCCCTTTCGGCCTTCGCGCATCAAAAGGCGGGATCGACCCAATTCCTCATGACTCGCGGGCTTGGTCGACGCCACTTCCAGCAGCGCGTCATCCTTCATGACACGCGAGCGCGGCACGTTGTTTTTTTGTGCATAATCCTCGCGGAACCGCGCAAGCTCTTTCACAACAGCCAGAAACCGGCCCGATGTGGTGCGCGTCTTGATGCGCAACCACGCCTCGTCAGGATGGACGGTGTAGGTGGCAGGGTCCGTCAGAACGGCCAGTTCTTCCTCGACCCAAGGCTGCCGACCCGAGGCCACAATCTCGGCCGAAAGATGTTCGTAGATCATCCGCAGATGCGTCACATCCGCCAGCGCATAGGTTTTTTGCGCGTCCGTCAGCGGGCGGCGCGACCAATCGGTAAAGCGTGAGGTCTTGTCGAGGCCTTGATGCGCGATCTTCCGCACCAGCGTTTCATATCCGACCTGTTCACCGAAACCACAGACCATCGCCGCGACCTGAGTGTCGAAGAGCGGCTTGGGAAACGCATTCCCTTCGACAAAGAAGATCTCGAGGTCCTGCCGCGCGGCATGGAACACCTTGACCGTCGGCTCATGCCGGAAAAGATCGTAAAGCGGTTCGAGCGACATCGCCTCGCCCTCGACCGGGTCGACAAGCACCGCATCGCCGTCATTTCCGGGCAGCGCCATCTGGATCAGGCAGAGCTTTGACCAATAGGTGCGCTCGCGCAGAAATTCGGTGTCGATCGTGACGTAAGGTTCTGACTTGGCAGCCTCGCAGAAGGCGGCGAGGGCGTCGGTCGTGGTGATGGTGCGCATGGTGAAGCTTTCGGCTTTCGCGGGGTCATCCCGCAATCTTTCCGCTATAGGGGGCGACTGTGGCGATGGGAAGGAAAAAGCCGCCTAAAGCCACAGCGTCGCACGGTTGCCCTCTGCCACCCGTCGCAAAGTGGCGGGGTAAAGGCGATGTTCGGCCACCAGCACCCGCGCGGCCAACGTATCGGGCGTGTCCCCCGGCGTCACCGGCACCCGCGCTTGACCAAGTATCGGGCCTGCATCGAGCTGTGCCGTCACCTCGTGGACCGTGCATCCCGCCACGGCATCACCCTCCGCCAGGGCACGGGCATGAGTGTGCAGACCGGGGTATTTGGGCAAAAGCGAGGGGTGAATGTTCAGCATCTTGCCCTTGAACGCCGCGATGAAGCCGGGCGTCAGGATGCGCATGAACCCTGCAAGGCAGATCAGATCGGGCGCCGCCGCAAGCAATGGACGCATCAGCGCGGCCTCAAACCCCGCGCGATCCTTGCCGAAAGGGCGATGGTCCACGGCGGCCACCGCGATCCCCATCTCAGCCGCCACCCGCAGCCCCCCTGCTCCGGGGTCGTTCGAGGCCACCAGCACCGGCCGCGCCGGATGATCCCCCACCATCGAGCGCACCAGCGCCACCATGTTCGACCCGCCCCCCGAGATCAGGATGGCGACGCGCATCAGGCAAGCGTGCCCCGGTACTGCACCCCTTCGCCCGCAATGATGCGGCCCATGACGCGCACGGTTTCCCCGCTCGCCTCCAGCGTTTCAGTGATGGCTGCCGCGCGATCCGCCGCGACCGCCAGAACCATCCCGATCCCGCAGTTGAATGTCTTCAGAAGCTCCGCTTCACTCATGGCCGCCGTTTCGCGCAGCCACCGGAAAACCGGGGGCAGCGCCCAGGCACCAAGGTCGATCTCGCAAGCCAGCCCTTCGGGCAAAAGGCGCGGCGGATTTTCGGTGATGCCGCCGCCGGTGATATGTGCCAGCCCATGCACCCCGCCGGCGCGGATCGCCGCGAGCGCGGGCTTCACGTAAAGCCGTGTCGGCGCAAGCAAGGCCTCGCCCAGCGTTCCGGGGCCAAAGGGGCACGGGGCATCCCATCCCAGACCTGCCATCTCAACCACCTTGCGCACGAAGCTGTAGCCGTTGGAATGCACCCCGTCAGAGGTCAGACCAAGCAGCACGTCGCCCTCTGACACATCTTGCGGCAACGCCCTGCCGCGTTCCATCGCGCCCACGGCAAAACCCGCCAGATCGAAATCGCCGCGATGATACATGCCCGGCATTTCCGCAGTCTCGCCACCCACCAACGCGCAACGCGACGCCGCGCAGGCCCGCGCGATGCCCTCCACAATCCGCGCGGCCTGATCGATATCCAGCTTGCCTGTTGCAAAATAATCCAGGAAAAACAGAGGCTCTGCCCCTTGGCACACCAGATCGTTGACGCACATCGCCACAAGATCCACCCCGATGGTGTCGACCAATCCGGTATCGATGGCGATGCGCAGCTTCGTGCCCACCCCATCGGTCGCCGCCACAAGGATCGGGTCGGTGTAGCCCGCTGCCTTCAGGTCAAAGAGCGCCCCGAAACCGCCCAGCCCCGCCATCGTGCCCGGACGCGCCGTTGCGGCCGCAGCGGGCTTGATCCGCTCCACCAGCGCGTTGCCTGCGTCGATGTCCACGCCAGTCTGCGCATAGGTCAAACCGTTCTTGCCCGCCACCATCGCCGCCCCCTGTCTGGTTCCCGGCGCTTTAGGCCAAAGCCGCCCCACGCGCAACGCGCCTTGACCAAGCCCGGCGCAGGCCGTACCGAAAAGGCCTCTGGGGGCCCGTAGCTCAACGGTTCAGAGCAGGGCGCTCATAACGCCTTGGTTGGGGGTTCGAATCCCTCCGGGCCTACCAGTTTCAGAAGTGGAACGCCGCCGTCTCCACCCGCCGCCCCAGCGTCAGCGCATCCGACACATGGATCATAGGCGCAAGATCCGCATCGCTTTTCCCGGCCGCAACCAGCCCAGTCATGGCCGCATAAAGCGCCGGGTATTCGTGGTTTGGCCCTTCCGTCACCAGCGCGCCGTCACGGAACAACCGCGCGCCGCCATCGGTGAGGAGGAGCGCGCCCTCGGGCGTCTCGATCTCTATGTTCCACGTTTGCGGCCCCTCTTGCCGCCAGTCGAAATCGGCCGTCACGCCGCCGGTGAACGTCAGCCGCGCGGCGATGGGTGTCTGGCGGTTGGCGGGAAATTCCAACTCGGCAGCTGTCAGATGCACCGGGGCGGGCAGAACCTCGGTCAGGATCGACAGCGCGTTGATCCCGGGATCGAAAACCCCCATTCCGCCCGGCTCGAACACCCAGTCCTGCCCCGGATGCCAGTGCCGCACATCCTCGCGCCAGATGATATGGGCGCGTGTAACGACTTTGCCCGCCAGCCAATCCTTCGCGGCGGCCACACCGTGCGCCATTCGGCTGTGCCATGTGGCGAAAAGCGTCAGCCCCCGGGCATCGGCCATGTCTTTCAGTCTATAGACCTCTGCCAGGCTCTGCCCCGGCGGCTTTTCCAGCATCACATGGCGCCCCGCCGCCAGCGCGGCCTCGGCATAGGCGAACCTCGGCTGCGGCGGCAAGCAGAGCGAAACCACGGGCACGTCGGGTCGCGCGGTCAGGAAGCTGGCAAAATCGGTGAAGGCCGCAACGCCTTCCACGGTCCCGCTGCGCGAGACCGTGGCGGCGAGTTCCCAATCCGGGTTGCCCGAAATCGCGGGTACGTGCTGATCGCGCGCAATCTTGCCGATACCGACCAGCGCGACCTTCAATGGGAATCCCTCCCCACCGCAGCGCCTCTGCAGCCGCGCAGGAAGTCGAGGTCGGCCCCGGTGTCGGCGCCCATCACATGGCGGTGGTGCAGCATCGCATAGCCCGAGGGCGGCTCGGTCACCGGCGGCACCCATGCCGCGCGGCGCGCTTCCATCTCGATGTTCGAAATGTCCAAGTGAATGGTCCGCTCGGGCACGTTAAGCTCAATAAAATCTCCGGTTTTCACAAGGGCAAGTGGCCCGCCCGCCGCCGCCTCCGGGCTTGTGTGCAGCACAACGGTGCCGTAGGCCGTACCCGACATACGCGCATCCGAGATGCGGACCATGTCCGTGATGCCCTTTTTCAGCACCTTCGGCGGCAGGCCCATGTTGCCGACCTCGGCCATGCCAGGATAGCCCTTGGGTCCGCAATTCTTCAGGACCATCACGCAGGTCTCATCGATGTCGAGCGCGTCATCGTTGATGCGGGCCTTGTAGTCGTCGATATCCTCGAACACGACGGCCCGGCCCCGGTGAACCATCAGATGCGGGCTGGCCGCCGATGGCTTCAGCACCGCCCCATTTGGCGCAAGGTTTCCCTTCAGCACCACGATCCCGCCCGACGCCGCCAGCGCCTTCTCGGCTGGCAGGATCACGTCCTCGTTCCAGTTCGTCACGTCCTTCACCTGATCCCAGGCGGTCTGCCCCGAAACCGTCAGCGCGTCCTTGTGCAACAGCCCCGCCTCCCCCAGTCGCCTGATGACGACGGGCAGGCCACCGGCATAAAAGAACTCTTCCATCAGATACTTGCCCGAGGGCATCAGGTTCACGATCGTGGGCACGTCTCGGCCGCAGCGATCCCAATCATCCAGCGTCAGGTCCACGCTCACACGGCCCGCGATGGCCAGAAGGTGGATCACGGCATTGGTGGAGCCGCCGATGGCCGCGTTGGTGCGGATCGCGTTTTCGAACGCGTCCTTGACCAGCACGTCCGAGGGCTTCAGATCATCTTTCACCATCTGCACGATGCGCCGTCCGGTCAGTTGCGCCATCACGCGCCTGCGCGAATCCACCGCCGGGATCGCCGCATTGCCCGAAAGCGCCATCCCCAAAGCCTCGGCCATGGATGCCATCGTGCTGGCCGTGCCCATCGTATTGCAGGAACCCGGGCTGCGGCTCATCCCGCCTTCTGCTTCCACGAAATCGGCCGTGGTCATCTGCCCGGCCTTCACAGCCTCCGAAAACCGCCAGATATGCGTGCCAGACCCCGTGGTTTCATTGCGGAACCGCCCGTTCAGCATTGGCCCGCCCGAGATGACGATGGACGGCAGGTCGCACGAGGCGGCTGCCATCAGCAAGCTCGGCGTGGTCTTGTCGCAGCCCACCATCAGCACGCAGCCATCCATCGGCTGGCCCCGGATCGCCTCTTCCACCGCAAGCGCTGCAAGGTTGCGAAACATCATCGCAGTGGGGCGAAAAGCGCTTTCAGAAGCCGAAAACACCGGCACCTCCACCGGAAAGCCTCCCGCCTCCAGCACCCCATGCTTTACCCGCTCGGCCAGATCGCGCAGATGGGCATTGCAGGGGGTAAGTTCCGACCATGTGTTGAGGATGCCAATCACCGGCCGCCCGTCGAACATGTCATGCGGCAGGCCCTGATTCTTCATCCAGCCGCGGTGGTAGATCGCGTCCTTGGTGGTGCCGCCGAACCATTCCTGAGAGCGGAGCTTGCGGGGCCATGCGGCGGGCTTGAAGGTCATGATTGTCCTATTTCGATTTGTTGTAGACATCGAATATCACGGCGGCCAGCAGCACCAACCCCTTGATCACCTGTTGGTAATCGATCCCTATGCCAAGGATCGACATGCCGTTGTTCATCACCCCCATGATGAAGGCACCGACAACCACGCCCACGATCTTGCCCGATCCCCCCGCCATCGAGGCGCCGCCGATGAAGACGGCAGCGATCACGTCCAGTTCGAACCCCACACCCGCCTTCGGCGTTGCCGAGTTCAGCCGGGCCGTCACGATCATCCCTGCAAGCGCCGCCAGCGCGCCCATATTCACAAAGCACAGGAACGTCAGGCGGTCGGCGTTTATCCCGCTCAGCCGCGCGGCCTTTAGGTTGCCGCCCACGGCATAGATGCGGCGGCCAATCGTCGTGTTCTCGGTCAGGAAGGCATAGACCACGATCAGCGCCGCCATCACGATCAGAACGTTCGGCAGGCCCCGGAAACTCGCCAGCTTCCAGCCCACGAACACCAGCGCCCCCGCAATCACCATGTTGCGCAGCACGAAGAAATTCATCGGCTCCACCGCCATTCCATAGGCCGCGCCCTGCCGCCGGGTCCGCCACCCTGCCCAAACCAGCACCAGCGCCAGCACCACCACAATGGCCATCGCCGTCAGGTTCGGGCGCCCTACCCCTGTCAGGTCGGGGATGAAGCCCGTGGACAGGGACTGGAACGCCTTCGGGAACGGCCCGATGTTCTGGCCCCCAAGCGTCCAGAGCGTCAGCCCGCGGAACACCAGCATCCCCGCCAGCGTCACGATGAACGAAGGGATCCGCCAATAGGCGATCCAGTACCCCTGCGCCGCGCCGATCAGCGCGCCGACCGCCAGACAGGTCGGCACCACCGCCATGAACGGCCAGCCAAGATTCACCGTCAGCACCGCCGACACCGCCCCCGTGAAAGCCGCAACCGACCCCACCGACAGGTCGATATGCCCCGCCACGATCACCAGAAGCATCCCCAGCGCCATGATCACGACGTAAGAGTTTTGCAGGAAGATATTGGTGATGTTCTGCGCCGAAAGGAAATCCACCCCGATCGAGACACGCACCACCACCACGAAGAACAGCACGATCGCCACCAGCGCCATCAACATCCCGTATTCACGGAAATGCCCGGCCAGATAATTCTCGCCCTTCGCCGCCGCGCGGCCCTGGCTCGCGTCGGTCATGCGGCTCTCCCCTCGCTTTGCAGGATCAGCGCCATGATCCTTTCCTGACTGGCCTGATCGCGCGGCATCTCACCCACGATCCGCCCTTCGTTCATCACATAGATGCGGTCGCACATGCCCAGCAACTCGGGCATCTCGGACGAGATCATCACAACCCCCCGCCCTTCCGCCACCAGATCGTTCATGATCGAATAGATCTCGAACTTCGCGCCCACGTCGATCCCCCGCGTGGGTTCATCGAGGATCAGCACCTGCGGATCGGTGAACAACCACTTCGACAACACAACCTTCTGCTGGTTCCCGCCCGACAGGTTCACCACCTTCTGCTGCACGCTTGGCGTGCGGATCGCCAGCGCGGTGCGATACCGCTCGGCAACCTGTGCTTCCTTGCCGGCCGAAAGAATGCCTGACGCGGAAACACCACTAAGGTTTGCAAGCGTCACATTGCGCAGGATCGACTCGTCAAGGATCAGACCAAGCGCCTTGCGATCTTCGGTGACATAGGCCAGCCCCGCCGCAATCGCGCGGTCCACGGACGAGGTGTCGGCGACTTTCCCGTTGATCTTCACCGTTCCGCTGATCCGCGTGCCGTAGCTGCGGCCAAACAGGCTCATAGCCAGTTCCGTCCGCCCCGCCCCCATCAGACCCGCAATCCCGACGATCTCGCCCGCCCGAACGGTAAAGCCTGCATTGCGGATCATCTGGCGATTTGCCTGATCGGGATGCCAGACGTTCCACCCCTCCACCTCCATCAGCATCGCCCCGGGGTTCGAAACGCGCGCGGGATAGCGGTGTGCCATTTCCCGCCCGACCATCAACTGGATGATCCGGTCTTCGCTGATCTCGTGACCCGGCAGCGTGCCCACGGTCGCACCATCCCTCAGAACCGTGATCCGATCCGCCACGCGGCTGATTTCGTTCAGTTTATGAGAGATAAGGATCGAAGTGATGCCTTGCGCCTTCAACTCCAGCAACAAATCCAGCAGCTTCTGGCTGTCATTCTCCTGCAAGGCTGCGGTGGGCTCATCGAGGATCAGCAGCTTCACATCCTTGGCCAGCGCCTTGGCGATTTCCACCAGTTGCTGCTTGCCGACGCCGATCTTTCCCACTTCCGTGGTCGGCGCCTCTCGCAGACCGACCTTGCGCAGCAGGTTCTCGGTTTTCTTGAACGTATCTGGCCAGTTGACCACGCCCCCGCGCGCCTGCTCGTTGCCCAGAAACAGATTTTCCGCAATCGACAGCAAGGGCACGAGTGCCAATTCCTGGTGAATGATCACGATCCCCGCCGCCTCACTGTCGGCAATCGTATGGAATCGCGCAGTGCGTCCCTGCCAGACAATCTCACCCTCGTAAGACCCGTGCGGGTAGACGCCCGACAATACCTTCATCAGGGTCGATTTACCGGCGCCGTTCTCGCCGCAGATCGCGTGAATTTCACCCGCCTCGACGGTCAGGTTCACGTTGTCCAGCGCGCGGACGCCGGGGAAGGTCTTGCCGATCCCGCGCATTTCCAGAATGGTCGCCATGCCCGCCCTCCGAATATCTTGCGCCAGGCACTTGAGGGAATGCCTCAAGAGCCCGGCGCAAGTCATTGCTTTATCGTATTATTTGATCTGGTCTGCCGTGTAGTAACCAGACCCCACGAGCACGCTTTCGTAGTTCGACAGATCCACCGACACAGGCTTCAGCAGATAGGACGGGATCACCTTCACCCCGTTGTCATAGGTCGTGGTATCGTTGATCTCGGGCTGGCCACCGCCCAGCAGCGCATCGACCATGCCCACGGTCACGCGGGCAAGTTCGCGGGTGTCCTTGAAGACGGTCGAATACTGCTCGCCCGCGATCATGGACTTGACCGAAGGCACCTCGGCATCCTGCCCCGTGACGATCGGCATCTTCAGATCGCCCGAGCCATAGCCCACGCCTTTCAGCGACGACAGGATACCGATGGAAAGCCCGTCATAGGGCGACAGCGCCCCGTTCAGCACCTTGTCGCCGTAGTTGGCCGACAGCAGGTTATCCATACGCGACTGCGCCACAGCACCGTCCCAGCGCAAGGTGCCCACCTTGTCCATCCCCATCTGACCCGAGGGCACGGCAACATCGCCCGCGTCGATCATCGGCTGCAGGACGGACATAGCGCCATTATAGAAGAAGAAGGCGTTGTTGTCGTCGGGCGATCCACCGAAAAGTTCAATATTCCAAGGCTTTGTATCAGGGAAGCGTTCCTTCATACCATCCACGAGGCTCGTCGCCTGCAGCACGCCCACCTGGAAATTGTCGAAGGTGGCGTAATAGTCCACATTGCCGCTCTCCCGGATCAACCGGTCATAGGCGATCACCTTGATACCGCTGGCGGCCGCGTTTTCCAGCGCGTTGGAAAGCGTGGTACCGTCGATCGCCGCGATCACGAGGACATTCACGCCCTTGGTGATCATGTTCTCGATCTGGGCCAACTGGTTGGGGATATCGTCTTCGGCGTATTGCAGGTCGGTGCCGTAGCCCGCGGCAGTGAATTGTTCCACCATGGAATTGCCGTCCGAAATCCACCGGGCGGATGATTTGGTGGGCATCGCGATGCCGATGGTGCCTTTTCCTTCGGCAAAGACGGGCGCGGCAGCAAGGCCCGCCACAAGGGACAGCGCCGAAAGCGCCGTTGTAAAGAATTTCATCTGGTCTCCTCCCACATGCGGGCCGCGAAAGGCCCCTTTTTTCTCCGGTCTTGCAGCCGGAATTGCGATGCCCGAAGCCGGGCAAATGCGTCCTCTTGGTGACAAGCGGGATCATATCTGTCAAATCAACTTTGGATAAGGTCACATGCCAGAACTGGTATAACACTGTGTTACTACGCAAAGGGATCAAGATCACGCACCTGCGCCTTCTGGCTGCGCTGGCAGAGACCAGCCAGCTCAGCGCCGCCGCCGCGACCCTCGGCATCACGCAGCCTGCCGCCTCGCGCCTGCTGGCCGAGATGGAGCGGATCGGCGACACTCTTTTGCACCAGCGCACCGGGCGTGGCCTTGCGCTGACCCCCGGGGGCAAGGCGCTGGCCCGACGGGCCGCGCGCGTGCTGCTGGAGATCGAGGATGCCGGGCGCGAACTGCATGAAATTGCGGAAGGCGCGGGCGGGCAGGTCAGGCTTGGCTCGGTCACAGGTCCGGCGATGGATCTTGTTCTGCCAGGCCTCACGCGCGCAGCGGATGTTGCGCCGGGCGTCTCGGTCGAGGTCGTGGTGGCCACATCCGATGTGCTGTGCGAACACCTGATGGCCGGACGGCTCGATTTCGCGCTGGCCCGCCTTCCCCCGGAACCCGGCGCCACCCGGCTGCGCTTTCAGCATCTAGGCGCCGAGCCTGTCAGCCTTGTGGTGCGGCGCGGGCATCCGCTTGCGTCGGGCGAGCAAGCACGGCCCGAGGCATTGATGCGATACGATTGGGTGATGCCAGGCCCCGAGTCTGTGCTGCGGCGGGCCGTTCTGGCACGGCTGCGGGCCGTCGGGCTGCCCGATCCGCCAGGACGCACAGCCACATCGTCCTTCCTTCTGACGCTCGCGATCCTGCAGGCATCCGATGCCATCGCCCCACTCGCCACCGCGGTGGCGCGCCGGTTTGCCACGGGCGAAGGCGCAGGCTTTGCAGTGGTAGAGGCCGGGCTTGGGATCGAAGTTGAGCCCTACGGCCTTGTCACCCGGTCGGAAAGCGGTCTTACGCCAGCGGCAAGGCGCATCTGCGGCCTGATCCTGCCGATGAACCCAGCGCCCTGACGTTCCAGCGTTCGGCCATCAATCTGCACGATTCGAGCTTTTGCTCCAAGGCCCAGCCGCCTTCTGGCCACTATCTCGCAGGTTGAGTGACCTTTATCCCCGCGTCCACACGGTTACGTCGTGGATAAGCAGATGCAACGGTCTGCGTTGCGGAAATGGAACACCAGAAAGCCCGAAATTTGGTCGCGCGACCCCTTACAGGCGATAAATCTTGTCGAATTTTTGCCTTCTCCCTAGGGTAATGCGCAAGAGATCGGTCTGGCTGTTTGGCCCGACGGTATTTGCACAGGGATATCAAATGCTCTTTTCCGCCCGTCTCACGGCCCCGACCGACCGCCGCTCTGCCCGTCTGCGGCAACTCTGCGCGTCCACGGCGCTGATCGCGGCATTGAGCGTGGTGGCGGTCCCGGGACTGGCTCAAACCTGGGATGGGGCAACGAACACGAACTGGAGCATCGGAACCAACTGGGATCCGGACGGAGTACCGACCGCGGGCGATACCGCCACGATCGACAGTGGCGCGATCATGAACCAGCCGACAGTCGATACCGCCCAAACGGTTGCCCAGACGAACGTGAGTTCTGGCATACTGACCGTTGCCGCAACGCTGACATCGCCGGTCACGCTTTCGGGCACCGGCACGTTGGTCATCAATTCGGGACGTCAGGTCGTCGGCAATGTGATCATCGGAAGCAGCACGATTAGCCAGAGCACAGGTTCCATCAATGGCACGTTGCAGATCAACAGTGGCCAGTTCGTCGCGCAAAACACCTCGTCCGTTACGGGCGCGACTACGGTTGGCGGCGGGACACTGACAATTGCCAACGGAGGCGGCCTTTCCACAACGGCGGCGCTGACCGTGAACAGCGGCAGCGTAAGTGTGGGCACCGGCTTGAACGTCGGTAATCTCGCAGGGGCGGGCGGCACAATCGGCATCGACCCTGTCCATTCGCTGAGTTTTGGTTCCAACAATGCAACCAGCGAGTACGCAGGCTCGATACAGAATGGCGGCGCCGTGAACAAAAACGGCTCGGGTACGATGACCCTGTCTGGTGCGAATATCAACACAGGCACACTGACCGTGAACGGCGGCACGCTCAATGTGACCGGTTCGGTTGCAAACAACACGATCGCCGTCAACGCTGGCGCCACACTTGAGGTTGACGGTGCTGCAATCTCCGACTCTGCCGCGATCACGCTGAACGGGAACGGCATTTTGAGCTTGGCCGGGTCCGAGACAGTCGGCTCGCTTGCCAGCGCATCGGGCACATCGTCCGTCACGCTTGGCGTCAACTCCCTGACAACGGGCGGGAACAATCAATCCACAAGTTTCAATGGTCTGATCTCGGGCTCGGGCGGGATCACTAAGGCCGGAAGCGGTACGTTCACACTGAACGGGGCGAACACATACACTGGATTGACACAAGTTTCAGGTGGCACATTGACGGTTGGCAATGCCGACGCTCTGGGTAACTCGGCCTCTGTTGGCAACGGAACGCTCAACCTCGGCGGCAACACTGTTCAGCTTGGATCTTTGGGCGCAGCGGCGGGGGGCATTGTCAGCAACGGAACCGTGAGTTTGACGGGCAGTGGCCCTGGCGACGCGTTGCTGACGGGCGGAACAATCAGCGCGAACATCGAGGGTACGGGCGGTGTCACGTCAAGTAGCGGAACTTCAACACTGTCCGGTGCGAACACATACTCAGGTGGCACCACCGTGAACAGCGGTAGCACCCTGAGCGTGACCGGATCGATTGCTGGAGATGTGAGCCTGTCCGGCACGCTGCTTATCGGCAATTCGAACGCGATTGGCGGAACGATCACGACAAACGGTTCCGTCATCGGTTATGCCGATACGGTCGACGAGGCATCTGCCATTGTTCTGAACTCCGACACGACACAGCTTAGCGTCGCAGGATCCGACGCAGCCACGCAGTCGGGCGTGATCAGCGGCGCGCATCCGATCGAGAAGATCGGGACCGGAACGCTGACACTTTCCGGAGCCAATACCTACACGGGCCTTACGTTGGTCAGTGCAGGGACGCTGGCGCTGGCGGGAAGCGCGGCGATTGACGATGACGGTGCGGTTTCGATCGCGTCCGGCGCCACGCTGAACGTCACGGCAGCAGAAACGATCGGGTCATTGGCCGGGGCAGGAAACGTCACGCTCGGGGCATCGTTGACGACCGGCGGCAATGACACCAGTACCGCGCTTTCAGGTGTGATCTCGGGCGCGGGCGGGCTGACCAAAGAAGGCACCGGCACGATGACGCTGTCGGGCGCGAACACCTTTAGCGGCACGACGTCTGTCACGGGTGGAACGCTTTCCGTGACAGGGGCATCGGGGGCGCTCGCCTCAACCACCATCAGCACCGGTACCGGCGCCACCCTATCCACCGATGGGGGCGCGTTGGCCGCGGCTGCAACGGTAACCAACAACGGCATACTGACAATCAGCGGCGCCGAGACCATTGGCGGTCTTCTGGGCGGCGGCACCGTCAATTTGACGGGTGCTACTCTCACCACCGGAAATGCCGCAAACAATACGTACACCGGTGTCATGCAAGGCACCGGCGGGCTGGCAGTGCAGGGCACGGGTCAGACAATCCTGAGTGGTTCCAACACGTTCACGGGCGGAACGACTGTCAGCGCCGGTACGCTGGTTCTTTCCGGCGCTGGGTCGAACCTGTCGAACACCGGCCTTGTCACCGTAAACGGGCCGGGCACGCTGCAACTGACGGGCGATGAAACCATCGGGGCGCTTGCGGGCACCGGGGCGGGCACTGTCAACATCGCGTCGGGTACGCTGACCACAGGCGATGCGACCAACACGAGTTATGCTGGCGCCATCACGGGTGCGGGCAGTCTTGTGAAGCAAGGTAGCGGCACATTCACGGCCACTGGCAATATTGCAAACAACACCACGGTCAACGGTGGCACGCTGGCACTGTCGGGCACAAACACGATGACCCTGATCACGGTTCAAAGCGGCACCCTGCGGCTGGCATCGAACGCCGCTGCGGGTGGGGCCAGTGGTCTTATCCGCACCACCGGATCTGTCATCGACTACGCCAACGGCGTGAACATGGCGACCCCGATCGAAATCGCCAGCAATACCACGCAATTGCAGGTTACGGCCGGTTCGGCCGAGCAATCGGGTGTGATCTCGGGCGATGTCGCGGGCCGTCCGCTGGAAAAGATCGGCGCAGGCACGCTCACACTGTCGGGTGTGAACACCTACACCGGCACGACCACAGTGACTGCGGGGACCCTGATCGTTTCGGGCGGCGCCGCAATTGCGGATGCGGGTGCGGTGAACGTGGCCGCGTCCGGTGCAACATTTGAACTGGCAAGCAGCGAAACCATCGCCGGGCTGACCGGGGTTTCGGGCGCCATTGTGGATGTGAATGGCAACACGCTGCAGGTCGCGGGCAGCAGCTCCACCACGTTTGCTGGCAACGTGACGGGAACCGGCAACCTGACCGTAACGGGTTCGGGGTCATTGACGCTAACCGGCGCCAGCGACATGACCGGGTCGATGACCGTGGCCGCGGGAAGCACGGGGACACTTCAGATCACCGGTGCAGGCACGACTGCGGCAACGACCGTTGGAACAGGCGATGTGACGGGCACTTTCCGCACGGATGGCGGTGCGTTCACAGCACCGGGTGCTCAGCTTCTGGCAAATGGGACGATCGAATTCACCGGATCCGAGACCATCGGCCAGATCCTGAACGCAGCCGGCGGTTCCGTGGCCTTGACTGGCGCCGGAACGGTCTTGACCGTGAACGGCACTGGCGGCGCAAGTTCCATTGATGGCACAGTATCCGGGGCAGGCACGTTGAATGTGACGGGCAGCACAACAACAGTAAGTGCAGCCGGAATCGTCAGCGCCGCGACCACAATCGGTGCAGGCGGCACGGTCTTGAACAACGGCACCGTGGCGGGCGTCACGAACGCCGGCAGCTTTACCAACAACCTGACGGCAGGTGCGGTGTCGTCCTCGGGCACCGGGTCGAACACCTCGACCGGCACGATGGCCTCGCTGGCCGTCACCGGTGGCACATTCACCAACACGGGTGCGGTGACGGGCAACACCAGCGTTGCCACCGGCACGCTGAACCTGAACGCGGGCACCAACCTGTCGGACACCGGGTCGCTGACCGTAACCACCGGCACCGTGAACGTGAATGCGGCCGAGACGGTGGGCAGCCTGATTGCCAACGGCGGCACCACGAACGTGAACGCCACGCTGACGGCGGGCGCGCTGTCGGGCACGGCAGGCAGCATCGTGACGACCACCCCGGCGGGCCTGTCCGTGGGCAGCGCCAACACCTCCACCACCTTCGGCGGTGCGATCTCGGGTACGGGCTTTGTGCAGAAATCTGGCACCGGCACACTGACGCTAACAGGTGCGAACACCTACACTGGCGGCACCACGGTGACGTTCGGCACGCTGGCCTTGACGGGCGCGGGCACCCTGACCGGACCGTCGATCACCATCGACCCTCTGGCCACCCTGTCCACCGATGGCGGCGCGCTGACCACCGCAACCGCGATCCGCAACGACGGGACCTTTGCCCTGACGACGGGCGGCAGCGAGAGCATCGCCAGTATCTTCAACACCGGCTCGTCAAACCCGGGTGCGATCACACTGTCGTCGGGGTCGGTGCTGACGCTGAACTCGGGCGTCTCGACCATCTCGGGCGTGGTGTCGGGTGCGGGCGGGCTGACCATCGCGGGCACCTCGGCCACCACTCTTTCCGGGGCGAACACGTACACCGGAACCACAACGGTCAACGCCGGCACGCTGAACCTCGACAACGGTGCAGCCATCGCAGATACCGGCGCTGTCGTCGTCGCCGGTGGCACTGTCGAAGTAAATGCCAACGAAACCATCGGCTCACTGGCGGGTGCGGGTGGCACGGTCGATCTGAACGCCAACACGCTGACAACGGGCGGAAACGGCACATCGACGAGCTATTCCGGTGTCATCGCAGGAACCGGAAACCTGACCAAGGCGGGTGCGGGAACGTTTACCCTGGCGGGGACCAACACCTATACCGGCACCACGACGGTTGGCGCAGGGTCACTTGCACTGACAGGAGGGGCCGCAATCGCGGATGCGGGCGTCGTGGCGCTGACAGGGACGGGCAATCTGACGGTCAGCACCGCTGAAACCATCGGCAGCCTCTCGGGCGTTGCAGGCACGACCGCCACGCTGACCGCGGGCCTGACGACGGGCGGCAACAATGGCACCACGACGATGGCCGGCAACATCAGCGGTGCGGGAACGCTGACGAAGACTGGCACGGGCACCTTCACCCTTTCGGGCACCAACACAAACACAGGGATTGTCGAGGTCAACGGCGGCACCCTTGTGCTGTCGGGTGGCTCGGCTATCGCCAATGCGACGCAAGTCTTCACCACGGCGCCGGGTACCCTGCAAGTGGACACTGCCGAAACCATCGGCGCGCTGAACGGCTCGGGCGCGACCGTACTGAATGCGACGCTTACGACGGGCGGCAGCGACCTCACGACCGACGTGTCGGGCGTGATTTCGGGCGCCGGTGGGTTGATCAAGCAAGGCACCGGCACGATGACGCTGTCGGGCGTCAACACCTATACCGGGGCCACCAACGTCAACACCGGCACACTGGCAGTAAGCGGCACGATCGCCAGCAACGCGACGGTTGCCAGTGGTGCCACGATGACCAACACCGGGACAGTGGCCAACGTGACGAACGCGGGAACCTTCGCCGCGACCGCAGCCACCACCGGTGCGCTGACCAACACCGGCACCGCAAACGTGACGGGCGGCACCACAGCCAGCGTTGCCAACAACGCAGGGACCACCACACTGACGGGTGCAACCGTGACGGGCGCGATGTCCAACGCCTTGGGCGGTATCCTGAACAGTACCGGCGTCACGAGCGCCGCCTCACTGTCCAACAGCGGTGTGACAAATGCTGTGGGGACGTTTGCCGCCAACGTGACCAACAATGCGAGCGGCACTTTCAATCTGACGGGGGCACTGAACGGTGGCGGCGGCAGCTTCGCCAACGCAGGGTCACTGAACGTGATCGCGGGCAGCTACAGCGGACTTGGTGCCGTCACCAACAGCGGCACCACCACAGTGACCGGCCAGACCTTCAGCTCCACCTCATTCGCGAACTCAGGCACCATCAATCTGACCGATTCCACGCTGACCAGTTCGGTCACAAATGGCGGCACAATCGGCGTATCCGGCGCGTCCACGATCAACGGCACTGTCGGCGCAGGCATGTCTACCGGCACGATCGACCTGAGCTTCGGCTCGGGAATCGATACACTGACGCTGACCGGCGGTGGCATCACGTCTACGCAGAACCTGGTGCTCTCGGTCTTTGACAACGGCCTGAATGACCAGGTCATTTCGGCCGGTGGTGCAGGAATCGCAGGCAGTGGCAACGTCGCCTTCAACTTCTTGGTTGATACAAGCGCGTTCCTTCTGGGTGACGAGGCCGTAGTTGTGCAGGGGCAGACCGGCTTCAACCAATCCTTCAGGGTCAACAGTGGCCTCTCTTCCGGCTCCACCGTCTATTCACTCGTTGCACGTGGCAGTGACACGGTCCTTGTTGCCGAAAGCAACCCCGGAATCGGTGGTATCGCCTCCGGCGTGTCGCTGGCCCAGGCGCTTATCGGGAACGTGGTCAACCGGCCAACCTCGCCCTTCGCCAGCGGCCTTGCAGCAGAAGAGGGTTGCTCGCAAGGCGGCTACGCACGGACGGTATTTGGTCGGTCCAAGGCGGAAGGCACCAGTGACAACGGCGAATCCGTCAGCAATAACGAGGTGACCGCCAACTATCGCGGCATCCAGGGCGGTTATGACTTTGGTTGCAACGATGGCCGCTTCTTTGGCGGATGGGATGGCAGCTTTGGGGTTCTTGTCGGCTTCAACAGCGGTGAGACGTCGCAGCCGGTGATACTGAACTTCGGAACAGGATCTGCTGTCACAACCAGCGTTACCCAAACAGATTTTGAGCAAAAATATGCAGGCCTCTACGCCGTCGTTAACCGCGAGCGGCTGACGGTGGACGTGCAGGTCCGGTACGAGTCGACGGATTATACGCTGAATGAAAAGGTGACGACCGGCTTTGAAGGTCTCGGTCTTGACGATTCCAAATTCAGCACCGATGCGGTAAACTTCACGGGCCGCGTCAGCTACCAGATGGACCTGAACGACGAAGGGCTGATCTTCGTGCCGACCGGTGGCCTTTCGCTCACACGGACGGGCAGCTCGCGGCTGCACTTCACGCCGGATGGCACCGGCGATTCCGCCACGCTCGACCTAGACAGCTATCTTTCCAAGGTCGGTTTCATCGGTGGCGCGCTTGCCAAGACCATGGTCAGCGAAGCCGGTGATGCTGCCTCGACCTACTTCTTCAGCGGCAACTATTACCGTGAGTTTGGTGGGGACCGCACGTCGACCTTTACCTCGACCACCGGCGATGTGGCTGACATCTCCTCTTCCAGCATCGGCGGGTTCGCTGAAGCGAGCCTTGGCTGGAACTATGTCAAAGTGCTGGAGAACGGGCCTGCCGGTGCGCGGCAGCTTAACTCGAGCATCCGCGCCGACGCACGGTTTGGTCCGAACGTCAGCAACAGCTACAGCCTGACAGCCCAGCTTCGGCTGTCATTCTGATTGCGCAAAAAAGACACGGAAACCGGGGGGCAAAAGCGATCTTGCCCCCCTACCCTTTCGGGACACTTGCTTTTTGCTGCCAGACACGCGCTACAGCATTGTGTGATGGAACATTTTGCCTATTCTCGACCACAGCCGTATTGATTTGATGCCGCTTTTGGCCGGACGATTGGTTTGAGCAGGGGGAGAGATGCTCGAAGTGCAGTTCGTCTTCGACACCGGGGCCTCTACCCATCCCGGCCGCGTCCGTGACCACAACGAGGATTGTTTTCTCGCACGGCCGGCTTCGGGGCTTTGGCTGGTCGCCGATGGCATGGGCGGGCACAAGGCGGGCGATTTCGCCAGCCGCACGATCGCGGAAAATGCTAACTGGATCGGCGTTCCCACGTCTGCACACGATCTGAAGCAGCGATTTCTGGACCGCTTGCAGATCGCGCATGAAGATATCCTCGCGCAATCCGAACGGCTCGGCGGCGCCACCGTTGGCGCTACTCTGGTGGCGCTGTTGATCTATGAACATCACTTCGCCTGCATCTGGTCTGGCGACAGTCGCATCTATCTGATGCGTGACGGCGCGCTGCATCAGGTGACCGAAGACCATACCGAGGTTAACGAGCTTTTGCGCGCAGGGACGATTACTGCGGAACAGGCAGCGTCTTGGCCCCGCAAGAATGTGATCACCCGGGCAATCGGCGTGACCGACACGCCAGAAACAGATGAAAAGTACGGCACCCTGCGCGGGAACGATACTTTTTTGTTGTGTTCGGACGGGTTGACGGGCCATGTCGCCGATACCGAGATTGCCGATTACCTGCGTCAGCATGGCGCACAAGAGGCTTGTGATCGCCTGATCGAATTGACACTTTCGCGCGGCGCCCGCGATAATGTGACCGTGGTGGTTGTGCGTTGTCTGCCCGAGGGATCACCCGTGCCGGATGACGAAGACGAGCGGACCCGCCCAGGCAACATTCGCCTTGGCAATTTGGAAGAGTGGAAGGCGGAAGACTGACAAGCATGCCCGACGACAAAACCATCCCGCCAACTTCGAATTCCCCTGGCACCAGCGTTCCGCCCGGCGGGAAATCCCCTACGGGCGTCGGCACCGGTACCCGCATCATGGGCACCTATGAGATCGAACAGCTGATCTCTAAGGGCGGCATGGGCGAGGTTTATCGCGGGCGCAACATTCACACCGGCGATCCGGTGGCAATCAAGATCGTGCTTCCGCATCTGGCACAGGATGAGATGATCATCCAGCTTTTCCAGAAAGAGGCCAAAGTCCTGGGGCGCCTGGCGAGCGACGCCATTGTGCGCTACCACGTTTTCACCAACGACCCGCTGATCGGGCGCCCCTCGCTGATCATGGAGTTTGTCGAGGGAACCTCGATGAACGACCGCCTGAAGCAGGGCCCGATGTCGCTGACTGACGTCAGGACACTTCTCGCGCGGCTCGCCTCAGGTCTCGACAAGGCGCATGGCGTCGGCGTCGTGCACCGCGATCTGTCACCCGACAACGTGATTCTGGAAGGCGGCTTTGTCGAACACGCCAAGATCATCGACTTCGGGATCGCCAAATCATCGATGAAGGGCGATGCCACGCTTCTGCAAGGACAGTTTGCCGGCAAGTTCAGCTATGTGGCGCCCGAACAGCTTGGTGCCTATGGCGGCGTCGTGGACCAGCGCACGGATATCTATTCTCTTGCCCTGATGATGGTTGCGGCCTCGCAGGGCCGCATCTTGAACATGGGTAAGTCGATCGTCGAGGCCGTTCGTGCGCGCGGCTCGGTGCCCGATCTTTCCGCCGTCTATCCCGAGATCAGGCCCCTTCTTGAACACATGCTGGAACCCGATCCAGAGCATCGTCCGGCCAGTATGGCCGAGGTGATCCGCCTTCTGGACGATCCAGATTCGGTGCCCGGCAGGCCCGACCCATCGGAGTCGATGGACCCGGATCGCACGATCATCGCGTCTTCGTTGCCACCGACCGAGATTTCGAAGATCGGGCGCTCAATGCCTCCGCAATCCAGTCTGCCGGGAAGGTCGACGGTGCCGCGCGGGCAGACTGCGCCGCCATCGGCCCCCGATATGTTTGTCGGGATTCCCGATCAGGGAAGCAAGGGCGCCGTCGTGCCGGAAAAGACCGGCGGCAAGGGCGGGCTGATCGCAGCCGTTCTGGTTTTGCTCGTCGCCGGCGGCGGTGGCGGCGCGTGGATGTCAGGCATGTTCGACCCCAAGCCGGCACCAGAGGCGCCTCAGACCACGGCAGAAGCCACACCATCCACGGAAACGCCCGCCGCATCCACCGAGACGCCCGCAGCGGAAACGCCACCGGCCACGGAGACGGCATCGAGCGAGCCTACCACACCGCCAACCCCAACAACGGAAGCGCCACCGGCCCAAGAGACCGTCTCCGCAGAATCTACGACGACACCAGAAACCACGGCCGAACCGGCCACTCCCCCTGCAGCAGAGACGACAGAAACCGTGGCGACAGAACCCGTCGCAGAACCACCAGCACCGGAACTTGGTACAGTAGCTGCACAGGTGGACTGGCTGCGCAAGTATCAGACCCCGGCGTGCGTCTATCTTGGTACAACCGAATCGAGCGGGGACAAGGTGTCGATCGAAGGCTTTGGGCAATCCGTTGATCCGTTTGCCAGACTGCTAGCTGATTTCACTTCCGCGCACGGGGTCGAGCCCGATATCGGGGTACGGTTGATCAACGATCCGCAGTGCCCGGTGCTCGATTTCATGAACGCTGCCCGGGACACCGCGGGGCTACCGGCAACCATTTTGCTGGACAATAAGCTTGACGTGCTCAAGAGCGGCGAAGCCGTCATAGGGCGGATTGAAGGACTGGCCGGGCGGTCGGCGGCGTTGTTCCTGGTCAATGGCCCCGGTGGTGCGACGAACCTCAAGCCATGGATGACGACAGAATCTGATGGTTCTGTCAGCTTCAGCTTCACTGTAAGCTTGGCCGCCGGCGCTGATCCCACGCCACAGCTTTTGCTCGCCGTGATCACCGATCAGCCGCTATCAAAGCTTGATGCCGTGCCAAACGGCGTGACTGCCCGGGCCTTGGTTCCGTTCATGCAAGCGGAACTCGCCCGTGCGCGGCTGAAGCCGATTGCTGCCTTACGCTACTTCCGACTGGAGAACTGAAGACGCCCACCCGAAGGCCGGGTGGCACTTTTCAGCGGAAAGCTCAGTTGAACTGAATCGTACGAACGCGCGAACTCAGCAGTTGATTGTCGCGGCAAATCGTCTGCTCGCCTTGCGCAGAGGTGCATTCTACTGGACCGTTCACCGAAATCCGGGAAATTGCGCCACAACTCTGGTCAGGAAGGTCGAACTGCACCACGCGGGTTTTGCCCGAAGGAAGCCAGCCGAATTCCAGCACCAGAAGACGCTTCACGATGCCTTCGGCATCATAGACCGCAACTTCATAAGATGATTTCTCAAGCCCCACGGACGTTGCGTTGGTCGCAACGTACGTCAGTCGACAACCCGACCCTTCGTCGGTTGCGGTGTTCAACTCAAGCTCGATGTTGCCAGTGGTCTGGGCAGCGGCAGTTGAAGCAAAGCAAAGCGCGGCCAGCACGGCCCCGGCAAAATGGTTCGCGACGGGCAAGGCGTTGTCTCCCTCGATCAGGCAGCGGGGATCACAACCCGCTTACCCGTTGAGTTTAGCCGACATGCAGGCCGCCGTGTCAACCCGGAGCGGACTTCCGGTCGCCGCAAGGCATTGAAAACTTATTGGTAGACGCCCGTGAACCATGGCATCGTGAACGACTGCCTGGTGCGCGTTACGCTGGCCGTCCCACGCGTACGCGGCGAAATCGTCGCGGTCGTTGGAACGATCACAGACGTCTCAGGCGCCTCGTTACGACCTGATGGATCCGGCCGATCTGTCTTTTCACCTCTTTGCTGCGCCGCCACAGGGGCCGCGACAGCGAGCGAAAGGACCACAAGAAGGGCGATCTTGGGCATCTAAATGTCCTCCGAATAGCGGCGCCGGGTGCTATCCCGGAAGCCGCAGTCTTGCCCCTACTTCTTTCGTATAGCCGAGTTTGGCGGCAACGGCAATGAAAGGTGCATAAAATGCGCGACATTGTGCCTGATGTTGCAGCCCTGCACCGTGCGCCGTTGCACAGATCGTGCCGCAACGGGACCGAAGCTGCATCAATGTGATGCCATTTCCCCGTATTGAGACTCGCTTGAAATCCTCGATCACGCTAGAATTGCATGCACAAGCCTGAGATTGGACGGAGATGATGACTCACTTTCGCGCGCGGCCCCTGCAAATCGTACCGTCTCGAATGAGTGCAAGGCGCGGCTTGCTGATCGCATCGCTGACTTCCGTCTTTCTTGCAGCCGGGTTTTCCGCTGCCGAAGCAAAGCGCCTGGCGCTCGTTGTCGGCAACGCGGACTATACCACCGTTCCCGCACTGAAAAATGCCGTGAATGATGCCGAGGATGTGGCCGCCGCCTTCAAGCGCCTCGGCTTCGAGGTGACGTTGCTGACGGATGTTTCGGCCACCGATTTCTGGGATCGGGTGGACGCGTTCAGCGAAGATGCGAAAACTGCCGAGGCCACGGTGTTTTTCTACTCAGGCCACGCTTTTCAGTTGAATGGTGTGAACTATCTTGTTCCCGTGGATGCCAAGCTCGACAGTCGCGAGTCGATCCGCACGCAGACGTGGGATCTCGATGGCATCATTGCCCGCCTGCAGGACCGCAAGCGCCAGACCCTGATCTTCCTCGATGCCTGCCGAAACGATCCCCTGCCCCAGTCGGTTCGTGGATCGGGCAGTGCGGACGGGCTTGCTCGGCTTCAAACCGGCGTGGGCACCTTCGTGGCCTTCGCAACCGAACCTGGCGCCGTGACCTATGATGGGACGGGCGATGCGCCGAACAGTCCCTTCACCACCGCACTTTTGGAAAATGTGGAGGAACCGGGCCTTTCGATCTCGGACATGATGATCAAGGTTCGCAACAAGGTGTCGGAAGAAACGCTTGGGCGGCAAACACCGTGGGACCAGTCGTCGCTGCGCGAACAGTTCTATTTCCAGGCCCCGACCGAAACCAAGCAGGAGTTGAGCGAGGCCGACTACGAGATGCTGGCCCTTCTGGCGCCGGATGATCGCGCCAAGTTCCTGGAACTGTTGCGTAACTCGGGGTTTTCAGAAGAATCGCTGCAACAGGCGGATGACGCCATCACCATCGCAAGCTACAATCTGGAAGTCGCGGCGGAGGCGGACACCATCATCGGCGCCGTGACGCCCGGCCAGGCCCGGGTTCTGGCGCCGACTGTGCCTGAGTTTGATATCGCAAGCCTTGAGACGGTAGACGGTGGCGTGACGGTCGATACGACGGCACCCACGTTGGACGTGGCGGTGGCAGAGCCAGCAACCCCCGAAGCGCCCCCGGTTGCGGAAGTGGCGCCTGAGATCGAAACACCGGTAGAAACGGATGTTGCGGAACTGCAGCCTGAAGCCGTGGCCCCTGCAGCACCATCCACCGATGTAGCTGCTTTGCCCGTGCCCGAACCAGAGGCACCGCAGGTTGCCGAAATTCCGGTGGACGAGCCTGAAGCCCCGGTGGCCGTGGCAGAGGCGGCGCCTGCCGCACCGGAAACGCCCGCAGCCGAGCCCGAAGAACCTGTTGACGTGGCCGAAGCGGTGGCTTCCGCACCGGCCTTGCCTGAAAGCATAGCGAGCGTGCCAGAAACCGTTATCGCGCTTCTGCCCACGCCCGATAGCCCGGCGCCACTTGGCGCAGAGACCAGCCCGCTTGAACCGCCGGTCCGACTGGCCGCGCTGACCTGGGAAACCCGTGGGATCCTCGAACTGAATGCAGTGGATAGCAACCGGACCCGGGTGACCGGCAACGAAATCACGCCCGACAACGAATCGAACCGCGAGATTCTGGCCGCAATCGACCCTTCGCTGCTGGATGACACCGGGATCGTGGTGGATACCGCCAATCTGTCGCGCGACGCACAGGCCGAACTCTCGCGCCTTGGCTGTTACCGGATGACAGTGGACGGGGCATGGGGCCGTGGTTCACGGACGGCGCTGACCAGCTATTTCCTTGCCAAGCGGCAGGTTCCAGATTCGCTTGAACCATCGGTTGCCTTGGTCGAGCAACTCAAGCGCGAAGGTCAGGTCGTATGCGAGGTGCAGGTGGCCCGGGCAAAAGTCGTTGTCGGCAAGACCAAGCCGATACTCGCCAAGGCGGTCCAAGCCAAGGCAACCAACACTGTGGTCAGGAAAGCCGCCCCCGGACGCACGGCAGTGACCAAGGAAGTGGCCAAGAAGGAAATCAAGAAAATCTCTCCCGGGTCGTTCTGAACGACGGCCCGGACAGGGGCATCGATCAACGAAGGTCTACACGCAACTTTACGTTGCGGTTTTCCGTTTCGTATTCGTCTCCCCTGCGCGGCCTGCCCTTCGCAAACCCGACCGCGGCAAGTCGCTCTGGCGACACACGAAAGCTCGCAAGACCATCGCGCAGCGATGTCGTCCAAGCCTCTGAAATCTCCACATTACAGGCATCGCCGATGCACGAGACGGCGTGCCCCTCCACGACAAAACTCGCGACTTTCAGCCACTCGTCTTTCATCATTCCCACAAAGACGGACAGGTTCTCGCGCGTCTGCCGCCAGGTCCGATACAAAGCCCGTGTGCCGCGCCCAAATCCGCCGAATTGACACCAAATTTGACGCGATCATCCAACGGATACGTGGTCTGGGCAGGGGCGGCCGGGGTTGCAGCAGCCAGGAAAGCGTCGAACTACATCAAACGCATCGCACACTCCTCTAGGGCGCCCTGACGCATCTTGGATCGAACGGCGCCAGGTCAAAATGGCTTACGCTCTTGGTAAGGATCGCGCCCTAGCGCGCCAACGCCAATAGCCCCGCGACATCCAAGTGCGCCTCCAGGTGCGCGGCAAGGTTGTCGAGCGCAGTTTCGACGGTTGCGCCGTAGGCCAGTCTCGAAGCCCCTCCACCAAGCCTGCGCAGAAAGGCCGCGCGAAATGCATCTTCGGAAAAAAGCCCGTGCAAATAGCTGCCCATGATATGCCCATCGGCAGAAATTGCCCCCTCAGGCGCATCCTTGACATGCGCAAACGGGCGCGAACGGTCGGGCCCTATCGTCGATCCGATATGGATCTCGTATCCCTCAAGGGCGCAGCCCGACGCGCAGTGGACCGCCTGCACGCGGGTCAACCGCTTGTCTGGCGTCATGACCGTTTCAACGTCCAGAAGGCCAAGGCCCGGGGTCTCACCCGCCGGTCCTTCGATCCCGCCGGGATCGCGGACCACGCGGCCCAGCATCTGATAACCGCCGCAAAGGCCCAGCACATGCCCCCCCCGGCGGACATGGCCGGCAAGGTCGATGTCCCAGCCTTGGGCGCGCAGAAATGCAAGGTCTCCTCGCGTGGATTTCGATCCTGGCAGAATCACCAGCGCTGCATCGCCCGGAATTGGCTGGCCGGCGCGCACCATCGTCAGCCGAACGCCCGGTTCCTGAGCCAGAGGATCGAGATCATCGAAATTGGCAATGCGGCTGAACGCAAGGGCGGCAACATGCAAGCCTTCGCCACCTCCCGAAGGCAGGTCCAGCGCGTCCTCGGCGGGCAGTTTGCCCGCGTCACCGAACCACGGCACCACACCATAACCGCGCCACCCGGTTTTCTGCTCGATCAGACGGTAGCCATCATCGAAAAGGCTCACGTCACCACGGAACTTGTTGATCAGAAACCCGGCCACCATCGCGGCATCGCCAGCCTCGAGAACGACTTTCGTACCCACGATCTGCGCAATCACCCCACCCCGGTCAATATCGCCGACCAGTATCACCGGCACATCGGCAGCCCGCGCAAATCCCATGTTGGCGATGTCGCCAGCCCGCAGGTTCACCTCGGCCGGCGAGCCTGCCCCTTCCACGATCACAAGATCTGCCCCCGTCGCCAATCGCCGGAAACTTTCCAGCACGGGCGCCATGAGCGTGGGCTTCATTGCCGCGTAGTCGCGCGCCCTGACGGTTGCCACCCGTCGCCCCTGCACCACCACCTGCGCGCCGGTTTCACTTTCGGGCTTCAGCAGTACCGGGTTCATATCGGTGTGCGGCATCAAACCCGCCGCAAGCGCCTGCAGCGCCTGTGCGCGACCGATCTCGCCCCCATCCACCGTGACGGCGGCATTGTTCGACATGTTCTGCGGCTTGAACGGCGCAACGGTCAGCCCGCGCAGACGCGCGGCCCGGCAAAGGCCCGCCACAAGGATCGATTTGCCGACATTCGAGCCGCAGCCTTGGATCATCAGCGCGGGCATGGGCCCCGATCCGCAACGGGCGCGATGCAAAAAGGCCTTCTGGTGCAGGCCGCTGCATTCATGGAGCGCGCCTCTGGCCAGATCTCCTTTGAGAAAATATCCCCGCCGGAGACTTCCGCATCTGCCGCCCATGCCATCTTGTCAGAACTCCACGCCCTTTTGCGCCTTGATGCCCGATCGGAACGGATGCTTCACAAGCGTCATCTCCGTCACCAGATCGGCCACTTCGATCAGTGGCTCTGCGGCGTTTCGGCCGGTGAGCACAACATGGGTCAGCGGTGGCTTTTCGGCACTGAGGAAAGCCACCACCTCAGCCACGTCCAGATAGCCATACCGTAGCGCAATGTTGATCTCGTCCAGCAGCACAAGGCGAATGCCGGGATCACGGATCAGCTCCTTCGCTTTCTCCCACCCCTTCCCGGCCATGGCGACGTCCCGCGCACGGTCCTGGGTTTCCCAGGTGAACCCTTCCCCCATCGCATGAAACTGGCAAAGCGCAGAGAAGTGCCCCTCGATCAGCCGTCGCTCGCCGGTATCCCAGGCACCCTTGATGAACTGCACCACGGCGCAGGGCATCCCGTGCGCGATGCAGCGCAGGATCATGCCAAAGCCAGACGAGGATTTTCCCTTCCCCGCCCCGGTGTGCACGATGATCAACCCCTTTTCGCCAGACTTCGCCGCCATGATCTTGTCGCGCGCCGCCTTCTTGCGGACCATCTTTTGCGTATGGCGGGCGTCATCGTCCCGGGGGGGTATAATGTCGGTGGCGTCGGTCATGGCGGCGTATCCCGTTCTTGACACTTGATGCGCCCGGGTTCACCACGGAAAGCGCGCTGGTGCCTGTCCTACGACAGGCGAAGAGGGAATGCGACAGGCTTTGCGGCACTTTGGTGCACGGGGCCGAAGCGCAGCCGCCCCCGCGACCGTAAAGCGGAGAGGGCCCATGCCACTGGCGGTAACGCCGGGAAGGCCGGGTCCGGGGGGAAACCCGCTCCGCCCAGCCGGGAGACCTGCCAGCGCGAGAAGTTTGGAAGGGGCGGACGGGGTGTTCCGCGACCGGAGGTCAGGCTGGTGCCCATGCGGCGCGGGCCCCCACTGGCGCGAATACTCCCCCGAAGGCCCGGAAGTGAAGGAACGCCATGGACGGATCATCCGCCCGCCAGCCGCAGGCCACCTTGACGGTCTGCACCACCTGCCGCCGCGAGGGCGCGCCAGATGAGGTGCGTCCGGGCACCCGGTTGCTGGCCGCTCTTGGAACGGCCCCAGATGGCGTGACGATCCGTCCCGTCGAATGTCTGTCAGCCTGTAGCAACGGCTGCGCTGTGGCGCTCAGCGCCCCCGGCAAGTGGTCCTACGTCTATGGCCGCCTCGACCCCGAAAAAGACGCAGCGGAAGTGCTGCGGGGTGCCGCGCTTTACGCCGCGTCATCCGATGGTCTGGTCCCTTGGCGCGAGCGGCCCGAGATTTTCCGCAAGCAATCGCTCGCCCGCATCCCGCCCTTGGAGTAGCCCCATGTCCGACCTCGCCAAAATTCCCGTCACCGTGATCACCGGATTTCTCGGATCAGGCAAGACCACGCTCATCCGCCATCTCATGGCCAATCCGCAGGGCAAGCGTCTGGCCATTCTGGTGAACGAATTCGGTACAATGGGGGTGGATGGCGAGATCCTGAAATCCTGTGCGGATGAAAGCTGCCCCGTGGAAAACATCGTCGAGCTTGCGAACGGCTGTATCTGTTGCACCGTCGCCGATGATTTCATTCCGACGATCGAGGCTTTGATGGCCCTGCCCCAGCGACCCGATCACATCCTGATCGAAACCTCAGGGCTTGCGCTGCCAAAGCCCCTTCTGAAGGCGTTCGACTGGCCCGCGATCCGCAGCCGGATCACGGTGGATGGCGTGGTCACGCTGGCCGATGCCGAGGCCGTGGCCGCTGGCCGCTTCGCGCCAGATCCCGTGGCGGTCGAGGCCCAGCGTGCGGCGGACCCGAGCCTTGACCACGAAACCCCGCTTTCCGAAGTTTTCGAGGATCAGATCGCCTGCGCCGACCTGATCTTGCTGACCAAGGCCGATCTGGCAGGAGAGGTGGGCCTTGCTGCCGCCCGCGCCGCCATCGACGCGGAAACGCCGCGCCGCCTGCCGATGATCGCCACGATCGATGGCGTGGTCGACCCTCGTGTGATCCTCGGCCTCAATGCCGCTGCCGAAGATGATATCGCCGCCCGCCCCTCGCACCATGATGGCGAGGATGACCACGAGCATGACGATTTCAACTCTGTCGTCATCGACCTGCCCGAAGTGGCCGACCCAGAGGCGCTTCAATCCGCCGTCGTTCGTCTTGCCCTCGAGCAACGCATTCTGCGGGTAAAGGGCTATGTGGCGGTGACCGGCAAACCGATGCGCATGCTGGTGCAGGCCGTGGGCACGCGCGTGCGAGCGCAGTATGATCGGCCTTGGGGCGACACACCGCGCCAAACGCGTCTTGTGGTCATCGCCGAACAGGGCGACCTCGACCCCGCCGCCATCCGCGCCGTATTGGGGGGCTAATGCACGTCGTCTTCCGCGAAAGCCACGGGCTCGAAGAGACCGAGGCGCCGTTCGATCCGGGGCAGACCCCCGCCGATCTGGTGGCGCTGTCGTTTTCGGACAGCGATCTTGGCGCCTTCGCAGCCGGGTGGCACCGGGCACGCAGGGTGGGTGCACCCACCCTGCCAGACGCTCATCCCGGACTGCCGACGCTGCGCCTGCAGAACCTTGTGGCGCTGAAGCACCCGCTCTCGGTCGACACCTACGCCGAGGCGGTACTGGCCCATGCCAGAGGTATCCTGATCCGCATCATCGGAGGCGAAAGCTACTGGCCCTATGGCCTGGCGACCGTGCAGGACCTCGCGCGCCGTCACGGAATCGCTCTTGCCATACTGCCCGCCGACGGACGCCCGGACGCGCGGTTGGATGCGCTGTCGACTTTGCCCGTCTCTACCCTGCGCCGCTTGGCCGCACTCTGCGATGCCGGTGGCGCGGTGGCGGCACAGGCCGCGCTGGCGCAGTTGGCGTTGGCGGCCGGTCTTTATGCGGGGCCCGTCGCGGGGGCCAAGGAGATGCCCGATTGCGGCTGGTACGA
>JBBSBE010000014.1:0-48095 GCA_038251625.1 Rhodobacterales bacterium
CCGAAGTAACCCAACCTAAACAGTGAAGCTGACACCTACATCATCGGAACTCACGCCCCTAGTAGGCCGATATGCTAGCGTCCAGCGTCGAAACAACCAAACCGCCCGCATATCCCTTCAGTATATAACAGTTCAAAGAGCAAGGGCAGAAACACGACCGGTACGCCAGTTTCCCAGCGTCATCCCGACCGCCTCATGCCCAGAATTTCGTCAGGCTTTCGCCCTTCCCGCATCAGTCCGTGGCGCGCTTCCGCGCTGGTCCGCTTCGGTGAGGCGCTGTTTACGGAAGGCCTCCGGGGGCCGCAAGGGGGAAAAATGCGGTGGTTGCCAGAATTTTCGTGACCAGATCACAGTGCTCTGACAATAAAACGTTTTATCTGGATCTTAGTCAGGAAAACGCACTTCCCCGGTGGGTGATTTTCCCGCCGCACAGCGTCAGGGCGATGCCGGTGGCCCCGAATTCGGGCCCGGTGAGCGAGTCGATGTCGCCATCGATCACAACGGCATCGGCGGCAAGACCCTGGACAAGCCGCCCGGTCACGCCGTCAAGATGCGCGGCCCAAGCACCGCCCGCCGTGTAGGCTGCCAGTGATTCCATCTGCCCCAGCCGTTCATCGGCACAACCTTCGTACGGCGCGCGCGTCAGCGCTGCCTGCAGGCCGCGCATGACGCTGACGTCCGTTACGGGCCAGTCGCTGGCGTAGGCGATGTGTGCGCCTGCGTCAGCGAGGCTGCGCCAGAGATACGCATCCGGCCAGCGCCCCCGCCCGACTTTGTCGAGCGTCGGCTGCAGTGGAAAATCCAGCGCACCCGGCGGATGTGGCGGCTGCAGGCTGGCCGTCACGCCGAGGGCAGCCAGGCGCGGAATGTCGCTGCGGTCGATCAGCTCTATGTGCTCGATCCGGTGACGGCTGTCTCGCGCGCCATTGGCCGCGCGGGCGGCGGCATAACCATCCAGCGTCTGGCGCACAGCACCGTCGCCAATTGCATGCACCGCAATCTGAAGACCACGGCGATCGATATCGGTGCATATGGCGTCGAAGCGGCCGGGCTCGAAAAGCGGCTCGGATCTGTGCCCCGGCATATCGGGGTATTCGTTCAGCATGTAGGCCGTGCCGGAATCAACCACGCCGTCCATGAACATCTTAACGAATCCGCAAGTCAGCCAATCATCGGCATAGTCGCGAGTCATCGCGTCGGCCCGGTCCAACTCACCCAAATCCATATGCGGCTTGAAGTGGAAAGGCACCTTGACGCGCGCAAGGAGATTCCCCTCCGCCCGCAAGCCTGACAGCAACTCAAGCGTGTAGCGGTTGCCGTCCATATTCACCATCGAGGTGATGCCGTGCGCCGCGCAGTGCCGGAGACCCGCAAGCGCTTTCTGGCGGTGGATCGCCTGCACTGCAGCGTCAGGCCAAGGCGAGGGTTCACCACCCGTGGCAATGCCGAGGTAAAGATCAGCTTCACCGCCCAGCGCCACAACGGGCGCAAACGCCTCGAACTCGCGCAACTCACCGGTGGCTATGCCGTCAGGCCCCATCACCACCTCATGCCCACGCGGCATTCTGGCGCCGTGCAGCAGTCCAGCCGCCAGAAGCGCCGCCGTGTTCGCCCAGACCGTGTGATGGTCCGGAGCGGTCATTGCAAAAGGCCGGTCAGCGATCATCGTATCCAGATCGGCACGCGTCACCGGGCGGTCGAGGATGCCATAATCCGCGCCTTGCGCCATGAGAAGCGGCCGGTTGGGGTGGGCGGACGCAAAGTCGCGCACCGCGCGCGTCAATGCCTGTCCGCCGTGCACGCCGCCAAGTTGCAGGTGCGTCAGTTCGTTGCCACCAAGGATCAGGTGCAGATGGCTTTCCACAAAGCCCGGCAGGACCGACCGGCCGCCGCAATCGAACACCTCCGTTTCAGGCCCGGCAAGCGCTTCAATCTCGGCCCGCGCACCAACTGCCAGCACCTTGCCACCCGCGAAGGCCACCGCTTCAGCACGCGCCGGGGCGGCCATGGTCAGGACACGGCCATTGGTCAGGATCAGGTCGGCGGTCATGCCTTTGTCTTTCGCCGGGGGTCTGCAGCAATTGCGCAGAGGATTTCGAACATGACGCTCACACCAAGGAAAGCCGTACCACCCGAAGGATCAAAGGGCGGCGAAACCTCTACCAGATCGGCGCCCACGATATGCACGCCCGCCAGCGCCCGCGCGCATTCCAACGCCTGCCAGGAATTCGGTCCACCCACTTCTGGCGTGCCCGTACCCGGCGCGAACGCGGGATCGATGAAATCAATATCATAGCTCACGTAGGTGGGGCCGTCGCCCGCCCTGCCCCGGGCTTCGGCCATCACGTCGGCCACGCCACGGGCATGGAAGGCATGGATCGGGATCACCTCGATTCCCACCGCGCGGGCGAAATCACGATCTTCGCTGTCGTAGGCTGAACCCCGTATTCCGATCATCGTCACCCTATGGGGGTTGAGCAGGCCCTCCTCCACGGCACGCCGGAAGGGTGTGCCGTGCGTGTACATCGTGCCACCGAAGTAGCTGTGGAAAAGGTCTGTATGGCTGTCGAAATGGATCATGCCCAAGGGACGATCGCGGGCCAGCGCCCGAAGGATCGGCAGGCTGCAAAGATGGTCGCCGCCCGCTGTAAGGGGCAGGATATTGGCTTCGCCAAGTGCGCGATAGAAGGCCTCCATCCGTGCCAGCGTATCCATCAGATCAGCAGGGTTCGGCCCGACGTCGCCAAGGTCGGCGCAGGCCATCGCCTCAAACGGCCGTATCCCGCTGATCCCATGCTGCGCGCGGATCATCGTAGAAGCATCGCGCAACTGGCGCGGTCCGTGGCGGGGACCGGGGCGGTTTGTGGTGCCGCCGTCCCATGGCGCGCCGACGATCCCCACTTCCACGTCGGCGAACCGCGCGTGTCCGGGCGGCACATGTGGCAGGCGCATGAAGCTTGGCACCCCGGCGAAACGTGGAAGATCGAAGCCTGAAACCGGCCGGAAAAATGTATCAATCATCGGCGTCCCCTGATTCTTTGCGGCAGTGAAGCACTCAATGGGGCATCCTGTCACCGGAAAGGCGGAAAACCGCCACGCGTCGGGCCGCCGCCCCTTGACCGCCGGGGGGTCTTTGGCGTCTATCGGCAGGGTCACGCCCCGCCCGGCCGGAGCGCTTGCCGGAGGAAGCCGATGTCAAACCCCGCCCCAACACTTGATGCCAAGACTCAACCGCCGCGTACAGCAGGGCGATCCGTGTTGGCCGCTGACCTGCGGATTACAGGTGATATCGTCGCCGAAGGCACTGTCGAAATCATGGGCGAGGTCGAGGGCTCTGTTAAGGCCAAGGCGCTGATCGTGACGCACGAAGGACGAATGTCCGGCACCGTATCGGCTGAAACGGTGGAACTGCGCGGCCAGATGAATGGTGCCATCAGCTGCAATGCCCTTACGCTGCGGTCGGCGGCGCAAGTGAAGGCTGATGTCGTCTATGAGACGGTGGCCATCGAAAGTGGCGCGGGCATCGAAGGATCCTTTAAGAAGCCCAAACGCTAAGCGGTACCGCGGGCGAAAGCCCGCCTCGGATCCGATGCAGAGCAAGGCGCTCACTTTGGCGGGATAGCGTAGGTCAGGCCCGCGCGTGCCACCGGCTCTGCCCGACCGTCCGAATATAGCAGCACGTCGCCCACCACCAGTTGCCGCCCGAGTTTCAAAAGCCGCGAAACGGCGATCAGGTCACGTCCAGCCTCCGGCTTTCGCAGAAAGTCGATGGCGCAGTTCGTGGTCACCGCCAGAGCAACCGGCCCGATGCGGCTGAGGATCGCCAGATACATCGCCACATCCGCCAGCGCGAACATCGACGGCCCCGAAACGGTGCCACCCGGCCGCAAGTGCCGCGTCGCCACGCGCATGCGCACGTCAAGGCCGACCTCAGTCACCGCTACGATATCGAAATCCTCGGCAACCTGCATGAAGTCGCGCTTCAGAAATGCCTCCAGCGCCGCCTTGTCCATCGCCTGATCCATGCTTCCCCCCGCGCCCCGCTGCCCGTAAGCTTTCGCCAAAGCGGAGGAATGACAAGATGACCGGTGATCTTTTGCAGCGGGTGGATGATGGTGGCGTTGCTCATCTGACGATGAACGCACCCGAACGGCTCAACAGCCTCTCAGATGCGATGCTGGCGGCGCTCAAGGCGGAGTTCGGGCGCCTGATGGAAGATCGTGTCACGCGCGTGGTTGTGCTTTCCGGCGCGGGCAAGGCGTTCTGCGCGGGTCATGACCTGAAGGAAATGCAGGCGGGCCGACAATCGCCGGACCGGGGTGCAGGGTACTTCGCCGATCTCTTCGCGCGGTGCGCCGAAGTGATGCAGATGATCCCTGCCCTGCCCCAGCCCGTGATCGCCGAGGTTCACGGCATAGCCACCGCCGCCGGCTGCCAGCTCGTCGCCTCGTGCGACATGGCCGTTGCGGCGGAGGGCACGCGATTTGGCGTCAACGGGGTCAACATCGGGCTTTTCTGCTCAACCCCAATGGTGGCACTCAGCCGCAATGTCCCCGCGAAGGTGGCCTTCGAGATGCTGACAACCGGCGAATTCATCCCCGCATCCCGTGCGCGCGAGGTGGGTCTGGTGAACCGCGTGGTCCCGCACCATGCGTTACGCGCAGAGACCACAGCACTGGCGCGAACGCTGGCAGGCAAACTGACGGCAGCGGTGCGGATCGGCAAGCGCGCGTTTTACGATCAGCTGGGATTGCCACTTGCAGCAGCCTACGATCACGCAGGCGCTGTCATGGTCGAGAATTCACTGTGGCGCGACACCGAAGAGGGAATCGCGGCCTTTCTGGAAAAACGCCTGCCCGACTGGCAGGACAGGCACTAGCCCTGTCTGTCGGCCAGCGCAGCCACGATGGCTGTCATGGCGAGCATCCCGGGATCGTCCATGCCCTTGCTCTTCTCGGCAAAGATCCGCGCCCGTCCGATGGTGGCCGGCAGCGGGCGCATGCTCGCCTGCGCGGACTGCGCCGCCTCAGCAGCCGCGTCGGCCACCATCGCTAGATCCGCAAGCCCATTTGTCGCCTTTGCCACGGCGTCCAGACTGTCAAGCACAGTCTTGCCACCCAGTTCCGCCTTGCCGCGTGCCATCATCGCGTCACGGGCAAGGCCCACCAGCCGCGATACCTCGACTGCATCGAATGTCGCGCGGCCTTTCAGATCCTTTGCAATCGCCATCAGGCCGGTAGCCATCAGCGTGCCGTAGGATGAACCAGAGGATTTGGTAAAGGCTTGCGCACAGGCCAACAGGAGCTGCCCCAGATCTTCGGGCAGCTTCGCAGCCCCCTCTTGCACCAGACGCATCCCGCGCGTCATCGTCACGCCCAGATCGCCGTCACCGAGCGCGCCATCCGCAGCATTCAGCGCGTCAAAATCCCGCTCCATCGCGGCGGCCAGCCGGTCGATGGCCGCCAGGAATGCCGCGCGATCAATGGCCATCACACCCTCCAGAACGCGCAATCGCAAGGCGCGGTCAAAAAGCCCTCAAGCTCGGCGTCCAGCGTGCAAAGCGTAATCGAGATGCCTGCCATCTCCATGGAGGTGGCATAACGCCCGACCAGCGGCATCACAATGTGGGCGCCCGCGCCTTCGATCCGGGCCTTCACGATGCGATAGACAATATACAACTCCTCTGGCGGCGTGGCGCCAAGACTGTTGACCATGACCGAGACGCGATCGCCCGCTTTCAGCGGATGGTCGGCAAAAAGGCGGTCCATCATCTCGCCCGCGATGGCATCGGCAGTACGAAGCTTGTCGCGCCAGACGCCGGGCTCACCATGGATGCCCATGCCCATCTCCATCTCGTCTTCCGCGATGTCGAAAGTGGGCTTGCCTGCTTGCGGCACAGTGCAGGACGAAAGTGCCGCGCCGATGGACCGGCAGGCATCGGCAGCCTTCTGCGCGACCATTGTCACGGCATCGAGGTCGCGCCCCGCTTCTGCCGCGGCCCCGGCGATCTTGAACGCATAGACCATGCCCGCAACGCCGCGGCGCTTCGATGCCTCGGCAGGCGGGGCCGAGGCGATATCATCGGCAAGGATAACCGTCGTGCAACGGATATCGTCGAACTCGACCAATTCACCCGCCATATCGAAGTTCATGATATCGCCGCCGTAATTGCCGTAAAGGCGCAGCACGCCCGCACCGGTATCTGCGGCTCGGATCGCATCTGCCATCTGTTCGGCAGAGGGCGAGGCAAAGACATCCCCGATTGCACAGGCATCCAGAAGCCCCGTGCCCACATAGCCGGTAAAGACCGGAAGGTGCCCCGATCCGCCACCGGTCACGATCCCCACCTTGCCCGGCTTGCCCGGTGTCGCACGTGCCACCACGCGGCCCGTCTCGCCATGCAGGCGGTAATATTCGGGATGCGCGGCGGTCATGCCCGCCAGCATCTCATCCACATAGTCGACGGGGTTGTTCAGGATTTTCTTCATCGGCTGGCCTCCGGCTTCGGTTTCGGGCGGCGCTGGGGCGCGGCCCTTGTATTTATGATCATGACGAAGATCAGGAGAACGCCCCAGATCAGTTCGCGCGCAAAGTTCGAGACCGACAGCATGTTGAGCCCGCTCGACAGAAACTGCATCGACAATACGGCCAGAACCACGCCAATGATCTTGCCGTAGCCCCCATAGGGATTCACGCCTCCAAGGACGGCAATCAGCACCGCGAGGAGGAGGTAGCTCGAGCCATAATCGGCCTTGGCCGAATTGGCGCGGCTCATCACCACCAAGCCCGCGATGGCGGCGAGAAGGCCAGACAGAAGATAGACGCGGATCAAGAGGCCGGTGATGTCGATCGCGGCAAAGCGGGCGGCCAAAGGGTTGGCCCCGAACATCTGCACCTTTAGGCCAAAGCCTGTGCGCGACAGGATCAGTGCCAAGAGCGCGGCCAGAACGGCAAACAGGATCAGAGGCACCGGAATGCCCAAAGCCGTGCCGTTCCCCAACCACGCAATGGCTGTGGGAAAACCCATTACGGCAGACCCGCCCGTCAGCGCCACTGCCAGCCCGGTGAAAATCAGCCCCGACCCAAGCGTTGCCAAAATCGCGGGCAGCCCCAACACCGCAACGAGGATGCCGTTAAAGAGCCCCGCCACCAGCCCCAGCACCATTGAAGCGGCTACAGCCGCAGCGATCCACATGGCCGCATCGGCGCCCGTCGCATCAGGCCCGGCAAAGCGCGTGAGGATCATCGCCGCCACGACGGCAGTGAAATTGGCCACACC
This sequence comes from Rhodobacterales bacterium, assembly GCA_038251625.1. GTDB lineage: Bacteria > Pseudomonadota > Alphaproteobacteria > Rhodobacterales > Rhodobacteraceae > JBBQXK01. The sequence goes on from JBBSBE010000014.1 coordinate 7,280, forward strand.
TACCACGGAAAGATCGATCCCTCCTGTCAGCATGGTCACGGTCATCGCCAACGCAAGAATGGCAAATTCGGGGAACTGAAAGGCCATCGAAGTCATGTTCTGCGCCGATAAGAACCTGTCAGGCGAAAGCGCGGCCATCACGGCAAACACAGTCAGCGCAATGACAGCCAATCGCGCTTCGGGCGAGGCGAAACGGTGCATCACGCGGCCCTCGCGGCAGCGCGCTTGGCCTGCCATGCGGGCAGCCCTGTGCCCAAGAGGATCAGAACGCCGATGGTCACCGATTGCCATGTGTTGGGAATACCGATCACAATAAGCGAATTGCGCACCAGCACGATCAGCGCCACGCCCAGAAAAGTGCCGGTGAGCGTGCCATAACCCCCGGCAAGCCGCGCGCCGCCAAGCACCACTGCCGCAATCACCGACAATTCCAGCCCCACCAGATCGAACGGGTTGGCGACGCGCGCCATTGAAGCGTGGATCGTACCCGCAAGCCCCGCCAGCACACCCACGTACACATAGACAAAGAATTGTGTCCGGGCGACGTTCACTCCGATCCGTCGCGCGCTTTCCACCGATCCGCCGATCGCAAAAATTGTGCGCCCCAGCATCGTGCGATGAAGGATGGCCCAGGTGATCACCACCACCGCAACCGTCACCAGAAAGGCCGCGTGCAGCGAATAGAAACTGCCATCTGCATTGGTACCGCGCACCACCATCATCCGCCCGAATTCGCGCATGCCGGGCGGCAGGGTGGTGATCTGCTTTTGGCCGACGAATGTCAGCATGAAGCCGCGAAAGATGGAAAGCGTGCCGAGCGTCACGATCAAGGTGGGCAGACGGAAAAGCGCGATCAGAGTGCCGTTGATGCTGCCCAAAAATGCACCGATACCCATTCCCAGGCCCAGCGCGCCCCACCACGGCATCCACGGCGCCACCGCATTCAGCGCCATCGCGGTCACGTACATTGCAAACGCGGCAACTGCTGTGAAGCTCACGTCGATCCCGCCCGACACCAGCACAAGCATGGCACCCACGGCAAAGATGGTCAGAACGATACCGCCACGCAACAGATCGGTCAGCGTGGCAATGGACAGGAAGCGTGGGTCAGAAACAGCGGCAAGCGCGCAGAAGGCAACGATCACAAGCGCCACCAGCCATTCGTTACGGGCGAGGTCGATCTTGGGCATCACGACGCCAATCTGTGTGCGAGGTCATTTTCGTCGGTCTCAGCCGGCATGATCTCATCAGTGATCCGCCCCGCGCGCATCACCAGAAGGCGATGGCAGGTGGCCAGAAGCTCTGGCAGGTCGTCCGAGATGACTACGACACCCAGACCCGTCGCCGAAAGATCGCGGATGATCCCATGAATTTCCGCCTTCGAACCGACATCGACCCCCACGCTTGGCCCGTTCAGCACCAGAACGCGCGGCGAGGTGGCCAGCCACCGCGCGAGAACCACGCGCTGCTGATTGCCACCCGACAGCGCGCGCACCGGCGCATCGACCGAGGGCGCCTTGACCTTCAGCCGCGTCAGCCAGTCTGTGGCCTCGCCCCAAAGCCCCGGCAGATCCAGAAACCCAGCCCGTTCATGTGCGGCAAGCCGCCCGATCCCCACATTGCGCGCAATGGATTGCGTCAGGAAAAGCCCCTCGGTCAGCCGGTCTTCGGGCACATAGCCGATCCCCGCCCTCACCGCTGCCAACGGATCACCCAGCCGCACGGCCTGACCCGCAAGCCGGATCATGCCACCTTCCGGCGCAACAAGCCCGAAAAGTGCCTTGGCCAGCGCCGTGCGCCCTGAACCCAGAAGCCCGGAGATGCCCAGCACCTCACCCGCGCGAAGATCAAAACTGACATCTGAAAAGGCGCCCGGTTTGGTCAGCCCCCGAACCTCCATCAGCAAGGGCGCGCCGGGGTCAAGCGGGTCGGGCGGCGTTTCGGCGACGTCGCGCCCCGTCATGTGGCGCGTCAGCGAGGCGGCGTCGAAATCGGTCGCTGGGCCTTCGGCCACCTTGCGCCCGTTCCGCAGCACCACGACCTTCTCACAAACCTCCAGCACTTCCGCCAGCTTGTGACTGACAAAGAGCACCGCCACGCCATCAGCCTTCAGCCGCCGGATAATGCCCAGAAGCCCGCGCACCTCACGTTCGGTCAGCGCGGTCGTGGGCTCATCCATGATGATAAGTCGCGCATCGCGGGCCAGCGCCCGGCAGATCGCCACCAATTGCTTGTGCGCGACCGACAGCGTTTCGACCCGCGCATTCAGATCAAGCGCCACCCCCACGCGTTCCAGCGTTGCCCGTGCGATCTCGTGCACCCGCGCGCGGTTGAAAAGGCGCCGGTGCGCCCCAAGCTCTGCGCTGAAGGCGATGTTTTCGGCAACCGTAAGGTTCGGAAAAAGCGAGAAATCCTGAAAGATCACCATCACCCCGGCATCCGCCGAAAGGCGGGGGTTCAGTGCGCCCTGCAACCGGCCGGCAAACCGGATTTCGGCGCGATCCGGCTGCTCCACACCAGCGAGTATCTTGATCAGGGTGGACTTGCCGCTGCCATTTTCACCGGCAAGGCACACAGCCTCGCCCGCGCCGATGGTAAAGCCCACATCGTCGAGCGCCGTGATCCCGGCGTAGGTTTTCGTCACACCCTCAAGGGCGATAAGGTCTGTCACGGGATATGGGCCCTTTTGGCGAAGGGCCGAGGGGTATCAACGCCCCCCGGCCCGTTCCATCAGAACGGATATTCGGCCATGTTGGCCTTGTTCACGTTCACCCAAGCCTGACCGTAGATGACCTTGCCGTCGAGCTTGATCTTCTCATAGCCCGAAAGCCCAAGATCATCGCCATCCGAGATGGTTTTTCCGTCCATCACCATTTGCGCGATCTTGTTCATCGCGTAGCCCGCGACGGACGGATCCCAAAAGCCGATCCCGTCGACCGCGCCGGTATCAAGATACTGACCCGCAATCGATGGCAGCGACGTGCCAAACACGCAGGTTGCATCCGCAAGCCCCCGCTCTTCGATGGCAAGGCCGATGCCCGCCACGTCGGTCGAGGCCGAGCCTTGCAAACCCTTCACGTTCGGGAAGGCGCGCAACACTTCCTGCGCTTTCTCATAGGCTTTCTGCTGGTCGTCGAAGGTTTCGTTCTTGTCGCCCACCAGCACCATGTCAGGATACTTTTCCTTCTGGTAGGCAATGGCCCCATCGACCCACTGGTTGTGCGTCTGGCTGGTAAGCGAGCCCACGAACACGGCATACTCGCCTTTGCCACCCATGCAGGTCGCCATCTGTTCCATCAGGTTGGCGCCAAAATCCTCGTTCTTGAAGGCCTCGAGGTCATAGGTGGTGTTTTGCTGGCTTGCCGCTTCATGGGTCACCACGGTGATGCCCGCGTCCATCGCGCGCTTCAACACAGGCTCCAGCGCCTCGGGGCTCATCGGCACCACGGCGAGCGCGTTCACGCCCTGTGCGATCATGTCCTCGATCAGCGCGGCCTGCTGCTGGGGGTCGGCCTGGGCTGGACCCACCTGGAATGCATTGCTGCCAGTGTCGGCCGCATACTGCTTCACGCCCTCCTCCATGCGGTTGAACCACTGGATGCCCGCAATCTTGACCACGGTGGCGATCTTGGTTTCTGCCACGGCTGCCGAGGCGCCAAAGGCCAGCGCCGAGGCGGTTGCGCAAAGCGCGAGTAGAGTTGTTCTGGTCGTCATCAATCTTCCTCCCTGAAGATATCCCCGTTCGGGGGCACGTGTCTTGCTGAACGACTATATGTCGTGCGGCGGGTTTTTCTACATCAGATTTGCCTGTAAGTCGTGTTTTTATTCTTCCTAATCAGTGTTCTACCGTCACTCCGCCGGTTGCCCCGGAAAAGAGCATTCTGCCGCCGGAGGGGCGGACTCGCGATCGCGTTCTGGCGGGCGGAATGTTGTTTTTGCGTCGGTTCAACCCTTCCTTGCGACGGGCGCTGCCGACATTTCCGCGCCAATGAGACCAGCAACCAGATCAGGCGCCGCCAGATGGGGTAAATGGCCTGCACCGCGCACCAGATGGATTGCAGCGCGCGCGGGCAGGTTCGCGCAATCGCGCCAATCGAGAATCCCGTCACTCGTGCCGAAAATCGCCGTGATGGGACAACGGATCACGGAAAGATCGGCGGAAATGTCGACTTGCTGAAAACCATCGACAGCAGCAAGCCGCGCCATCGGCGCCATGCCGTCACGGCAAAGCCGCAGGCGTTCCAGTTCTGCCTGCAACATCAAATCCGACAGTGGCCCTGCCCCCAGAAGCGTCAGTGCGCGCGCCAGTGCAGGCGTCGTTTCGGCGCGCAGCATCCCATCGACGAAGTCTGCGTTGATGCGCGGCCCAAGGCCCGCTGGCGCAAGCAAAACCAGCCGCTCAACGCGCGCGCCCAGCGCACGGGCAAGCCCGGTCGCAAGCACTGCGCCGAAGGAATGACCGACAAGACGCACCGGGCCGGGCGGCAGATGCGGCAAAAGGGCAGCCACGGCCTCGGCAATCGAACCGACCGCCGGCAGGGCGCCATGGCCGGGTAGGTCGAGCACCAGCACCGAATGTCCAGCGCGGCCCAGCCGTGCGGGCAGATCGCGCCATCCCTTTGGCTGGTCGAACAAACCATGCAGCAAGACGACCGTCGCAGCCTCGCCCCCACCAAAAGCCACCACATCCGCCCCTGTAATCCGACAGCGCCGCCCTGTGCCGGGAACCAGCGCAAGCGATGCGCCGGTCATCCGCGCAATCCGGCGTGCAACGGGACTGGCCGCTGCCCGCGCGGGCGTACCCGGCGGCCGAGAGGGCACAACCGACGCTGCAGCAACGGGCAAAGGCCCGGCCTGCGGCGCAGTGCTGGCGGCAGGCACCGCGATTGTGGCTTCGCTTTCGATCTCGGCAATCGGCTGGTCAAGTGCAACCGTCTCGCCCGGCGCCACCAGCTGCGCGATCAGAACCCCATCCTGCAACGCGGGCACTTCGACCACAGTCTTGTCCGTCTCGACCTCCAGCAGCACATCGCCGCGCGCGAAAACAACGCCCGGGGCCACCAGCCATTCGGTGACTGTCGCCTCTTCCATTGTTTCCCCAAGCCGGGGAAGCGTGATCACTGCGCGGCCCATTGCGGTGCCTCCCGTGTGACCAGCCAGCGGGCAGTTTCGGCGATCAGGCGTGCGTCCGGGATCGAACCACGTTCAAGAGCTGGGGCAACCGGGATCGGGATATCCTCGCCGCCAAGCCGAAGGATGGGTTCTTCCAGCCAATCGAAACAGGCCTCACCCAGCCGTGCGGCGATCTCGGACGCGACAGACCCTGTCAGCGCAGCTTCTGTTACAACCAGCGCGCGCCCGGTCCGGCATACGGATTCGATCAGCGGTGCCTCGTCCAGTGGGTTGAGACACCGAAGGTCGATCACTTCAGCCTCGACCCCCTGTCCCGCAAGCACCTCGGCGGCGGCAAGCGCCTCGTGCAGCATACGGGAATAGGCGATGATGGTCAGGTCGCGCCCCGAACGCCGCACGACGGGGACGCCCCAATCCCCATCGGGCCAGCCGATGTCAAGCATGCCCTTGCGGGTATAAAGACCCTTGTGTTCGATAAAGACCACCGGATCGGGCTGCGTGAGGGCCGCGCGCAACAAATGATAGGCGTCATTCACGGTCGCAGGCATGACTAGGCGTAGACCCGGGATGTGCAGCATCCACGCTTCGAGGCTCTGGCTGTGCTGGGCCGCCGCCGAGCGCCCCGTGCCGCCCTGCGTGCGCAGCACCATAGGCACGCCGATCTGGCCACCGAACATGTAACGGCTTTTCGCGGCCTGATTAGCCAGTTGGTCCATCACCAGCCCCACGAAATCCACGTACATCAGTTCGGCCACGGGCCGCAGTCCGGTCATCGCCGCCCCCACGGCCACGCCAACGATCCCCGCTTCCGAGATCGGCGCGTCGATCACGCGGTGCGCTCCGAAAAGGTCGATCAGTCCTTTGGTCACGCCGTAGGCGCCGCCATAAAGCCCCACCTCCTCGCCGATCAGCACAACATCCGGATCGGCCTCCATCGCATCGAGCAAGGCCTGACGGATTGCCTCACGATAGGTGGTCTCGACCGCGCTCATGCCGGTTCCCCCAGGATCGCAGCCAGACGCGCGGCTTGCGGACGCGGTGCCGGGGTGCCCGGCGCGTACACATCTTCGAACATCGTGGGCATCCCCGGCGCTTCGGCCGTGACCGCAAAATCGAGCGCTAGATCCATCTCGGCGCCCGCCTCTGCATCGATCCGCGCAAGGTCTTCCTCAGCACCAAGTCCCGTCTGCGTCAGCTTTGCGCGCGCATGGCCAACGGGATCACGTGCGCGCCCCTCTGCTTCCTCTTCCGGCGTGCGATAGGGGCTTTTGTCCATCCGCGCATGGCCAAAGAACCGGTAGGCATCAATCTCGAGAAACGCAGGCCTCCCTTCGCGCGCGCCTGCAGCCAGCGCGCGGGCGGCATCGTGCACCGCCTCCACGTCCGTGCCATCCGCCCGCGCTGCGGCAAGGCCGAAAGCCTCGGCCCGTGCGTCAAAGGCGTGGCGCCCTGCAGAACGATCCACACGGGTGCCCATACCATACTGGTTGTTGATGCACACGAATATGCAGGGCAATTGCCAGAGTGACGCCATGTTCATGGCCTCGTAGAGGATGCCCTGCTGCATCGCGCCGTCGCCGAAAAAGGCCACCGAAACCTGCCCGGAGCCACGATTGCGATAGGTCAGCCCAGCCCCTACCACATGCGGAATGCCGCCGCCGACGATGGCATTGGCACCCAGATGCCCCAAGGCGCGGTCCGCGATGTGCATCGAACCGCCCTTGCCCCGGCAATAGCCCGCCTCCTTGCCCGCAATCTCTGCCATCATGCGCGCCGGATCGGCGCCACGTGCCAAAAACACGCCATGCCCACGATGATGCGTGGTGAATGTATCGCCCGCATCCATCGCATCAGCCACGCCCACCACGGCCTCCTCACCGATGGAAAGGTGCAGCATGGACCCGGCACTTTCGCCTTTCAGGAACAACTCACCCACCCGTTCCTCGAACGAGCGGATGCGCCGCATGGTGCGGTAGCGGGCCAGCATCCCACTGTTGGCAAGGTCAGTGGTTTGGGCCGCGGTCATGCGTCCTCCCGCAGCGGTTTCAGCGCAGCGTAGGCGGCGCGGTAGCGGGCGTAGATCGGGGCGTACGCGGCATGGGCGGCCATGTCGGGTTCGATCGTGCACGCTACACGCACCATTTGCGCGCAGGCCGAATCTATCGTCGAAAAATGCCCGGCTCCGCGCGCAGCGAGGATGGCCGAACCCAGCGCGCATGCCTCTGTCTCTTCGGTCAGCTGCAGCGGCACTCCCAGCGTATCGGCATGCACCTGCAGCCAGAAGGGCGATCGCGTGGCCCCGCCCGCCACCACGATGCGGCGGGCGACAAAGGCGTCGCCAAAGGTTTCCACGATCAGCCGCGTGCCAAGGCAGATGCCCTCAACGATCGCGCGGTAAACATGGGCAGGCGTGTGCTTCAGCGTCAGGCCCATGATCGCCCCCCGCGCCAGCGCATCGGTATGTGGTGTGCGATTGCCCTGAAAATGATCGCACACCAGCAACCCTTCGGCGCCCGGCGGAAGTGCGGCGGCCTCCGCGTTGAGTGTGTCGAAAGAGACTTGATCCGCAAAATGCCGCTTGAACCAGGCGATGACAGACCCGGTCGAGGTCTGCCCGCCCTCTATGATCGGACGCCCGGGGTAGACGCAGTCCATGTAGGTGCCCCAAACACCGTGTGCATGCACGGCCCTACTGGCCACCCCCAGTTGCAGGTGCGACGATCCGGTAATCAGGGCCAATTCACCGGGTTGCGTCACCCCAAGCCCGATCATCCCGATAAAGGCATCCGCCCCGCCCTGCACCACCGGTGTATCGGCCCGCAGGCCCAGATGCGCGGCTGCCGCCGACGACAACCCACCTATGACTGCGCCGGGAGCCAAGATTTCCGACGGCCACTTCTCGCGCAAAGCACCAAGGCCCAGCCGCGCGAGCAGCCCGTCAGGCCAGCCGCCGTGGTCCGTCTGATAGTGCCAGCGCATGGTAAGGTTGTTCAGAGAGGCAACCCAGCGACCGGTAAGCCGAAGGTTCAAGTAATCCTGATATTCCCCCACCCGCGCCGCGCGGGCGAACAGCTCCGCCTGGTGCCGCGACAGCCAGAGCGCCTTGGGGATCATCCATTCCGGCGACACAGGACCCTGCCCTGCGCCATTCACGCGCAACGCCGGATCGCCACAAGCGGCCACTTCATCCGCCTCGCGATGTGCACGCACGTCCATCCACAGAAGCGCGGGCGCAATACTGCGCCCTTCGGCATCCAGCATCACAACAGTGCAAGAGGTAGTATCGGCCGCAATCGCGCTGATCTGCGAGGGCCCTACCTCCGCAGCGGCCATCGCCTCTCGCACAGCGACACCGCAGGCATGCCACCAATCCTCGGGCACCTGCTCGGCTCGGCCCGGTTCCGGGAATGACGTCGCATAAGCCGCCTTGCCTACGCCACGCGACCGCCCCGAAAGATCAAAGACATGCGCGCGCAGGCTTTCGGTGCCGCCGTCGATGCCGATCACATAGGTCACGTCCAACGCCCTGTTTCTGCGCTTGCATTGCTGCGCTGCAATATATGTGCGAGTTCTGCACAATTGTGATATGCGTTGACGCGAGACCGGGTCAAGCGCTTAATCCATCCCGAACCGGAGCCTCGAATGACCCTTCCCCGCACCGAAACCGATGATCACCTGCAGGCTGCGTGGCTTTATCATGTGGGTCGGATGAGCCAGGAAGAGGTCAGTCAGCATCTTGGCATCTCTCGCTTCAAGGTATTGCGGTTGCTTGCAGAAGCGCGTGATCAGGGGCTTGTTCGGGTCACGCTGGAACATGAAACCTCTGGCACGCTGGCCATGGCCGACACGTTGACAGCGGCCTTCGGGCTGACCGAGGCGCAGGTGGCCCCAATGCCCGGCGGCAATCTTGGCGACGATTATGCCCGGCGCGCCGTGGGGATCGTGGCGGCAGGGTTCCTTGCGCGGATAGGGCGTGGCGATGCGCCACTTGCCATCGGCGTGGGCTGGGGCCGCACCATGGCCGCGATGGCGCAGGCGGTGACGGGTTTGCGAAACCCCAACCTTTGCTTCGTGTCGCTGATGGGCGCAATGGCGCGCACCGCCGAAACCAGCCCCTTTGACGTCTGCGCGCGTCTTGCCGCCCTGACCGGGGGATCGGCCATGTTCCTGCCAGCCCCCTTCCTGACCGATACCGAGGCCGATTGCGGCGTGATTCTCGCGCAGCGCCTTGTCCGCGAAACGCTCGCTGCCGCCCGTGCCGCGCCATACTGCATCATCAGCCTTGGCGATTGCTCGCCCGACGCGTTGCTCTCTACAAGCGGGATATTGGCGCTCGCCGACGAGGCCGCACTTGCCGAAACCGGTGCCGTTGCGGACAGCACGGGCAAGTTCTTCCGCGCCGACGGCACGCTGGCGCCCACGGACCTGAACCGCCGCTCGCCCTCGATCGGGCTTGACGATCTGGCCCGCGCCGATGTCACCCTGCTGGCCGCCGGGGCTGCCAAGGCGCGCGCGACGCTGGCGGTTCTGCGCGCGGGTATCGTCAACCGTCTGATCGCTGACGAGGGATTGGCGCGGGCACTACTTGCATTGAAAGAGGGTGGGGCATGAAGGGATTTGGCGTTCATACCAGCATGTGGACGATGAGCTGGGATCGCACAGGGGCAGAGGCGGCGATAGCCGCCGCTGTTGGGCACGGCATGGATTTCATCGAAATCGCGCTGCTGAGTCCCGCACGGGTTGACGCCGCGCATACACGCGACCTGCTGCAAAAGCATGACCTTGCCGCCGTCTGCTCGCTTGGGATGCCACAGGGTTCATGGCCCTCGGTGGACCCTGAGGCCGCGATGGCGCATCTGCGCCTCGCCCTCGACAAGACCGCCGAGATGGGAGCGATGGCCCTGAGCGGCGTGACCTTCGGCGGCATCGGCGAACGTACGGGCCTGCCACCTACCGCCAGGGAACTGGACAATGTGGCCCTGGCACTGACCGGAGCCGCGAAACATGCCAAGGCACTTGGGTTGCAGTTCGGCATCGAGCCCGTGAACCGCTATGAAACGCACCTCATCAACACCGCCCGGCAAGCTGTTGACATGGTCGAAAAGGTGGGTGCCGAAAACATGTTCGTGCACCTCGATACCTACCACATGAATATCGAGGAAAAAGGCGCGGGCAACGGCATCCTCGATGCACGCGATCACCTGCGCTACATCCACCTCAGCGAATCCGACCGTGGGACACCCGGCCATGGCACCTGCGACTGGGACGAGATCTTCGCAACGCTTGCCGCCATCGGCTTCAAGGGCGGCCTCGCCATGGAAAGCTTCATCAATATGCCGCCCGAAATTGCCTTCGGCCTGTCGGTCTGGCGCCCGGTGGCGGAAAGCGAGGCAGAGGTTATGGGTCAGGGCTTGCCTTTCCTCAAGGGCAAGGCCCGGCAGTATCGGCTGATCTGAGAGAGGAAGCGATGGACGGCAATCCTGGATACGAAGCCTTCACGGCCGATACACTTCCCCGGCGTCTTGCGGGCGTCACAGCAGTGACAGACCGGCTGGGCAAGGGTGACTGGCGCGTGCGCGAGGTGGGGGACGGCAACCTCAATCTTGTCTTCATTGTCGAGGGCCCAAAGGGTGCGCTGGTCGTCAAGCAGGCCCTGCCTTACGTGCGGCTTGTGGGCGAAAGCTGGCCCCTGCCGCTCAAGCGATCGTTCTTCGAATATCACGCTCTGACCCGTCAGGCCGCGCGCGACCCGGGCAGCGTGCCCGAGGTCTATCACTTCGATGAAGCGCAGGCGCTGATCGTGATGCGTTACCTTTCGCCCCATGTCATCCTTCGGAAAAGCGTCATCGCCGGCGTGGTCCACCCCAACCTTGCGCGTGACTTGGGGCTTTTCCTCGCCCGCAGCCTGTTTCGCGGCTCGAACCTGTCGATGCCAGCCCCCGAAGCAAAAACCGATCTGGCCCTCTTCGCAGGCAACATCTCCTTGGCCGACATCACTGAAAACCTTGTCTTTTCGGATCCTTACTTCGATGCTAACCTGAACCGCCACACGCCTGGCCTTGATCCCTTTGTCGCGCGCCTGCGTGCAGACCGCGACATGAAGGTCGCGGCGCAGGAGATGAAGCATGCCTTCGTGTCGCGGGGCGAAACGCTGGTTCATGGCGATCTTCATTCCGGCTCGATCATGGTCACGCCCGAAGATACGCAAGTCATCGACCCCGAGTTCGCGATCTATGGCCCTTTCGGCTTTGACGTGGGGATGCTGATCGCCAATTTCCTGCTCGGCTTTTTTGCCCAATCAGGGCACGAAAAGACACCCGGCGCGCGTGATGCCTATCGCAAGTGGCTCCTCATGCTGATCGAAGAGACATGGAAGACCTTCACCGCCGAGTTTGCCCGCCTCTGGCGCACAGAGCGGCGTGGGATTCTCTATCAGGCCAGCCTGTTCGAGGATCAGGGCGACACCCTTGCAAGCGAACAGGCGCTAGCCTCGGTCCTGCATGGCATCTGGGTCGATGCACTTGGCTTCTGCGGGGTCGAGATGCATCGCCGCATCCTCGGGCTGGCGCATGTCGAAGACCTTGAGGCCATCGCCGACATCCCGGCCCGCGCAAAGGCCGAAGCCCGCGCGCTGGCGCTTGGCCGCCACCTTGCGGTGGCGCGCAGAACTCTAACCTCTCCCGGCCAAATCTGCGAACTGGCCGCACGCATCGACCGCGAGGACATCACATGAAGGTTGACGGCACACCCTATCGTTCGATCTGGCTCGGCACAGACGGACGCACGGTCGAGATCATCGATCAGACGCGCCTGCCGCACGATTTCGTTGTGGCTCAACTGACCTCGATGCAGGATGCGGCGGTGGCCATCGCCGATATGTGGGTGCGGGGCGCTCCATTGATCGGGGCGACGGCGGCTTACGGAATGGCCCTGCAGATGGCCGCAGACCCGTCCGACATGGGGCTGACGCAGGGCTACGAGATGCTCTATGCGACGCGCCCTACGGCCGTGAACCTGCGATGGGCGCTTGAGGACATGCGCGCCCGTCTTGCCCTTCTTGCGCCTTCGGACCGGTGCGATGCGGCCTATGCCAGGGCCACGGCGATTTGCGATGAAGATGTCGAAATGAACCGCCGCATCGGGGCGCATGGCCTGACCGTGATCGAAGAGATTGCCTCGCGAAAATCCGGCCCCGTCAACATCCTGACGCATTGCAACGCGGGCTGGCTTGCCACCGTTGATTGGGGCACGGCCACATCACCCATCTATCAGGCTGCCGCCAAGGGGATCGATGTCCATGTCTGGGTCGATGAAACCCGGCCCCGCAATCAGGGTGCGCATCTGACCGCATGGGAGATGGCCAGCCACGGCATCCCGCATCACCTGATCGTGGACAACGCGGGCGGGCACCTGATGCAGCACGGTCAGGTGGACATGGTGATTGTCGGCACCGACCGCACCACACGCGTGGGCGACGTGTGCAACAAGATAGGCACCTACCTCAAGGCGCTGGCGGCGCATGACAATGGCGTGCCCTTCTACGTGGCCTTGCCGTCGCCCACGATCGACTGGCGCGTCTCGGACGGGCTGCGCGAAATCCCGATCGAGGAGCGTTCCGGCGATGAGGTGTCGTTCGTTCAAGGCAAGCTTGCCGATGGCACACGAACCCGTCTTCGCATCTCGCCCGAAGCGACGCCGGGCGCGAATCCGGCATTTGATGTGACCCCCGCACGCCTCGTGACCGGCCTTGTCACCGAACGCGGCATCGCCCGCGCCACGCCCGAAGGGCTGGCGGAACTTTTCCCCGAACACGCCAGCGGAGCCGCCTGATGCCCACGCACGAAGATGCCTTGCGCGCCGAAATCGTGGCCCACGCCCGCGAGTTGGATCTATCGGGCCTTAATCGAGGCTCGTCCGGCAACCTTTCTGCCCGGTTGGATGGGGCGATGCTGATCACCCCTTCTGCCGTGCCCTATGACGTACTGGAACCCGGTATGATCGCCCGGATGCCCCTCGAGGGCGACTATGGCGCCTGGGAAGGCCCGCGCAAACCATCAACCGAATGGCGCTTTCACCTTGATCTGATGCGTGCGCGGCCAGAGATCGAGGCTATCGTACATACGCACGCCCCCTATTCCACCATCCTTGCCATCGCGCGCAAACCGATCCCTGCAATCCACTACATGATGGCTGCCTTCGGCGGCCCCTATATCCGCGTGGCAGGCTATGCCTGCTACGGAACGGCGGCGCTGTCGAAAGCGGTGGTTGAGGCGATGGAGGGCCGTTCAGGTTGCCTGATGGCAAACCACGGCATGTTGACCGCAGGCCCGAACCTGACCCGCGCCGCCTGGCTCGCTCATGAGTTGGAGGCGCTTGCGCATCAGTATTTTCACGTCCTGCAGATCGGCGGCGGGCATGTGCTGAGCGATGCCGATCTGGTCGAAACGTTGAAGGGCTTCGCAAGCTACGGCGTGAACGAGACAAAGACCGCAGGCGCTTGATTGTCGGCGTCTGCTTGCCTAGAGCAGGCACGCGGGAAGTGTGGCCGAGTGGTTTAAGGCTCTAGTCTTGAAAACTAGCGTGCGGGGAACCGTACCGTGGGTTCGAATCCCACCGCTTCCGCCAATTTGAAGCCCACTGACTTAGGTAACGAATGGATTTAAAGGCCAATCGGCAGGACCCGCCAACGACGATTACTCCGTTCCCAATAGAGCACTGACTGAACGCGATCCGACTGCGGAAGAAGGGGCCGGTGGTTTGCCACCCGGCCCCTCGCAATTTGTCAGGCAACCGTGACTGTCAGGTTCCCCAGACCGGCGATCTCGGCCACCATAACGTCGCCGCGCACTACGGGCCCCACGCCCGAGGGCGTGCCGGACATGATGATGTCGCCGGCGGCCAGTTCGAAGTATTCGGAGAGATAGGAAATCATTTCGGGCACCTTCCAGATCATCTGGTTCATGTCGCCCTCCTGCTTCACGACACCATTCACCCTCAACTCGATCCGTCCCTGGTCGGGGTGTCCGACCTCTGACACCGGGCGAAGCGGGCCAACGGGACCGGACCGCTCGAAGGCCTTTCCGATCTCCCACGGGCGGCCAGCTTTCTTGGCCTCGCTCTGCAGGTCGCGCCGCGTCATGTCGAGCGAGACCGCGTATCCCCAGACGTGATCCAGAGCCTGGTCAAGTGGGATGTTCGCACCGCCGGCTTTTAGCGCGACCACCAACTCCACCTCATGGTGCACATCACTGCTGTGCGCCGGATAGGGAAAGACCCCCGAAGGGTCCAGGTTGTCGGGGTTTTTCTGAAAGAAGAACGGGGCCTCACGGTCCGGATCGTGGCCCATCTCGATTGCATGGGCCGCGTAGTTGCGCCCGATGCAGTAAACGCGCCGCACGGGGAAGCTGCCCCCACCGCTGACCGGGATGGCGGGGATGGCGGGCGTGGGGATCACATGGTCGGTCATGAGTACCTCTTGGCGATGATTTGCGCTGGATCGTAGGGCAGATCATCGGAAGGATCAATCCCAACCATTACGAATCAAGGTACCTTTTGGCCCGGCATTGCCGCCTTGATCGAATCAATCTTGCGGTAAGACAACGCTTGTGCTAGATATTGGTCAACCAATTCGGACCATTTTGATGCAACAGACCCAAATGCCAGACCCGGTGACCCGTTTGCGCGCCTTCATCGCAGAGGGCGGCTATGGCACAGGCGGGCGGTTGCCAGCCGAGCGCCAGTTGACCGAAGAACTGGGCCTGACGCGGAACACCCTGCGCAAGGCGCTCGATACGCTGGAACGCGAGGGGGCGATCTGGCGGCATGTAGGCAAGGGCACATTCATCGCCGATACCAGCCCGCAGCGGCCGATGGATGCGGCGGTAGAGCTTGGTCGCCAATTGACCCCCTACCGCATGATGCGCGCCCGCCTGACCATCGAGCCCGCCATCGCGCGGGAAGCGGCCGTGAATGCATCGGGTGAGGCGCTTGCGCGAATGCGCGAGACGCTCGACCGTTCTCGTGGGGCCGACAGCTGGGCCGACTATGAGGTGGAGGATGACCGGTTCCACCGGACGGTAGCCGAAGCCAGTGACAATCTTCTGCTCCTGACGCTTTTCGACCAGTTGAACGACGTGCGCCGGGCCGTGGCTTGGGGGAACGTGTCACGGCAGACATCGCGCCCGTCGTCCGATCATTCCAGCTTCGATGAACATGATGCCATTGCTGCAGCCATCGCTGGCCGGGACCCCGAGGCCGCACAAGCCGCGATGCGCAGGCATTTGCGGTCCGTCGCCACCCGACTTTTCGGGGAGGTGTGACCACATCGACCTTGCGTGGGCAAGAATGGGCCAAAGCCCGCATCCCGCAGGACAACCACGGACAAGACTCTGATTTCCAAGGGAGGAACACCATGAACATCTTCGTCAAGAAACTTGCTGCAGCCGCGGTTGCCGTCACCGCACTGGTTTCGACAGCGCATGCCGACAAGATCCGGATCGCGCTGGCGGAAACACCATCAGACGAGTTAGCCGCATTTTTCGTGGCACTCGACCGGGCCAAGGCCAACGGGCTGGATTATGAATGGACGGCCTTTGCCGATGAAGAACTTGCAATCCAGGCGATCCTGAGCGGGCAGATGGATATCGGCTTTGGTACGCCCTATTCGGCCATGCAGCGGTCGAAGGCGCCGATCCGGATCATCTATCAGCTGTCCAAGCTGAAGTTCTTCCCCGTCACCACGATGAAGTATGCCTCGCTGAAGGACCTGAACGGCGAGCCGATCATGCTGCATTCGCGCGGCGGTGGCACTGACAGCATCGCCAACGTGATCGAGGAGAAAGAGGCCATCACATTCGGCGAGCGGTCCTACGTGCCGGGCTCTGCCAACCGGGTGGTGGCGATGATCGCTGGTCAGGCCGAGGCCACGATCCTTGATCTTTCCAACAAGAACAAGATCATCGCCGAGGCGGGTGATCGCTTCCACGTGTTGCCGATGTTCGATGTGGACGCCAGCGACGAGGCTCTGTTTGCCAATCTCGACTGGATCAAAGCGAATGAGAAAGACGTCGATATCTTCGTAAAGGCGCTGCTCAGCGTCTACCAGGACATGGCAAAGGACCCCACGATGGTCCGCCGTGAGACCAACCCGGACGGGCCGATCGGGCAGCTTCCTGCGGAAATCCTGGCCGAACTTGACGGCTTCTACACCGATGCGGTTGCGGGTGGTCTCTATGATGCCAACGGCGGTGGCCGCAAGGCCGCGATCGCCGACATGGAATGGTACACCCGAGCCGGTCAGCTCGAGGGCGATGCTGCAAGCCTGAACATCGAGGATTTCTGGTATCTCGCCCCGCTTGATGCGGCGAGCAAGTAACCAGCACCTTCGCCGTCGGCCGAACCCTCGGCCGGCGGCCCAATCCGCATTTTACGGGGTCGCCGATGCTGATGAAGAACCGTGCCCTGATGCTCAAGCTTCTGTCGGCTTTCCTGGTTTTCGGCGCTTGGGAAATCGCGGGGCGCGTACCCGTCAGTTATGCATTTCCGACCTTCCTCGAATCCATGTCCGCGCTGGCGCGGATGACGTTCGACGGCTCGATCTTCGTGGCCTATGCCGAAACGCTGAAACCGCTCGTCGTAGGTGTGGTGATCTCTGCCATTCTCGGCATCGGGCTTGGCCTCTGGATCGGCCTTTCCGCGCGGTTTGACTGGCTCTTTTCGCCGATCTTTGTTGTGATGCAGGCCGCCCCGCTGGCGGCGCTGATCCCGATCCTGGTGATGGTTTACGGGATCGGCCTGACGTCCAAGGTGTTCGTCGTCTGCATCATGGCAATGCCGGTGATCGTGCTGAACACCAGCAGCGCCGTCCGCAATACGCCCGCATCGATCAAGGACATGGCGAAATCCTTTCTCGCGAAGGATCGCGATATCCTTCTCAAGATCATCCTGCCCGCAGCCTCGCCCATCATCTTTTCGGGGCTGCGGCTGGGCGTATCGGCCGGTTTCATTGGCGCAATCCTGTCGGAACTGAAGATCACCCCAACGGGCGTGGGCGACATTATCAGCTACAGCCGATCGATAGCCGACTACCCCAGCATGTACGCCGCCATCTTCTCGATCATCCTGCTTGCGGTTCTGTTCCTGAACCTCTTGGAAATGATCGAAAACATCCTGTTTGAAGGGAACAACCGTGGCTATGTCTCAGATTAAGCAGGTGCCTGTGGCGACACCGGTCGAAAGCGCCGTCTCGGTACGCGGCGTCTCCAAGACATACGGCGATGTCGAGGCACTAAAAAACCTCTCGCTTGAGTTTCCCAAAGGCGAGTTGACCTCGCTTCTGGGCCCCTCGGGGTGTGGCAAGACCACGCTTTTGAAGATCATTGCGGGGCTTCTGAACGCCTCTTCCGGCGAGGTGCAGGTTGCGGGCAAGACCGTCACCGGGCCGGGCCCAGACCGCGCCTTCGTGTTTCAGGATTTCGCCCTCCTGCCTTGGGCCAGCGTGATCCGCAACGTGGCGTTCGGGCTGGAACTGCGCGGCGTTGCCAAATCCGAGCGCGAGGCGATTGCCGAGAAATACATCCGTGAGGTTGGGCTTGCAGGGTTCGAAAAGAAGTTTCCGCACCAGCTTTCCGGCGGTATGCGCCAACGTGTCGGGTTAGCGCGCGCGCTGTCGGTCGATGCGCAGGTTCTGCTGCTGGACGAACCCTTTTCCGCCGTGGACGAACAGACCCGCCGCAAGTTCCAGGAAGATCTGCTGTCGCTGGTGGCCAACGAGAACAAGACCTTCATATTCGTCACGCACTCCATCGAGGAAGCGGTCTATGTGTCCGACCAGATCGCGATCCTGCTGCCCCGTCCCAGCCGCGTATCCGAGATCATCCGCCCCACCAGCTTTCGTGGCAAGGACGTGGCCAACATCCGGCGTGACCCTGAATACCTTGATATCGTGGATGAAATCTGGGCTTCACTGCGCAGCTATGTGGAATAGGCCATGACGCTATTCGGCTACAGACTGCCTGGCATGTCTTCCCTGATCCTCTGGGGCCTCTTGTGGGAGGTTGTGGGTCAGCTTGACCTCACCTTCTTCGTCCCACCCCTTTCCACGGTTGTCGTCACCCTCTTTGCCCTGATCCCGACGCCCGCGTTCCTGACCGCGCTCGGCCAGACGGCCTACGCTTTCGGGGTGGGGGTCAGCGCGTCGATCCTGATCGGCATTCCGGTCGGCATCCTGATGGGCAAGAACCGGCTTCTGGATGAATTGCTGATCCCGTGGGTCAACATCTTCGTCTCTGCCCCGCTGACAGCATTGGTGCCCGTGCTGATGGTCCTATTCGGCTTTGGCGTGAAGACAATCATCATCACCACGGCACTTTTCGCCATCTGGATCATCATCCTCAATGCCCGCGCAGGGGTGATGCAGATCAACCGATCCCTGGTCGAGATGGCGCGCAGCTTCGGGGCATCGCC
This sequence comes from Rhodobacterales bacterium, assembly GCA_038251625.1. GTDB lineage: Bacteria > Pseudomonadota > Alphaproteobacteria > Rhodobacterales > Rhodobacteraceae > JBBQXK01. The sequence continues at coordinate 25,877 of JBBSBE010000014.1, forward strand.
CGTTGACGCGTTTTTCAAGGTCTATTTCTGGGCGGCCCTGCCCGAAATCCTTGGCGGCGTGCGGATCGGGGTGATCCGCGCGGTCAAGGGCGTGATCATCGGGCAGCTTCTGGTGTCCATCGTGGGCTTCGGCGCGCTGTTCGAGCTTTACTCCAGCAACTTCCTGATGGCGCAGTTCTGGGCCGTGCTGCTGGTTCTTTTCGCGCTGGCCTTTACCATCTCGGAGTTTCTAGGCTACCTCGAGCGTAAGGTCGCTTACTACGCCGCCGCCCGCTGATCCCTGACCCCACGAGGTTTTCCATGAATGATACACTTGCCACGCTGATTGCGGGTCATGATGCCGTGGCCCCGGCCATCGGCGCACCGGGGCGCGAATGGCTCAGCTATGGGGGGCTTCGCGCGCTGGCAACGGATGTTGCAGGGCAACTTCGGGGGTTCGGGATAGCGTCGGGCGACCGGGTGGCGATCGTTCTGCCAAACGGTCCGGAAATGGCCACGGCTTTCGTGACCATTGCACAAGCCGCGGTGACCGCCCCGCTTAATCCCGCCTACCGCGAGGATGAATTTGCCTTCTACCTTTCCGACCTGAAGGCCCGCGCCATTGTGCTGCCCGAGGGGTACGATGGGCCCGCACTTGCAGCGGCCAGGGCGTCGGGCGTGGCGGTCCTGCGACTGCATACCGGGGCCGATATGCCCGCCGGTAAATTCCGGCTGTCAGGTCCGGCAAGTCAGTCGGCGGATGCGGGCGTGCCGGGGCAAGACGATATCGCGCTGATTCTGCACACATCCGGCACCACATCGCGGCCAAAGATCGTGCCATTGCTGCAATCGAACCTCGCCGCATCCGCCTGCAACATCCGTGATGCGCTGGCGCTGACCGCCGCCGACCGCTGCCTGAACGTCATGCCGCTTTTCCACATCCACGGCCTGATCGCCGCCGTATCAGCCTCGCTTGCGGGCGGCGCTTCGATCTGGTGTGCGCCTGGCTTCGATGCCTTGCGTTTCTTCGGCTGGATGAAGGATGCGCAGCCGACTTGGTACACCGCCGTGCCAACCATGCATCAGGCCATCCTGTCGCGCGCCCCACGCAATCAAGACGTGATCAACGCGGTGCCCTTGCGCTTCCTGCGATCCTCTTCGGCTTCGCTACCCGCGCAGGTGATGCGCGCGCTGGCCGAAACCTTCCGCGCCCCTGTGATCGAGGCTTATGGGATGACGGAAGCCACCCACCAGATGGCCAGCAATCCCCTGCCACCCCGCGCGCAAAAACCGGGATCGGTGGGCATTGCCGCAGGGCCGCTTCTGCGAATCGCGCATGAGGCGGAAGATCGGCTGATCGACGGCACGGGCGAAGTGGTGATCTCTGGCGCCAATGTGACGCCCGGTTATGAGGGCAATGCCGAAGCCAACGCCAAGAACTTCTTTACGGCCGATGGGCGGCGCTGGTTCCGTACCGGCGACCAGGGCGCACTGGATGAGGAAGGGTATCTTAACCTGACCGGACGACTGAAAGAGATCATCAACCGGGGCGGCGAAAAGGTCAGCCCGCTGGAGGTCGACGGCGTGCTTTTGGATCATCCTGCGGTCGCCCAGGTCGTCACCTTCGCCGTACCCCATGCCAAACTCGGCGAAGAGGTTGCGGCGGCTGTCGTGCTGCACGAAGGACAGGCCGCCACCGAACGCGACATCCGCGATTTCGCGGCCAGCCGCATGGCCGATTTTAAGGTGCCGCGCCGGGTGATCATTCTGGAAGAGATCCCGAAGGGCGCCACGGGCAAGATGCAGCGCATCGGGCTGGCGCAGAAGCTCGGGCTGGCGGAGGCGTGAGCCAATGAAGATATGCATCTTCGGCGCGGGCGCCATCGGCGGCTACATGGGGGCCAAGCTTGCGCAGGCGGGGGCCGAGGTCAGCCTTGTCGCGCGCGGGCCCCATCTGGCCGCGATCCGCAGAAAGGGTCTGACGCTGATCGAGGAGGGGGAAAGCCATACCCTTCCCGTTCGCGCCGCCGAAGACCCTGCAGAGCTGGGCGTGCAGGACTATGTGATCGTCACGCTCAAGGCGCATTCCGTGCCGCCTGTGGTTGGCAAGATGCAACCCTTGATCGGCCCGCACACCACGATCGTCAGTGGCGTGAACGGCGTGCCCTGGTGGTACTTTCACAAGATTGGCGGACCTCTCGAAGGCACGCGGCTGGCATCCGTCGATCCGGGCAATGCGCAATGGGATGGTTTCGGTCCCGACCGGGTGTTGGGCTGTGTGGTCTATCCTGCGGCAGAGGTAAGCGAACCCGGCACGATCCGGCATATCGAGGGCAACCGCTTTTCGCTGGGCGAACCGGACGGATCGAAATCGGATCGCGCGGTCGCGCTGTCGCAGGCACTGGCTACGGCGGGCCTGAAGGCGCCGGTTCGACCACGCCTGCGCGATGAGATCTGGGTCAAGTTGTGGGGGAACCTGTCGTTCAACCCGATCTCGGCGCTGACGCATGCCACGCTCGATGTCCTGTGCACCGACCCCGGCACGCGGGGCGTGGCACGGGCGATGATGCTTGAGGCGCAGGCGATTGCCGAGGCGCTGGGGGTGACGTTCCCCATCGACGTCGAGCGGCGCATCGATGGCGGCGCGGCGGTCGGGGCGCATCGCACCTCGATGCTGCAGGACCTCGATGCCGGACGCCCGATGGAGATCGACGCGCTGATCGGGTCGGTGCAGGAACTGGGGCGGGTGACCGGCCTGCCTACACCGACCATCGACACCGTGCTGGCGCTGGTCACGTTGCGGGCGCGGGTCGGCGGGCTTTACTGACGCCGAAGGATCAGCGGAATGGCCACAACCAGCGCCAGAATCCGCGCAAAATGGTGGATGGCCACATAAGCGGGGTCGTAGCCAAGCGCAAGGCCGATGGCCGCCATCGCCTCCACCCCGCCGGGCGCAAAGGCGATCCAGACCTGCGCCAGCGGCAGCCCGGTCAGCAGGTGTGTCACGCCCGCAAAAGCCAGCGACACCAGCACGGCAGATGCCACCAGCATCAGCCCGGCCTTCGACATCCGCCATAGCTGTGACGGCGTCACGGCGGTCAGCCTTGCGCCAAGCGCGGTGCCCGTGACGGTGAAACTGGCAAAAACAGCCCAGCCGGGCGCGGGGCCATGCGCCAGCCCCGCTACATGGGCGCCCGCGCTCAGCAGCATGCCTGCCAGCAGGCAGGCGGCAGGAATGCCCGCCTTCGTCCCCAAAAGGCCAAAGGCCATCGCCGCCACCAACAGCCCCGCCAGTGGCAAAAGTCCCATCGCGGCATCGGGCGCGAGTGCGCCGGTGGCATCCAGAAGCATCGCGACGGGCGGCACGACGGTGACAAGGATCAAAAGCCGCATCACCTGAAGAATCAGGATTGCCGTGGCATCACCGTGCCCGTCCAGCGCCAGCGCAATCGCGTTCGACATCGTGCCGGGGCTGGTGGCCAGGACGGCGGTATTGCGGTCCATCCCGAAGCCGCGTTGCAGAAGCGCGATACCGCAATAAAGCGTCGCGCCAAGCGAGCCCAGAAGCATCACCAGACTGACCGACCACGCGCCCAGCTGCCCCAACGCCTCGCGTTCAACCCCGGCGCCAAGCGAGGTGCCGATCACCGCGAATGCCAGATCACGCAAACGCGGGTGGATCGCCAGCGGCACGCGCAAGGTGGCCGCAAAAGCAACCGCAAGGCTCGACCCGATCAGCGCTGCAGCAGGCAGGCCAAAGCCGGCCGCCAAAAAGGCACCGCCCCCGCCGATGGCGAGGGCGATCAGGTAGGGGGCAGCCCCCTTAATCGGCAGCTGCACGACGCGCCCGGCGCGACAGCCACACCGGCAGGAACACCACGATGATGGCCAGCGCATACAGCACCACGCTCGTCGCATCCTCAGTCAGGATCGACCAGTCCCCACCCGAGATCGACAACGCCCGGCGCAAGTTGTTCTCAAAAAGGCTGCCCAGCACAAATCCCAGGATCACCGGGGCAAGCGAAAATTCCAGCTTCCGCAGGAACCAGCCGAAGATGCCCAGAAGCGTGATCAGGAATAGATCATGCGGGTTGCCCACGATGGTATAGATCCCCACGAACGCTAGGATCGCTATGAGCGGCGTCAGGTAGTGCTGCGGGATCGTCAAAAGCCGCGCGAAAATGCCGACGAGCGGCAGGTTGATGACCAACAGGGCCACGTTGCCGATGTACATCGAGGCGATAAGCCCCCAGGCAATCTCTGGTCGCTGGGTGAACATCAGCGGGCCCGGCTGCACATTGAACATCAAAAGGGCGCCCAGCAGGATCGCTGTCGTGCCCGACCCAGGGATACCCAGCGTGAGCATCGGCACCATCGCACCACCTGCAGCCGCATTGTTGGCCGCTTCCGGTGCAGCAAGGCCGCGCACATCGCCCGTCCCGAAGGTCTTTGCGCCTTCCGCCCCGGCAATCCGCTTTTCTGTGCCATAAGCCACGGCAGACGCAACCGAAGCGCCCGTCCCCGGCAAGACCCCGATGAAGAAACCGATGAGCGAGGATCGCAGGATGGTCCAGCGCACCTTCACGATATCCGCCATGGAAACAAAGCTCTTGTCCACGGGCAGGGTCTTCATGTGCCCTTTCACCTGCTGCTCCACCAGATGCAACAACTCTGCCATCCCGAAAAGGCCAACCACGACGATCAGAAAGTCGATCCCCGCCAGAAGGTCGGGAATGCCGAAGGTATAGCGCGGCACGCCGGTATTGGCGTCAATCCCGATAGTGGCCAACATCAGCCCGATCAGCGCGCCCAGAAGCGTTTTTACGGTGCTTTTGCCCACCAGCGACGCAAGCGATGCGAAGGCAAAGACCATCAGCGCCACATAGTTGCCGGGCGAAAATGTCACTGCGACAGATGCCAGAAGCGGGCCAAAGAGCGTCATCAGCACGACCGAGATGCTGCCGCCGATGAAACTCGCCACCGCCGAGATGGATAGCGCCCGTCCCGCCTCGCCCTTCAGCGCCATCGGGTGCCCGTCGAGCGTTGTCATCACGGCGCTCGAATCCCCCGGCACGTTCAGCAGGATCGATGAGATGCGCCCGCCGTACTCCGCGCCATAGTAGATGCCCGCAAGCAGGATCAATGCGCTTTCCGGTTTGAACCCAAGGCCATAGGCGATGGGAAGAAGTATCGCCACGCCGTTGATCGGGCCAAGGCCGGGCAGCGCACCGATCAATGTGCCTGCAAAGCAGCCCAGCATCACCAGCATCAGGTTGAAGGGGTCCAGCGCGACAGCAAAGCCGGTCGCCAGTCCGCCAAAAATGTCTCCCATCAGTCGGACCCTCCTTCAATCAGGTCAAAGGCGGCTTCGACGATTTCGCCATCGGGTAGGTTAAGGTCCATCAAGGTCACGCAGAGAAGGTAGCCGAACACCCCTGCCCCCAGGCCAAAGCCCACCGCGCCCAGCCTGGGCGCACCCAGGGACAGGGCAACGATCGTGCCGAAAATGACGGTGGAGAGGATGAACCCCAGGGGTTCATAAAGCTCGGCATAGGCAAAAAGCAGAAAGACCATCAGCACCAGGCGAAACCACGTTCGCTTCGCGACGGCAAAGGGCTCGGCATCCGGCTTCCAGAGGATGAGAAGGATGCACGGGATCGCCACAAGCGTCAGAATCCTGGGCCAGCTTTCGGGGCCAAGCGGATCGTATTGAAACGGGGCTTTGATCACGGTGAGCGCGATATAGCCGTAGGCCAGCGTCACAAGCAGAAGAAAGCCCGCGAAAATTCGGTCTGCCATGGCGTCCTCCCGGCATAGGTTGCGGAAAGGCCGCCGCGGATGCGGCGGCCTTCCCCACGGTTCGGGATCAGTTGGTCAGTCCGGCCTCGGACGCAATGGTGCGCAGCAACGCCATGTTCTTGGCGACTGCTGCCGTCAGATCATCACCGGCAAGGTTGAGCGGAAGAAGGCCCTTTTCGGCCTGCACCTTGGCAAACGCCTCGGTGGCGTACGCCGCCTTGAAGGCATCAACCCAGGTGTTGTAGTCGGCGTCGGAAACCTTGCCGCCCATGTAGAAGCCGCGCATGATCGTCCATTCCACGTCGAAGCCCTGCTCTTTGGCCGTCGGGATCTCGGCAAAGCCGCCGCCCAGGCGTTCAGCCGACATCGAGGCCAGAACCCGCATCGTCTTGGCTTCGAGGTGCGCGGTCATTTCGCCCATGTCACCGGTGTAGACGCCAATGGATCCGCCCAGAAGCGCGGCGATGGCATCGCCACCGCCATCAAACGCGACGTAGCGCATCTTCCTGGGGTCGCCGCCCGCGCCGCGCAGCAGAAGCGCCGCCTTCATCCAGTCCTGCGAGCCAACTGAACCGCCCGCCCCCACAACCACGGACGCAGGGTCCTTGGCGAAATCCGCCATCAACTCACCCAGCGTCTGGTAGGGGCTGTCGGCGCGCACAACGACCGCGCCGAAATCGGCGCCTGCGGTGGCAAGCCAGCGCACGTCATTCTCGTCGAATTCGCCGTATTTGCCAGTCACGATGTTCAGAAGCGACCCGGTCGAAAAGGCCACGATCGCATTGCCGTCATCGGTACGCGTGGTGTTGAACAGGCTGTAGGCGACGGCGCCAATGCCACCCGGCATGAAACTGACCTGAACCGGCGTGCCCATCTGGGCCTCTAGGCCCGACTGCGCGACACGGCAGGTCAGATCGAAACCGCCACCGGGGTTGGCGGGCGCCACGCATTCGGGCTTGTCCACCTCGGCCAGCGCGGGCATGGCAAGGGTAAAGGCAACGGCGAAAGCGCCGCAGAAGCGGGTGAAAGTCATATTGGGTCTCCTCCCTATCGAGACATGCGGGTTTTCCGCGGTGGCGGCATCATAGGTATCGAGACTGACAGCCGCCTGAGGTGCGTCTGTCGTGAAGCTGACACGAAACTGACGCAAAGCTGACAGGAATGCAGGGCGGCTATCGCGGCGCGCGGTTGCCGCCTAGACTGGACCAATGCGTGTGCTCCTCGTCGAAGACAATGACGACCTTGCCGAGACGATCGTGGATCGCTTGCGGGCAGAGGGCCATTCGGTCGACCGCGAGGCCGATGGCAACGAGGCAAACGAACTGCTGCGCCATGCACATTTTGATATCATCCTGCTCGACGTGAACCTGCCGGGCAAGAGTGGCTACGATATCTTGCGCTCGCTGCGTGCCCGGTCTGACGCGACGCCCGTGCTGATCCTGACCGCACGGTCACAGATCGACGACCGGGTGATCGGGCTGGATGCCGGGGCCGACGACTATATGGTCAAACCCTTCGATTTCCGCGAGCTTCTGGCGCGCTGCCGGGTGCTTGTGCGCCGACGCTCCGGTAATGCCACGAATGTATTCGCGGCAGGCACCCTGTCTTTCGACCGTGCCGCAAAACGTGCCACCGTGGGTGGGCAGGACGCTGACCTGCGAGCCCGAGAGGTGCAGTTACTGGAAGTGCTGATCGACAATCTCGGTCGTATGCTGACGAAGGAAGAGGTTGCCGACAAGCTTTACAGCTTTGACGAAAGCCCCAGCCTGAACGCCGTTGAACAGATCGTCACCCGCCTGCGCCGCAAACTGCAGGGCAGCCCCCTTGTCATCAAGACGGCGCGGGGCCTTGGGTATATGGCTTATGTCGCCGATGAGGACTGACGGTCGCAGCTATTCCCTGCAGCGCCGTCTTCTGGCGTTGATGGCGCTTGGGTTTGCAGCGCTTCTTCTTATCATCTCTCTCCTGCTCTGGACCTACGCGCGCGGTGCCGCCAACCGCACCTATGATCTTTTGCTGGCAGGTGCTGCGCTTTCTGTGCTGGAGCGCGTGTCGCCGGGCGCCGATGGCCCGTCGGTCGATCTGCCCTCTTCCGCCATGGATATCCTTGCCCTCGCTCCTGATGACCGCGTGGTCTACCGTGTCTTCGCGCCGGGCATTGGGCAGATCACGGGTGCCGAAGACCTCCCCCTGCCACCAGCCGCCACTGTGCAGGCCACCCCAGTGTTCTACGATGCCGATTATGGCGCCCCTTTCCGCTTCGTCTTGCAAGGGCGCCAACTCAATTCACCGTCCGGGCGGCTCTGGGTCGCGGTGCAGATCGGCCAGACGCGCGAAGCGCGGCGCATCCAGCAGCTATCCCTCTTTTTCAACGGGATGGCAGGGTTGGCCGTGGTGTCATTGATTGGGCTGGGCTTTGTCTGGCTGGCCATCCGCCGTGCGCTTTTCCCGCTGCGCCAGATCGAGGCGGACTTGCGTGCCCGCGCACCGGGCGACCTTAGCCGTGTCGAGGGTGCCTCTCCGCGCGAGATAGGGGGGCTGTTCGAGGCGATCAATGGTTTCATCGCGCGGCTCGACCGTAACCGCGCGCTGACAGAAACCTTCATCGCCGACGTGGCGCACCAGACGCGCACTTCGCTGTCCGCGCTGCAGGGCCATCTGTCGCTGGCCGTCGATACCAAGGACCCCGCGCAGATGCGCGGACGCCTGACCCGGGCCGAGCGGCAGGCAGAGCGCACCGTGCGGTTGACCAACCAGCTTCTGGCCAATGCGATGGTCACACACCGCTCTGACCGGGCCACGCTCAGGCCAGTGGCGCTGAAGCCCGTCGTGCGTGAAACACTGGCCGAAATGCTGCGCGACAGCCGGATGCGCGGAATCGCGGTGACATTTGATGCAGATGACATCGCGGATGGGCAGGATGTGGTGCTTGCCGACGCCCTTTCGGTACGCGAGGCGCTGCGAAACCTTATCGACAACGCGGTAAGACATGGCCCGTCCGACAACACCATCGACATCGGCCTTCACGTCGAAGCCGACCGGCTGGTCCTGCGGGTCGAAGATGCAGGCCCCGGCATCCAACAAGCGGACCGCGCGCGCGCGACCGAACGCTTCACCTCGATCGCGCGTGCCACCGCCGGATCGGGGTTGGGCCTTGCCATCGTGCAAGCGGTGGCCGACGGCCACGGCGCCACGCTTTCCCTTGGCACCTCAAGGCTCGGGGGCCTTGCAGTGGCCATCGCCTTTCCTCGCCCCGCGCGCGCCGGACTGGCGATGGCGGCTACCGTGATCGTAACCGTTCTGGCGCTTTTGTCACCCGGATGGGCCAATGCGCAGACACGCCTGACCGTTTTCAGTGCGACAGACACCCCCGCAATGGCCCCGTTGGTCGAGCGGTTCGAGGCGCTGAACCCCGGCGTTGACGTGGACTATCAGGATTTCCAGACCCTCGCCCTGCATCAGGCAATCCTTGGCGGTGCCGTCGCCGATGTCGTGATCAGTTCGGCGATGGATTTGCAGGTCGATCTGGTAAACCGCGGCCTCGCCCGCCCGCTCACCGTGCCCGAGGCTGCCGCCTTGCCCGACTGGGCGACCTGGCGGTCCGAGCTTTTCGGCTTCACGTTCGAGCCTGCAGTGATCGTTTACAACCGTGCCGCCTTCGGCCCCGAAAGCCTGCCGAAAGAGCATCGAGAACTGGCCAATTTCATCCGCGACAACGAAGTGGCCCTGCATCAGCGCATCGGCACCTATGACCTGCGCGGCTCTGGCATCGGCTATCTTTACGCAACGCAGGACGTTGTGCAGGGCCTGCAAGCCCAGCGGATGACCGAGGTGCTGGGCCGCGCCGGTGTGCGCACCTATTGCTGTACCGCCGAGATGGTCGCCGCGACAGCCTCGGGCGATATTGCCATCGCGATCAATGTGATCGGATCCTACGCGCTTGCGTTGGCCGAGCACGATCCCCGCGTGGATGTGCACTTTCTGGCCGATTACAATCTGGTCATGGCCCGCAGCGCCTTCGTGCCGACACGCGCCTCCAATCCCGAACTGGCCGAACGGTTCGTGGCCTTTCTTTTGTCAGAGGATGGCCAGCGCGTGATGGCAACGAAATCGCAATTGCTGCCGATCCGGCCTGTGGCGGATATCGAGACATGGGCGTTGCGCCAGATGCGGGCGCATGTTGGCAGCTACCTTCCGATCCGTCTGGGCCCAGGATTGCTGACCTACCTCGATCGCCGCAAGCGAGAGGGGTTTCTGGCGGGCTGGGAAGCCTCGGTCGGCGCGACGCCCTGACAGATCAGATTGCAAGCGTCCTTCGCCACTGCGCCGCATAGGCCGCCATGGCCATCGCCTCGCCGCCCTCAGGGCACGCAAACGGAACTGCAGGCTTTGGCGGGTCCGACCCGGCAAGAAGTGCCGCGCCAATCGCTGTGCCGGTGCCACCGTCCGACGGCAAAACGGCCCTGTCCGATGCGATGGCCAGCATCCTGCAGAAAACCGGATTGCGGGCAAAAGGCCCTTCCATCAGCACTGGCCCCTGCGCGCCAATCAGCCGAAGGCACTCCGCCGTCATCAGCGCGACGTAAAGCGAGGCGGCAGCCGCCTTTTCCCCCGGGGACAGCATCGCCGGGTCGCTTGTCCATCCTCCTTTGCGGCCCATGAACGGCCCCGACGTCGGCTCGAACGAGGGCAATGGCATGGCGCCTTGCGCAAGGACCGCTGCCACGTCGGTATCCGATGGATTGCCGCCCTGACCACCGGTGATCAGATCAAACTCACGCCCGCCCATGAAGCGTGCCGACGGCACCGGATCGCCGAAGGCGTTCACGTTCATCAGGGTATCGCGCGCCGGGTCCAGCGGCACCAATGCCCCGCCGATGGCCATGGCGATCACCCAGGTGCCCGTCGATACAACCGCGAAGGGCGCTTCGCGGTTCAGCAAATGCGGATACAGCGAGGCGTTGGAATCGTGCAGCCCGCAATAGACAGGCGTGCCCGGTGTCAGCCCGGCTCTGGCGGCAATCTTGGGCAGAACGCGGCCGATGACTTCGGACGCGGGTGCCAGAGGCGCCATCCTCAGCCCCAGCCGCCCGGCGAGCGCGGAAAACCGACGCTCTGTCGGGTTCCAAAGATCGGTATGCGCCCCAAGCGACGATACCTCGCACACAAAGCGCCCGGTAAGCCGCCCGACCCAATACTGCGGCCATGTCACGAATTGCGCGACCCGCCCGGCCAGCCCCGGATCGTTGGCAAGTTGCCAGTGAACCTGTGCACCTACGTTCAGCCCACGCGGCAATCGGGGTGATCCGGTCTCGGTGAAATCGGGCCGCAGGGCGTCATACTCCGCCGACAGCGCATCTGGCCCTTCGAACTCATAATCGATGACGGGCGCCGCCAACCCGCCATCCGCCGCCAGCAGCACGCCCGAGGCCCCATGCGCCGTCACCGTCACCGCATCGATGCGCGCGTCAGCATGCAGGTCGCGCAGACCGTCCAGCAGGAACTGCCATATGCCTTCAGTGTCGTAATGCGGATAGGGCGGTCCACGCAGCACATGGTTGGCCCGGGTCAGAACCTGCCGTTCGACCAAAGACCGGGTGTCAACCAGCGCCAACTTCACATTGGTCTTGCCGATATCCAAGACTGCAATGTGGCGTGGGGCCGTCATGGAAGATGAAAGACCGTAGGCAAAGGCACCACCACCGGCGAGGCGTCGGCGTTCACCTCCATCAAATCGGCCATGTAGGCCCACCACCGCTGCATCACCGGATGCGCGGGCAACGCGTCCATCCCATGACCGGCCCGCCGCCACAGGACCGCAAAAAGCGCGCCGCTGTCTTCATCCAGATGGATCGAATAGTCGCGAATACCCGCTGTCCGCAGCAACGCCTCCAACTCGGGCCACAGGGCATCGTGGCGCCTTTTGTATTCGGCAGCCGTTCCGGGGCGCAATTGCATGCGGAAAGCGATCTTTTCGGCGTTCACCGTCGCGCCCCGATCAGGCGTCGGATCACGATGGGCGTGGCGATAGATACGATCAGCAAAAGCCCCAGAAGCACTGTGATCACGATTCCCGGCACATTCAGCAGTGCAAGGCCAAAGGTCGCGAACCCCAGGACGAGGGCAGACAGCACTACCCCGGGGATCGACCCCGATCCCCCCGCTATGGCGACGCCACCGAAGATCACCATGGTGATCACGTCAAGCTCCCACCCCAGCGCGGCATTGGGCCGGACCACGCCGAAGCGCGCCGCCAGAAGCGCCCCCGCAAGCCCGGATAAAAGGCCCGACAGCGCGAACAGCCAGAACCGCGTGCGCGCAACATCGATGCCCGAAAACAGTGCCGCCGTGGGATTGGCACCAATGGCATAAAGTCGGCGCCCCGCGGCAGTGCGATGCAGAACCACCGTGAAGATCACCGCCAGAACCAGAAAAAGCGCGAAAGACAGCGGCAAGGGCGGCCATTTCACCAGATAGGACTGGCCGAGCGCCGTGTATCCCGCCGGAAAGCTGGTCAGCGCCTGATCCCCCAGCGTCACCTGCGCCAGCCCGCGAAAAAGCGACATCGTGCCGATGGTGATCACGATGGATGGCACCCCGATCCGGGTCACCAGCAGCCCGTTGAACATCCCGCACAAAAGCCCTGTACCAAGGCCCGTGGCAACCAGTACGGTCGGCCCCGCCCCCTGCCCTGCCATCATCCCCACCGACAGCGCCGACAGCGCCGCGATCGCGCCGACCGAAAGGTCGATCTCCCGCGTCAGGATCAACAATGCCATCGGCAGCGCGATAATCGCCTTTTCAGAAAAATTGTAGGTGGCGTCGGCCAGATTGTAGATGTCAAGAAACCATGGCGTTGCGATCGAATTGGCCACGAACACCAGCGCCAGCAAGCCCACCAGAATGACCTCCCACCCCAGCAAGAGCGTGGTCATACGAAAGGGTGGGCGGTCGGGGATCGTGCTCATCGCGTGCGCCTCGCTTCGGGCAGGATCAGCTTGCCCGGCCGCGCCTCGGCCCGCGCGTTCAGCACGACCGCGGCCAGGATCACCACCCCCGCCACAGCCATCTGCCAGAAGGGCGAGACCTGCATCGTTGGCAGCGCGTTCACGACCACGCCAAGGAAAAGCGCCCCCAGCAGCGCCCCCGGTACATTGCCCACCCCGCCACCGATAGAGACGCCACCGATCACACAAGCGGCGATGACGGTCAGTTCGTATCCCAAAGCGATCTCGGAATAGGCGACCCCGTAGCGCGCGACCCAAAGATACCCGCAGACCCCCGCTATGGCGCCCGAGATCACATAAACCAGCACCTGCGCCCGCTCGACGTTCACGCCGCAGTAGCGCGCGGCAACTGGATTGCCGCCCACGGCGTAAAGGCCACGCCCGGTGCGGCTGCGGGTCAGGAAAAGATGCGCCGCGATGGCCACCGCAACCGCGATCCAGACCGGCGAGGTCAGGCCAAACACAGCCAGTTTCGGGAAGGCCTGAAACGAGGACCCCATTTCGGACGCGTTCACCTGATCGCCACCACCGATGACGACAATCAAGCCGCGATAAATCGCCAGCGCCCCAAGCGACACCACGATGGGCGGAATACCAAGGCCGCCGACAAGACCACCGATGATCAGCCCCAGCCCCGCGCCGATCAGTGCGCCAAGTATCAGATAGACCAGCCCGGGCAAATCCGGCCCATACTGCCCGATCAGGGCCACAAGCATCCCCGTCAGTGCCAGATTGGCAGCTACCGAAAGGTCGATCCCCCGCGTCAGGATCACGATCATCTGGCCGATGGCCAACATGAACAGAAACGCGGTATCGTTCAGCACACCAAGCAGGCTTGCCGGGGTCGCAAACGCGGGCGCATAGGCCGCTACCCCCGCCACCATCAGGATGACCAGCAGGGCCAAGGCCGCCTCGCGGTGGCGCAGAACCCAGCTCACGCCGCTATTGCCCCGGTCGCGGCGGCAACGATGGCCTCGGCGCTCCAGTCCCCCCGATCAAAGCGCGCGGCGATGCGCCCTTCGTGCATCACGATCAACCTGTCGGAAAGGCCCATCGCCTCGGGAAGTTCCGACGTGACAAGGATCACCGCCAACCCTTCCTCGGCCAGTTCGCCGATGAAATCATGCACGGCCGCCTTTGATCCCACATCGATGCCCTTGGTCGGCTCATCCAGGATCACCACGCGGGGCTTCGTGGCCAGCCATTTGGCAATCACCACCTTTTGCTGATTGCCACCCGACAGATCACCCACCTCCGTCTCCCAACTCGCGGCCCGAACATCAAGCCGCTCGCCAAGGGTCCGCGTCTCCGCCCGCTCCGACGCGCGCGACAACAGCCACCCTTTCACATGCGCAGCCAACGACGCGAGCGTGGTATTTTCCCGGATGCAAAGGCTCAGCGCGGCGCCCTGCGCCTGCCGATCCTCGGGCACATAGGCCAATCCCGCCGCAATGGCATCGGCGGGGCGGCGGATGGCCACAGCCTCGCCATCCCGCATCACCGTGCCGCGCGATGGGGCAGACAGACCAAACAGGCATTGCATCGCCTCTGACCGACCAGCGCCCACCAACCCGTAAAAGCCAAGGATCTCGCCCCGCCGCAAATCGAAGGTAAGGTCGGCAAACTCGGTCGCGTTGGACAGCCCCTGAACCTCCAGCACCTTCGGCCCCAGTGTGATGGCGCGCTTGGGAAAGACCTGATCCACCGGGCGCCCGACCATGAGCCGCACCAGTTCCGGCTCTGTCACCTCTGCCGTCAGCCCCTGCCCGGCAAGGCGGCCATCACGCAGACAGACCCAGTTGTCGGAAATCCGGAAAATCTCGTCGAACTTGTGGCTGATGAACAGGATTGCCCGGCCCTCGGCGCGCAGCCGCTCGACCAGCGCGAAAAGCTGCCCGATCTCGTGGCGTGACAGGGCGGCGGTCGGTTCATCCATGATGACCACGCTTGCCTCATGGCTCAGCGCCCGCGCGACCTCCACCATATGCTTCTGCGCCACCGACAGCACCTTCAAGGGCACGTCAGCAGTAAAATCGGCGTCAATGCGCTCCAGCAACTCTGCCGTCCGCCCTGCCATCGCGGCCCGATCGATCAGCACCCCCCCCGGCATGTGCCCCATGAACACATTCTCGGCGACGCTCAACTCATCGAACATCACCGTTTCCTGATGGATCGCGGCGATCCCAGCGCGCCATGCGTCACGCGGCGAGGCGAAGCGCACCGCCGCGCCAGCCACCTCCACACCGCCCTCATCGGGCGTGTAGATGCCCGTCAGGATCTTCACGATTGTCGATTTTCCGGCCCCGTTCTCGCCCACAAGCGCCGTCACCGAACCCGGTGCAAGGTCGAAGCTCACCGCGTCTAGCGCGGTGACACCGGGAAACCGCTTGGTGACGGCGAGAAGCGAAAGGGCGGGGATCATCGGGTATGTCGGCGGCGGGCCAGACCAGCCCGCCGCCATAAGGATCAGAAGATTTTGGCGAATTCGGCTACGTTCGACTTGTTGAAGACGAAGGGTTCGCCCATCACCGCCTCGCCGCCCGCACCCACTGTGGTGGTGCCCTTCTTGCCCATCGAAAGGGTGGATCCTTCAGCGGTCGCAGCACCGCCAAGGATCGCTGCCATGATCATCGTGGCGGAATACCCGTATTCCACGGGGTTCCAGATCGCGAAGCTGTCGCAAGCGCCCGCTTCAACCGCCGCCTGCATCTCGGACGGCAGGCCAAGCCCGGTGATAAAGACCTTGCCCACCAGCCCCTCGTCCATGATCGCCTTGGCGCCCGCACGGATGCCGATGGTCGTGGGCGAAATCACGCCCTTGAGGTTCGGATAGGCCTTCACCAGGCTCTGCATCTCGCGATAGCTCTTGTCGTCCTGGTCATCGCCATAAACGGTCGCCACAAGTGGCATCTTGGCGTATTTGGCGTCCTTCCATTCTTCCTTCATCGCGTCGATCCAGGAATTCTGGTTCGTCATCGTCGATGCGGCGGACAGGATGGCAACCTCGCCCTCATAGTTCAGCGTCTCGCCGATCATCTGAACCTGCTTGGCACCGATCAGCGGGGTAGATGACGCCGACAGATGCACCAACCGCCCCTCCGGCGCGATGGCGCTGTCGAAGGACATCATCATGATGCCGCGCTCAGCGGCCTTCTTGCCCACCGGCACCAGCGCGTTGGCATCGTTTGCCGACACGATGATCCCGTCCACCCGCTGTGCGATCAGTGCGTCGATAACGGCGATCTGATCCTCGGGCGTGGGCTTTGTGGGCGCGGTATAGATGATCTCCATCCCCCCCACCTCGGCCGCAGCCTCCTTCGCGCCATTGGCACAGGCGTCAAAATAGCTGTTGCCAAGGTTCTTCACCACCATCGCCACCCGCTTGTCGGCGGCAAAGGCACGACGGGACAGGAACGGCGTGGCAAGGGTCGCGGCCCCCGCCATAAGAATAGTGCGGCGCGAAGGCGCGATCAGTCTGGTCATGTGGGTCTCCTCCCAAAGACGCGGGCGTTGACAGGGCCCGTCCCGGCTGATGCTAGGCCATGGCCCACCGAAAACAAAGCCGCATTTTAAGGCGTTATGCCAAAGTCGCAGGCATCGGCGATACAGATTGACGCCGGAGCGGGCCAACCCTTACGGTCCCCGCTGTCAGGCGACCCGAGGAGTGCCCATGTCCGCCACCCTGCCACCGCTGACCGACCGATGGGATGATGCCGCCGCCGCGGCCCTCGATGCGCCGGGTCTGTTGCGCTACCGGTCGAACCTTCTGGGCGCCGATCTTGCCATTACCAATTTCGGCGGCGGAAACACGTCGTCCAAGCTGACCATGCCCGATCCGCTGACCGGCGCAGGGGTCGAGGTGCTGTGGGTCAAGGGGTCGGGCGGAGATCTCGGTTCGATGGATCTCGGGGGTTTCGCCACGCTCTATCAGGACAAGGTGCTTTCCTTGCGCAGTCTCTACAGTGGCCCGGCGCAGGAAGACGCGATGGTGGGTCTGCTGAACCACTGCATCTACGGGTTGAACCCCCGCGCACCGTCCATCGACACCACGCTGCATGCCTTCGTGCCGCACCCCCACGTCGATCACGTCCACCCCGATGCGGTGATTGCCATCGCGGCCTCTGCCGATGCCGAGCTGCTGACGGCCGAGGTCTTTGGCGGCGAGATCGGGTTCCTGCCATGGCGTCGGCCGGGGTTCGAGTTGGGATTGCAGATCGGACGGATGGCCACCGATCACCCGCATCTGAAGGGTGTCGTTCTGGGCGCGCATGGCCTTTTCACCTGGGAGGCAACGCAAAAGGAATGCTATCAGACCACGCTGCGCATCATTCGCCGTGCGGCAGAGTGGCTAAAGGCCAATGCAGCCCAACCCGCCTTTGGTGGCGTGAAGACAGTCAGCCTCGCGCCTGACGGGCGGGCAGCGGTGGCTGCACGATTGATGCCGCTGATCAAGGGCCGCATTGCGACCGGTGGCGCGAAGGTCGGACACTTCACCGATGCAGCAGAGGTGCTGGCTTTCGTCAATTCCGACGCGCTTGAAACGCTGGCCCCGATGGGCACCTCCTGCCCCGACCATTTCCTGCGCACCAAGATCTGCCCCTTGATCCTGGCCGCGGACATCGGGCCGGGCGATCTTGACGTTGCCCTCGCGGGCTACCGCGCCGACTATGCCGCCTATTACGAACGCTGCAGGCACGACAACAGCCCTGCGATGCGCGATGCGAATGCAGTTGTCTATCTGGTGCCGACAGTCGGCATGATCACCTTTGCCGCAGACAAGGCCACGGCCCGGATTGCCGCCGAATTCTACACCAACGCCATCAACGTGATGCGCGGCGCGTCGGGCGTCAGCACCTATCAAGGCCTGCCGGAGCAGGAGGCGTTCGATATCGAATACTGGCTGCTCGAAGAAGCCAAACTTCAGCGGATGCCAAAGCCAAAGCCGCTTGCGGGCCGCGTGGCGCTGATCACAGGGGCGGCCGGCGGCATCGGCAGCGCCACCTGCGCCCGGTTGATGGCCGATGGCGCGGTCGTGGTCGCAACGGATATCAACGCCGACGCGCTGGAGGCTGTGGTCGGGGCATTGCGCAAGACATACGGCCGGGATGCGGCAGTCGGCATCCCGATGGACGTCACCCGCGAAGCCAGCGTGATCGCCGCCTTTGCCGAAGCTGCCCGGGCGTTTGGCGGCGTCGATATCGTGGTCTCGAACGCGGGCATCGCCTCATCGGCCCCAATCGAGGACACAACGCTGGAACTTTGGGACCGCAACATGGCGATCCTCTCAACGGGTTACTTCCTTGTGGCCCGCGAAGGCTTCCGGATGATGAAGGCGCAAGGTGCGGGCGGGTCCATCGTGTTTGTGGCGTCGAAGAACGGCCTTGCCGCGTCGCCGAACGCGTCGGCCTACTGCACGGCCAAGGCGGCCGAGATTCACCTCGCGCGCTGCCTTGCGCTGGAAGGTGCCCCACATGGCATCCGCGTCAACACCGTGAACCCCGATGCCGTCCTGCAAGGCTCCACCATCTGGCAGGGCGAATGGCGCACGCAGCGGGCGGCAGCTTATGGCGTGGCCGAGAATGATCTCGACCGGATTTACCTTGAACGCTCGCTTCTCAAACGTTCGGTTCTGCCACAGGATATCGCGGAAGGGATCGCCTTCTTCGCGAGTGACCTCGCGGCGAAATCCACTGGCAATATCCTGAATGTGGACGCAGGCAACGCCATGTCGTTCACCCGCTGAAAGAGGATGCCATGACCCATCGCATAAGCACCGATTTCATCGCCGAAGCCAACGAAGCGGCGAGCCCCGCGCATGCCGAGGATCTTGACGCGCTGATACGACAGCTTGCCCGCCGGCGTATCGACGCCGAAGCCATTGTCGCGCGCGTACAGGCCTTCGAGGTGGCGCTGCCCACGTGGGCCGTGGGAACCGGCGGTACCCGGTTTGCCCGCTTCCCCGGCCCCGGCGAGCCGCGCAACCCTTTCGAAAAGCTCGAGGATTGCGCCACCGTCCAACACCTTGTCCGCCTTTGCCCGCGCGTGTCCCCGCATTTCCCGTGGGACCGGGTAGACGATGTTGCAGGCTACCGCGAAATGGCCGCCACCGAGAGCCTCGGCTTCGATGCGGTCAATTCCAACACGTTTCAGGACCAGCCGGGCCAGCTTCACAGCTACAAGTACGGCTCGCTGACCCACACGGATCCGGCGACCCGCCAGCAGGCGATCACGCACAATATCGCCTGCATCGAGATGGGCAAGTCGCTGGGGTCGCGTGCGTTGACGGTCTGGCTCGGGGATGGATCGAACTTTCCCGGCCAGACCAACCTTTCCGCCGTCTTCGACCGCTACATCGGCGCGCTGAAAGAGATCGTCGCGGTGGCGCCGCATGGCTGGCACATCTTCCTTGAACACAAGATCTACGAGCCCGCCTTCTATTCCACCGTCATCGCCGACTGGGGGTCGAGCCTGATGGCCGCGCAGGAACTGGGCCCGAAGGCAATGTGCCTTGTGGACCTCGGCCACCACGCCCCCACAACCAACATCGAACAGATCGTGGCACGGCTGATCCGGGCGGGGAAACTCGGTGGGTTCCATTTCAACGACAGCAAGTATGGCGACGACGACCTCGATTCAGGCGCCATCGATCCCTTCCGCCTGTTTCTTGTGTTCAACGAGTTGGAGGATGCCCACCGCCGCCTGCCCTCCTTCGCCCCCGCGCACATGATCGATCAGTCCCACAACGTGACCGACCCGATTGAAAGCCTGATCGGCTCGGCGACCGAAATTGCGCGCGCGGCGGCGCAATCCATGTTGGTGGATCGGGCGGCGCTTGAGGCCGCGCAGGAAAGCAATGATGCGCTGCTCGCGCACAACACGCTGAAAGCCGCCTTCCGCACCGATGTATCGCCCCTTCTCGCCGAGGCGCGCAGACGGTCCGGAGGGGCGCTTGATCCGATGGCAACTTACCGCGCCAGCGGCTACCGCGCCGCCAAGGCCCGCGAGCGTCCACCAGCGGGCGGCACCTCCGCAGGGATCGTATGACCCAAAGCCTCGCCTTTCTGCACACCGTTCCGGGCCTTCTGCCCGTTTTCGCCGATCTGGCGCGGGCTGAACTGCCGGGGCGCGATGTCTTTCACATTGTCGATGACCGCCTCCTCGCCCGCACCATCCGCGACGGCGCGCTGTCGGTGGCAACCAAGCGGCGGATGCTGGGGCACATATGGTCTGCAGTCGATGCAGGCGCGGGGGCGGTCATCGTCACCTGCTCAACCCTTGGGACAGCCGTGGAAGAAGCGCGGCCTTTCTGTCCCGTGCCCCTCTTTCGCATCGATCAGGGGATGGCGCATGCCGCACTCGCCATCGGCCCGCGCGTGGGTGTCATCGCGACCCTGCCCACCACGCTTGCCCCGACCGCCGCGCTGATCGAGGGGCTGGGCGGCGCCGTCATCGCGCATCTTTGCGACGGCGCCTTCGCGCGGTTGCAGGCCGGAGATGCAATCGGCCATGATGCGGCAATCGCCGAAGCCCTGCTGCAAATGGCACCGCAAGTCGATGTGATCGTCCTTGCGCAGGCGTCGATGGCACGGGCGGCTGCGGGGGTATCGGTTACGGTGCCGGTTCTGACCAGCCCGGAATTTGGCCTGCGCCACATCCGCGATAGACTGAGCTGAATAAAGACAAGGAAAGATCATGGAATACAGAACGCTTGGCCGTTCGGGCCTCAAGGTTTCGGCCATCGCGATGGGCACTTTCACCTTTGGCGGAAAGGGCCCGTTCGGAATGGTCGGCAATCAGGGCGTGCCCGAGGCGCGGCGGCTGGTCGACGTCTGCATCGACCATGGGGTGAACCTTTTCGACACCGCCAACATGTATTCGACCGGGCTCTCCGAAGAAATTCTGGGCGAGGTGCTGGAGGGTCGCCGCGAAAGCGTTCTCATCAACACCAAGGCCCGCATGCGCATCGGCGACGGCCCGAATGATGAGGGCACCTCCCGCTTTCACCTTATCCGCGAATGCGAGCGCAGCCTGAAGCGCCTGCGCACCGATTACATCGATATCTACTTCATTCACGAATGGGACGGCACGACGCCAGTCGAGGAAAAGATGGCGGCCCTCGATACGTTGGTCCAGCACGGGAAGGTGCGCTACATCGGGTGCTCCAACTATTCGGGCTGGCAGGTGATGAAGTCGCTGGCCGCCGCCGACCGCGCGATGGGTGCCCGCTTCGTGACCCAGCAAATCCACTACACGCTGGAGGCCCGCGAGGCCGAGTATGAGCTTCTTCCCCTCTCGGTCGATCAGGGCCTTGGCGTGATGGTGTGGAGCCCGCTGGCAGCGGGCCTTCTGTCGGGCAGGCATCGGCGCGGCCAAGGGGCGCCGGAAGGCACGCGGCAGTTCGCGGGCTGGACGGAACCGCCGATCCGGGACGAGGAAAAGCTGTGGCGGATCGTCGATGTGCTGGTCGAGATCGGCGCTGCCCATGGCGCATCTGCGGCGCAAGTGGCGCTGGCCTGGCTGCTGACGCGTCCGGCGATATCCTCGCTGGTGGTCGGCGGGCGGAACGAGGCGCAGTTCATCGACAACTTCAAGGCGGTGGATCTGAAGTTGACGCCAGAGGATCTTTCCCGGCTGAACGAGGTCAGTCGCGTGCCCTACATCTATCCCTATTGGCACCAGGGCAACTTCGCGACCGCCCGCTTCAGTGAAGCCGATTGGGCGCTGCACCGCGATTACATCGGCTGACCCAAAGGCAATCGCCGCGCGATCACCAGCGCGGCGAGCGCCAACCCCAGCGCCACGGCACAGAAGAGGCCGGTCCCGCCCTGTGCCAGCAGCACCGCGCCCAATAGCGGTGCTGCAGCCGTCGCCAGCATCGACGGAATAGCCAGCATCCCCGCGACAGATCCATACCCCGCACGGCCCAAAGCCTCGGCCACCAGCACCGGCCGCAGGATCGTCATGACGCCGATGGATGCGCCCTGCACCACCGCAAACGCAATGGCGACAGGCGCCCCTGCCCCGGCCACCCACAGAAGTGCTGCCCCAAGCACCAGCCCGCCAACAGACAAAAGCGCCCCCATCCGCGCGCCCACCCGCGCCTCGGCCCCCAGAAGCGCCAGCCTGCCCAGCACCTGCGCAGGCCCGATGCAGGATGCCGCCAGCACGGCGACCCCGTGCGAAAGTCCCTGCTCGGTCAGCACCGGCAGAAGGAAGCTGATCACCATCCAGTGCCCCAGATTGGTCAGTGCAAAAAGCGCCGCCAGCAGCCAGAACCGCCCCAGCCGCAACATCGCGCGCGGGTTGCCGCGTGGGGGCGGGGGCGGATCGGTCAGGCGGGGGCGCAGGGCGCGCACGCCCATCACGTTCAGCGGCACCACCGCCCCCAGCGCCACCCCCGCCGCCAGCCACACCGCCGCGCGCCAGCCATAGGC